>JBCDEK010000031.1:0-33463 GCA_039179785.1 Pseudomonadota bacterium | reverse complement strand
GCGTAGAGCTTGCCGGTGCGAAACTCGGTCCGGGGCACGCTTTCGACGCGGGCGTCGTGACCGAACTGGATTTGCCGGCGCCCATCGGGCAATTCCTCGGCCACCATGCGATGCCCACCGGACCAGCCGTAGTGGAACGCGTAAGCCTCACCGCGCGCGTTGGTCGCCCCGCGCACCGGGACGATCAGGCCGGGGAAATGCTCGTGTCCCGTGCGGCCTGTCCGGTTCTCGCGATAGCGGATGCCGGGGGACCAAGGCGTCGTGGCCAGTTGGAACTCGCCACACCAGCGGCCTGCAACGTCGATCATCTCATCGGAAAGCTGCGGGCCGGGAAAAACCGGAGCCGAGAGCCAGTGCAGGTGCACAGGCCGTGTCGCCTTGAGACAGGCTTGCGCTTCGATCAGGTGGGTCGCGCCGTCGATCGCGAATTCGGCGATATACGTTACCACCTCGTGCTGATCCGTATAGGTTAGCGTCAGGCCGCCCTCTCTCTGTTCGACGCCCGTCAGACAGAACTTGGGTAGGTATGGCGTGCCGTCGGTGTCACGCATGATCAGACCCGGCTGACCCGGAAAGGTGCGCGTCGCCTCGGGACAGATCGAAATCTCGGGGTTGGCGTCGAGCATGCCACCCGTCACGTCGAGCGTGTGGGCTTCGTAGAGGGTTGTCAGATCCTCGTCATCCGGGAGACGCGCACCCCAGTACACGACTTCCGCCAGGCGTTCGCGCGTGGCACCCAGAACGAGGGTCTGACGGCTGTCATCCAGCCGCCAGCATTGGATCATTTTACGGCACCCAGTGTCAGACCAGCGATGAAGTGTTTCTGCATCAGGAAAAACATGACCACCGGCGGGATCGCCGCCATGAGCGAGGCGGCGGACACCAGGTGCCAGTTGTTCACGAACTGCCCGTTGAGCGAGCGGACGCCCGCGGTGATCGGCTTGGCGCTTTCGCCCTGGGTCAGCACATTGGCCCAGAAGAAATCGTTCCAGACGAAGGTGAAGATCAGCACAGCGAGCGCAGCGATGGCGGGGCGCACAAGTGGCAGGACGACGTACCAGAAGATGCGCCATTCGGCGACGCCTTCGATGCGCGCGCTCTCGATCAGATCGAAGGGCAGCGCCTTGATGAAGTTCCGCATAAAGAGCGTGCAGAACCCGGTCTGGAAGGCCGCGTGGAACAGGAACTGACCCGCAATGGTGTCGTAAAGGCCGGTCTGGACGGACATATCACGGACGGGAACCATGAGGATCTGGAACGGGATGAAGTTGCCCGCCACGAAGAGGAAGAAGAGCGGGACGGCGACGCGAAAGCGATAGATGGCCAGCGCGTATCCCGCGAGGCAGGCGAGTGCCACTGAAATGATGACGCTGGGCACGGTGATCAGAACCGAGTTCAGCATGTACTGCGCCGCCGCCGACTGGGTGAAGACGGCGGAGTAGTTCTCGAATAAGGCGAATTCGGAGGGCCAGCCGAAGATGTTGCCCGAGTTGATGTCCGCCGCGCCCCGGATGGAGGTGACGAAGATCGCAAGAAGCGGCAGGAGCCAGAGGAAGAGCGCCACCGGAAGGAAGGCCTGGTAGGCGGTCTTGGCGACCGGGCCAGACTTTTCAATGGGACGGGGGAACATGTCAGGTCACCTCGCTTGTGTTGCGCGTGCCTTGCTCCGGGTCAAGCCCGGAGCGGGACGGTTTTTCTTGACGAACATCATCGGCTCACCTTTTCGTCCTGGTACATCTTCCACAGGAAGTAGGAGATGTAGACCAGCATGATCATGAAGAGCACGGTGGCGACCGCCGAGCCGTAGCCATAGCGCTCGCCAAATTCCGAGATCGCGACCTCGTACATGTAATAGGCCAGCACGTTGGTCGAGCCGAAGGGCCCGCCCTGGGTCATGATAGCGATCATGTCGAAGCTTCTCAGTGCGCCGATCACGGTGACCACCACAGCGATGAAGGTGGCCGGCTTTAGCTGCGGCAGCACCACGTACCAGAGCATCTTCCAGCCCTTGGCGCCATCGAGGCGGGCCGCTTCGATCTGGTCACTTGCGACGTTGTTGAGGCCGGTGAGATAGAGGATCATGCAATAGGCCACCTGCGGCCAGAGGCCTGCGAAGATAATGCCGTAGGTCGCCCATTCGGGGCTTGAAAGGATGTCCGGGGCGGGTCGCGAGCAGGTGAACGTGATATTGCCGAGGATGTTGGTGGTTTCCTCGCAGAAGATCGCCTTCCAGACGCTGCCCACGACGCCGAAATCGGGGTTGTAGAACCAGCCGAAGATCAGGCCGACCACGACCTGGCTGATCACGAAGGGAAAGAAGAACATCGACTTGTAGAACCGCATCCCCGTCACGGTCTGGTTCAGGAACAGCGCGATGAAGAGGCCTGCGGGAACCGCCAGCATATAGAGCACCAGCCAGGCGATGTTGTTCCGCAGCGACGTCCAGAAATTCGGGTCATCCCAGAGCTTCACGTAGTTTTGGAACCCGACCCAGGTGGCTGTTGAGTTCCCTTGGGCGTCGTACAGGCCGTTCCACTCGTAAAGGCTGAGCCAAAGGGATTCAAAAATCGGGATGACCACGTAGATCGCAAAAAAGATCAGCGCCGGGATCAGGAAAATCCACGGGGCGATGGCCAGCTTGTTCCGCCTGAACCAACTCGGTTCCGCAGGTGTGTTGGTGTCTGGCACGACGGCATGTGTCATGGGCAACCTCCTGGTCTGAGGGCGGTTGTCCCCGCGGGGACAAGTCTAACCTTTTGGAAGCACAGCAGATTTTTTGGGAATTAATCTGTGTTTACAGAAGGTTAAAGCGCAACGAGAGCCGGTTTGGGTCAAGGTGCGCGCAGAGCGCACACCCTACGGTGTAGGGTGCGCCTTTACGGCGCACCGCACGTCTTCGGGCTTAGTAGACCTCTGCCTGGACCTCATCCAGACGCTTGAGGACGTCCATCTTCTTGGCCGTGTCCAGCATGAACTCCTGGAAGCCTTCCATGCCCGCCTTGGCCATGGCCGCAGGGGCGTCACGGTCATAGAATTGCGCGAGGCCGGTGGCCGCGTTCAGCAGGGCAAACCCTTCCTGGATGAACTTGTCATCCGAGATGTCGGCCTTGGAGTTGATGGGCAGCTGACCGATGGTCTTGTTCCACTGGGTCTGCACATCGGGGCGCGCAACGAAGGCCAGGAATTTCTTGGCGTCTTCGACGTTCTTGGCGTTTGTCGGGATAAAGAAGGCGTCCGCAGGCGCTTCCTCCGCCGGGGGCACGTCCGCGTTGATCGTCGGGAACGGCATGAAGTCGATCTGATCTTCGGTCAGACCGGCGTTCTTGTAGCCGTCGACCGAGAAGTTGCCCATCACGTACATGGCCGCGTCACCATTGGCGAAGGGTGCAATCGCATCCTGCCAGGACATCGAGGCGTGGTTGTCGACAAAGCCACACTCGTTGATGAGTGTTTCCCAATTGTCGAAGGTCGCGACGATGCGCGGATCGGTATATTTGATCTCACCCGCGGTCAGCGCGTTATGCACGTCATAGCCGTTGGTGCGCAGGTTGATGTAGTCGAACACACCGGCGGCGGTCCAAAGGAACTTGGTGCCGATGGTGAAAGGTGTCACGCCGTTCTCTTTCATCTTGCCGCAAGCCGCCAGCAGTTCGTCCCATGTCTGGGGCTCTTCCAGCTCAAGCAGGTCAAAGATGTCTTTGCGGTAGTAGATGCCCCACTGGTAGTAGCTGTAAGGCACACCCCAGATCTTGCCGTCGCGCGACATGGTCGCCTTGATGGCTGCCAGATCTTCGTTGAAGCCGTTTTCTTCCCACACGTCATCGACGGGCTGGAACAGGCCCGCATCGACGAAGGGCGCCATGCGGTTGCCGGGGTACCAGCTGGTCACGTCGGGCGCGTCAGCGGTCAGGAAGTTGCGGATCGCGGTCTTGTGCGCTTCGCGGTCGTTGATGTTGACGATGACGTTGATGTCGGGGTTTTCAGCTTTGAACTGCTCTACCGCATCTTCGAAGCCCTTCTTGGGGCCGGGGTTCAGGTCATCGAAGTTGATGACCAGATCGCGCGCGAACGCAGTACCCGCAACAGCCGACAGCGCAATGGCCGCCACAGCGGTTTTCAAATTCAGGAACATGGTTTCCTCCCGTTGGTTCCTTATGGTTCCGTGGCCGGAGCTTGTCTCATCCCGCCGACCACGAAAAGTCAGATTTTCTTTGACACCGAGCTTCGCTTTGTGAATGTTCCACATAGTGAAACCGGTTTCCAACTATTGGAACACTACGGAACATAAGGGCGACAGGTCAACAGATTTTGTCGCTGACGTCTTTGGGAGGAGACAGATGAACACCGCAGCCCCCCGCACGGGGGAAGGCACCATTGCCAAGGCGCTGGATGTGCTGGACCTTGTGGCCCAGCTGGAGCGTCCTGTGCGGTTTTCCGAGCTGCTGTCGCTGTCCCCCCACCCCAAGGCGACGCTGTACCGTCTGGTGCAGAACCTGACCGCGTTGGGGATGCTGAAATACGACACCGACCGGCAGACCTATGCCCCCGGTTTGCGCCTTGTCCGCTTGGCCCATGCGGCGTGGCGGCAAAGTTCTTTGGCCCCGATTGCCCGCCCCTTTATCGACGCGCTGAGCGCCGAGGTGGGCGAGACTGTGCACCTGGCTCAGATGGACGGCGGGCAGGTTCTGTATGTGGACAAACGCAATGCCGCTGAGCCGCTCGAGATGTTTTCCCAGGCGGGCAAGGTTGGCCCCGGCTATTGCACCGGCGTGGGCAAGGCGATGCTTGCCTTTCTGAGTGACGAGGCGCTGGACGTCGCCCTGTCGCAGCAGGCGTGGTTTGCACATACCGCCCATACCCATACGTCCCGCGAATCGCTCTGTGCGGAGTTTGCGGAGATTCGTGAGGATGGCGTCGCTTATGACCGCGAAGAGCACGAGCCCGGTATCATTTGCGTGGCCGCCCCCATCCTGTCGGACGCGGGCCGGTCCATCGGCGCGCTGAGCGTCACCACATCCACCGCGCGCAAGTCACTGGCCGATCTGGGCCAGCTTGCGCCGCATCTTCAATCCACCGCGCGCGACATCGCCGGTGCCGCTGCCAATTGGCAGTTTCCAAGTCAATAGAGGGAGGACACCATGACCGGTGTGACATTGCAGAAAGCCATCAAGCGCTACGGGGCGACGCAGGTGATCCACGGCGTCGACCTGACCATCGAAGACGGCGAGTTCTGCGTTTTCGTGGGCCCATCTGGCTGCGGCAAGTCCACGCTGTTGCGCATGATTGCGGGGCTGGAAGAGACAAGCGATGGCCAGATCAACATCGGCGCGCGCGATGTCACCCATATGGACCCGGCCGAACGCGGGGTGGCGATGGTGTTCCAGACCTATGCGCTTTATCCGCACATGACGGTCGAGGAAAACATGGGCTTTGGCCTGAAGATGAACGGCGTCGACAAAGCGACCATCAAGAAGAAGGTCGATGGCGCGTCGAAGATCCTGAAACTGGACGACTATCTGGCCCGCAAACCTGCGGCGCTTTCCGGTGGGCAGCGCCAGCGCGTTGCCATTGGCCGGTCCATCGTGCGGGGGCCGGAAGTGTTCCTGTTCGACGAGCCGCTGTCGAACCTCGATGCCGAGTTGCGTGTGGACATGCGCGTCGAGATTGCGCGGCTGCACAAGGAACTGGGCACCACGATGATCTATGTGACCCACGATCAGGTCGAGGCGATGACGCTGGCCGACAAGATCGTGGTGCTGCGCGCCGGGTATATCGAGCAGGTGGGCAGCCCCATGCATCTGTACCAGGACCCGGACAACAAATTCGTGGCCGGGTTCATTGGTTCGCCCGCCATGAACTTTGTCAAAGGCGTGGTCGAAGCCGGTGGCGTGCGCGTCCCGGGGCTTGCGGATCGGGTGGTGCCGACCTCGGTGGGTCTGCCCGCTGCGGGTGCCGAGGTGATCGTGGGCGTGCGCCCGCAGGACATGTCGCTGAGCGAAGGTGCCTCGCCCATCACGCTGGACATTCGCGAGCGGTTGGGCGGCGTCGCCTATGACTATTTGTCCACGCCCACCGGGGAGCGGCTGATTGTTGAATCGAAAGGCGATCAGGCGATGGAAGAAGGCACGCAGGTGACCGTCAGCTTTGACGAAAGCCGCGTGATGTTCTTTGACGCCACAAACGAACAGCGGCTGCGCTAAGCCGATTTGAGCGCGAAACGAGCCGTCATCTGGGTGTCAGGTGACGGCTTTTTTGTGTGTTGTGGATGGCTTGGTAAAAAGCTGATAAAATACAACTTTTATCAAAGTAACTGTGCATATCAAGGTATTATTATTCTCTTTATGATATCTCTCGCACTGATACACTATGAAAAATCGGGCTGTTCCACACTGTTTCCACCCTGTGGACAAAACAGCGCCCAACGCATGCACTAGATGCAAAACACCGTATAATTCGCTGATCCAAAAGGGGAATTCAGCATCTCAGTGCTGATCGCGCAAATAGTCCATAATCGCGGGCCGGACGTTCATGTCGCCCCGGTGTCGCGCGTCCGAGATCACCTTGCGCACCTCGTCCAGATTTGACCGCCTTAACAAGGACTTGACCGGACCGATCGACGCCGGGCGCATGGACAGGCTGCGCAGACCGATCGCGGCAAAGCAGAGCGCCTCGACCGGGCGACCCGCATCCTCTCCGCAAAAGGACAAGGGCGTGTCGGTCTGCGCACAGCGCTCGACGATGCGTTCGATGAAGGACAGAAAGCTCACATTCAGCGTGTCATAGCGCCGCCGCACGCGTTCATTCTCGCGGTCGGCAGCAAAGAAGAACTGTTTGAGGTCGTTGCCCCCGATGGACAGGAACCCCACCTCTTCAAAGAATTTCTGCGGCGCAAAGGCCAGGCTCGGCGTCTCCAGCATCGCGCCCACCTTGACCTCGGATGGCAGCACATGACCCAGCCGTGCCTCGCGGTCCATGGCCTTGTCCACCTCGGCGCGGGCCAACGTGTATTCCTCGTATTGCGCGATAAACGGAAACATGATGGTCAGCGCCCGCCCGTTCGCCGCCCTGAGCAGCGCCTGTAAATGCATCCGCATCACGCCCGGCTTGTCGAGCCCCACCCGGATCGCACGCCAGCCCAGCGCCGGGTTCGGCTCGTCATTGGGCTTCATATAGGGCAGCACCTTGTCCGACCCGATATCGAGCGTGCGGAAGATCACCGGCTGGCCCCCTGCCGCGTCCAGCACACGCGCATAAAGCGCGGAGAGTTCCGACCGTTTCGGCATCTGATTGCGTACCAGAAACTGCAATTCGGTGCGGAACAGGCCGACACCTTCGGCCCCCGACCCGGCAAGCGACGGCAGATCGGCCATCAGTCCGGCATTCATATGCAGCGACACCACCCTGCCGCATATCGTCTCGGCGGGTTTGTCGCGGATCGACGCATAGCGTTCCACCGCCGCCGCCTGCATCGCCATCTTGTCCCGAAACGCTGTGACCACCGTGTCATCAGGGCGCAGATGTACAATCCCCTGCTCACCATCGACCATAACATGATCGCCGTTCAGCGCCTCAAGCGTCGCGCGATCCGCATGCACAATCAGCGGAATCGCAAGCGCACGGGCCACGATGGCCGCATGGCTGCCCACCGACCCGGCCTCAAGAATAATCCCCTTCAGCGACCGGCCATAATCCAGCAATTCGGCGGGCCCGATATTGCGCGCCACAAGGATAGGATCGGCAGGCATCTCGGCCCCGGTATCGGCCCCCTGCCCGGTCAGGATGCGCAGCAACCGGTTTGACAGATCATCAAGATCGCTCAGCCGTTCGCGCAGATAGCTGTCCGTCGCCTGCCCCATCCGCGCCCGGGCCAGCGATTGCTCTTTCTCGACCGCGGCCTCGGCGCTCAGCCCGTTCGAGATGTCTTCCTCCATCCGCCGCATCCAGCCCTTGGAATTGGCAAACATGCGATAGGCTTCAAGGACTTGCGCCTGTTCCTTGTCGGCGGCAAGCGTCAGCATCTTGTCAACGCCCACGCGCAATTCCTCGACCGCTTCGGTCAGGCGCTCCACCTCGCGCTGGGGATCATCCGCGATGGGGTTGGTCACCACGACACGCGGCTCATGCAGCCAGATATGGCCCTCGGCCACACCCTCTTGGGCCACGGTCCCGCGCAACATGACGGGCTGCGAATGCCGCGCGCCCATGGCGGCCCCTTCGCCAACAAAGGCGCCCAGTTCCGCCATCTCGGCCAGCACCATCGCCACGACCTCAAGGGCATAGACCTCATCGGCGGAAAATTCGCGCGCCTCTTTCGATTGCACCACCAGAACGCCCAGCGCGTCCCCCAGCCGCTGCACCGGGACGCCAAGGAAGCTGGAAAACACCTCTTCCCCTGTTTCGGGCATGAACCGGAAGCCTCGGGCATTGGGCGCATCAGCCGTGTTGACCACCTCGCGGCGCTGCGCCACCCGGCCCACCAGACCCTCGCCCAGCCGCATCCGGGTCTGGTGCACCGCGTCGGGGTTCAACCCTTCTGTTGCGCACAGCTCAAGCGTGTCTTCGTCGCGAAACAGATAGATCGAACAGACCTCGCAGCCGATGCTGGTCGCAATCAGGTGGGTGATCTTGTCCAGCCGCGCCTGGCCCGGGTCATCGCCCGCCATGGCGTCGCGCAAGCGGCCCAGCAGCTTGCGGCTTTCCGTTTCAACGCGTTCGGCCATCGCCGGACCACCCCAACTTCCATCCTGCGAAAACAGCTTAGATCACAGCGGCCCGCAAAGCGAAACGGCAAACCGCGCAGTGCATCCGGAAATTTCTACCTAAGCGTGAAAATTCCGCACTCGGGCGGCTTCCGGCCCACACGATAGCGTGTGGTCAGGCCACCTTGTCCAACTCAAACGCATCATGCAGCGCTTGCACGGCCAGTTCCATGTACTTGCGATCAATCAGCACGCTGATCTTGATCTCGGACGTGGTGATGACCTTGATGTTGATGCCTTCAGCGCTCAGGCACTGGAACATCTTGGCGGCAACGCCGGTGTGGCTGCGCATGCCGATGCCCACGACGCTGATCTTGGCCACGTCGGTATCCGCGATCAACTCGTGAAAGTTCACGACCCCCTCGCCCTTGGCCTCGGCCATCGCCTTTTCCGCGCGGGCCACCTGATCGGTGGGGCAGGAAAAGGTCATATCCGTCCGCCCCTCTTCCGAGATGTTCTGCACGATCATGTCCACGTTCACCCCCGCATCACTGAGCGCTGTAAAGATGGTGGCCGCAATGCCCGGACGGTCCGCAACCGACACCAGCGTCATCTTTGCCTCGTCCCGGGAAAAGGCCACACCGGCCACGACATTGCTTTCCATGATATCCTCCTCATCGCAGACCAGCGTCCCGGCCTCGTCGGATTGTTCCTCAAAACTGCTCAGCACCCGCAGCTTGACCTTGTAGCGCATGGCCAGTTCCACCGACCGGGTTTGCAACACCTTGGCGCCCAGCGAGGCCAGTTCCAGCATCTCTTCGAACGCGATCTTGTCCAGCTTGCGCGCCTTGGCGCTCACCCGTGGATCGGTGGTATAGACGCCATCCACATCCGTATAGATGTCACATCGTTCGGCCTCGAAGGCGGCGGCAAAGGCCACGGCGGTGGTGTCCGACCCGCCCCGGCCCAGCGTGGTGATCCGGCCCTCGGGGCTGATCCCCTGGAAACCCGCGACCACGGCCACGCGCATACCTTCGCCGAACTTGGCATTGATGTTGTCGGTCGGGATCTCCTCGATCCGGGCCGACGAATGCGACGAATTGGTTTTCAGCGGCACCTGCCAGCCCTGCCAGGAGCGTGCGGGCACGTCCATTTCCTGCAGGGTCAGCGCCATCAGGCCCGCCGTCACATTCTCGCCCGAGGACACGACCGCATCATATTCGCGGGCGTCATAGAGCGGCGAGGTCTCATTCACCCAGCCCACCAGTTCGTTGGTCTTGCCCGACATGGCCGACACGATGACAATCACATCATAGCCCTTGGCCACCTCGACCCCCACGCGCTTGGCAGCGCGGCGGATGCGGTCCAGCGTGGCCACCGATGTGCCACCGAATTTCATCACGAGAACAGGCATGACAGGCCCCAAATTTCCGTCCGCCCGCCCTTAGCCTCCGACGCGTCGACTTGCAAGGACGCCAGGGCCCACATGGGCCCCAGCAGTCCCTTCTTCTCTTTTCAAATACGGTCGGGGGGTCGCCATTGTTGCGTCATTGGTCCGAGCGACAATGGCGACGAGGGGGCAGACAGCCCCCTCGTCATCAAAAATAAATCGCGTCGCGCGTCAGCGCGTCCTTCGGATCAGTTCGCCTTGCGCGACGGCAGGAACGGCAGCGGTGCCACCGGCACGCCATCCTCTATCAGCCGTTTGGCCTCGTCGCGGTTGGCCTCGCCCCAGATCGGGCGATCAGGCTGTTCACCCAGATGCTGTGCGAGCGCCTCGGATGCGAAATTCCCGCCCACATAGGTGGCCTTGTCCTCGACCTCCTTGCGTATGCGGGTCAGGGCGGCCTCCACCTCGGACGCAGGCCCCGACAGTTCAGGCGCGGTCGCCGCCTCTGCCGTGCGCACCCGCGGGGCCATGATGGCCTTCTCCACCGCCGCACCGCCACAGACCGCACAGGCCAGATGCCCTGCGTCTTTCAGCGCGTCGAATGCCTCAGCACTGGCAAACCAGCTTTCAAACCCGTGCCCGTCGGCACATTTCAGCGTGTACTTGATCATGATGATGCCAACATAAGCGGCGCGCGTCCCGCGTCAAAGCCGCATTCGTCCCATTCAGGCCAATGCCCTCGGGTCAAAATCGCGCAGGATGCGGGCCAGTTCAGGCGAATCCACCATCTGCGCCGCCTTTTTGCGCCCCACCCATTTGCGCGTGCGCTCGGACGCTTCGGGGTACTCCGACACCAGCGACTTGACCCGAACCGCGTAAACCATGGCCGCCACCGGCAGGTCATCGTCGTCGCCCATGTCCTTGTTGTAGGAAAACATGCCCAGCGGGCGCTGGTCGGCGCGGCCCACCACACCGGCCTCTTCCCAGGCCTCCTGAGCCGCGCTGTCGCCAGGGGTCTGACCGTCAATGGGCCAGCCTTTAGGCACGATCCACCGGCGTGTGCGCCGGGAGGTGACCAAAAGCACCTGCACCTTGTCATTCTTCACACGGTAACACAGCGCCGCAAATTGCGTCCGCACATCGGCTTTTTTCGCCCGCCCCAAAGACAGCGGGAGTTGTTTGATCACCGGGGCCGTCACTGCCCTGCCCTCCTTAATTCATTGCAATGTAACCGCCTTTTGCCCGAAAGACCAGAATCTGTGGATAACCTTACCAAAGCGTGAACGCGCCCGGGACACGACGCCGCCGGGCCGCCGCGTCTCGCAGGCGCGTTTTGGCCTTGAGACGGCAGGCGCGTTGCCCAATAGTTCGGGACGATGAAAACCCCAAACCGGATCAAGGGCTTGGCCCTGGCCTGCGCGGCCCTGATGCTGGCCATCCCGGCGCTGGCAGAGCCCGTGCGGGTCTTTGCGGCCGCCTCGCTTCAGGGGCCACTTGATGCGGTGGCCGACGTATGGAGCGACGATGTCGTGATCAGCTATGGCGGCAGCGGGGCCATGGCCCGACAGGTCAGCCAAGGCGCCCCGGCGGATGTGGTGATCCTGGCCAATACCACATGGTCCGACTGGTTGGTGGCGCGGGGCCACGTCACCAGCGAACCACGCACCCTTCTGTCCAACCGCCTCGTGGTGATCGGCCCCGCCGGGGCCAGCCCGTTGCCCGATACCGCCCCCGACACGCTGCGCGCGCGGCTGCAAGGCGGCAGGCTGGCCATGGGCCAGCACATGTCTGTCCCCGCGGGGATCTATGCCCAGCAATGGCTCGACAGGGTCGGCGCCTGGGACGCGCTGCGCCCGTATCTGGCCGAAACCGAAAACGTCCGCGCCGCTCTGGCCTTCGTCGCGCGGGGCGAGGCCCCTTTAGGCATCGTCTATGCCTCGGATGCGGTGGCGAGCGCGGACGTGACCGTGCTTTGGTCCGTCCCTGCAACCGCCCATGATCCCATCATCTATCCCGGGCTGGCCCTCACCGATACGGGCACTGCCTTCCTCGACCATCTGAGCGCGAACATCGACGCGTTCCTCGCCGCCGGGTTCACCCGCCCATGATGCTGGACGACGCCGGATGGATTGCCCTGCGCCTGTCGCTTCTGGTCGGCGTGACCGCCACGCTCCTGGCCCTGCCCCTTGCCATCTGGATCGCCTGGCTGCTGGCACGCCGTGATTTCTGGGGCAAACAGGTGCTGAACGCGCTCGTGCACCTGCCCCTTGTCCTGCCTCCGGTCGTCACCGGCTATCTGCTCCTCATTGCCTTTGGCCGCAACGGCCCCGCGGGCCGCTTTCTGGAAGACACCTTCGGCCTGATCCTCGCCTTCCGCTGGACGGGTGCCGCCCTCGCTGCCGCCGTCATGGGCTTTCCCCTCATGGTCCGCGCCATCCGCCTCGCCATCGAAGCGGTGGACCCCCAGCTCGAAGACGCCGCGCGCACCCTCGGTGCCCCCGGCTGGGCCGTCTTCGGCTCGATCACCCTGCCCCTGATCCTGCCCGGCGTGCTGGCGGGGGCCGTCATGGGCTTTGCCAAGGCCATTGGCGAGTTCGGTGCCACCATCACCTTTGTCGCCAACATCCCTGGTGAGACGCAAACCCTGCCCTCGGCCATCTACGCCCTGCTGCAAGTGCCCGGCGGCGAAGACGCCGCCATCCGCCTCGTCTTCTGGGCCTGCGTGCTGGCGCTCGGGGCTGTGGCGCTCTCGGAATGGCTCGCCCGCCGTGTGGCCCGCAGGATTGCAGGCGCATGACCCTCTCCGTCACCCTCCGCCACCGCTTTGGTGATTTCGCACTCGACGTGGCGTTCGAGGCAGGCCCCGGCGTCACCGCCCTTTTCGGACGCTCAGGTGCGGGCAAAACCACCATCGTGAACGCGGTCGCGGGCCTGCTGCGCCCGGATCATGCAAGGATCACGCTAGACGGGGACCGCTTCGACACGTTGCCCGTGCACAAGCGCCGCATCGGCTATGTCTTTCAGGACGCACGACTTTTCCCGCACCTGACGGTTGCCGACAACCTTGACTACGCCAGCCGCTACGGTGCCCGCGCCAGCGACCGCCCGCGCATCATCGACATGCTGGGCATCGGCCCCCTGCTGGGCCGCCGCCCCGCCACGCTGTCGGGTGGAGAGAAACAGCGCGTGGCCCTCGGGCGCGCGCTCCTGTCCAACCCACGCCTGCTGCTCATGGACGAACCGCTCGCCGCCCTCGACGCCCCGCGCAAGGCGGACATCCTGCCCTATCTCGACCGGCTCAAGGCCGAAACGGGCGTGCCGATCCTCTATGTCAGCCACGCCGTGGACGAGGTTGCGCGGCTGGCCGATCACATGGTGCTGCTGTCTGGGGGCCGTGTCGCCCGCGCTGGTCCGCTTTTTGACGTGATGGCCGACCCCGCCGCCGTCCCGCTTCTGGGTGTGCGAGAAGCTGGCGCGGTGCTGCGCGGGCGGGTCGTGTCCCATGGCGAGGACGGCCTCAGCACGCTGCAACTCGCCGCAGGCCCCATCCAACTGCTCGGTGTGCACGCTCCTGTCGGCGCAGAGATACGCCTGCGCGTGCGCGCCCAGGACGTCCTGCTGTCCCTCACCGAACCCACCGGCCTCAGCGCCCAGAACATCCTGCCGGTCACCATCACTGCCATTCGCGCAGGCGATGGGCCGGGGGCCGCCATCGCGCTTGACGCAGGCGGCGACGCCCTGCTTGCCCGCGTGACAGGCCGCGCGGTGCAAACCATGCAACTCACCGAAGGCCAGCGCCTCTTTGTCGTGATCAAGGCCACATCCGTGGCCCAATCCGCCATCTCCGGCGCCGCTATTTAAGCGTCAGCACCTCTGAACGCAGCCGCTCGATCATCGCCGCGTGCGGCTGGTCCGCCGCCACGGCCAAGCGGCGCAAACCAAAATGCACATGCGCCATGTCGGTGTAATATTTCGTGTAGCTGAAGTTGATGGCGGCCCCCGCCGCGGCCCCCAGTACCGGCACCGCCTGTGCCGCGAGTTTCTGACCCAGCACCACCGAAAGGCGTGGTGCAACCATCGCAATCAGCTTTTGCATCGCCCCGCCGGACACCGCCAGCCGCGTCGTCAGAAAGGCGATGTCGGACCCGTCATCGTGTTCAAGCGGCCCCGCAGCGGCGAACACCTGCACGCAGTCAAACCGCACCGATTCCGCGGCTGCGTCAAAGCCATGCTCTTCGGCCACCCCCTCGATCACACGCAGCAGCAACGTCGTGGTCACCGGCAGTTCCGCCAGCGCCGTGGGCAGACCACCAAAGCCACCAGCCGCGCCCATGGCGGCACTCACGGTCGCATTCAGCCACTCCGCCTGATCGGGCACCATCCCGCGCGACGTGCTGGCCGCCTTCAGCTCCTGCACCAACGCCGCGCGCGTGGCGTCGTTCAACTGGTTGCGCACCGGCGCGGGCAAGCGGTTCAGCAAGCCATCGGCCCCCGTGCCCAACGTGTTCAGCACCTGAATGCCAAGGCCCCCGGCCCCTTTGTAGCGGCGCGCCAGCCGGTCCAGTTCGGCGTCGATATCCAGCGTGTCGGGGACAAGAATGATCTCGTTCATGGCACCAAGATGGGCACACGCGGCACGCAAATCAACGAAAACGGGTCACATCGCCCCGCACGCCGTCCCACGCGCCTGCCGTCAGGTCGCGCCCCAGAACCCGGTCCGGATTGGTGGGCGGCGGCATGATCACGTCCTCAAGCCGTGCGAAGCCGAACCGGCTGTAATAGGGCGCATCACCCACCAGCATGACCCGGTCCCAGCCCGAGCCAACGGCCTGACCAAGCGAGCTTTCGATCAATTCACCGCCCAAGCCCTCGCCCTGCCGGGTCGGGTGCACGGCCACCGGGCCCAGCAGCAAGGCAGCCTGCCCGCCCACACGCACCGGCCAGTACCGAATGGCCCCCGCCAGAATACCGTCCACATCACGCGCCACATGGCTCAACTCTGCCACCGGCGGCACATCATCGCGCAAACGGTAGGACGACAGCGCCTCGCGCCCCGGCGCAAAGCATAGATCATAAAGGGCCTCGACCTCCCACCGATCCTCGGGCGTCTCTGTGCGCAGATGGTACATGGGTGGTGCGGGGGCGTCACGTTCGTCAGGGCTGGCCCCCGCCCTAGCATGGGGCTATCCCTTGCGCAAACGCAGCCAACCCGGAGCCCTTGATGTTCTACCGCCCCGCCGACGGCCACGGCCTGCCGCACAACCCGTTCAACGCCATTGTCACCCCGCGCCCCATCGCATGGGTCGCCACCCGTGGCAGCGACGGGTCCGACAATCTGGCGCCCTATTCCTTCTTCAACGCCACGGCTTACGTGCCGCCGCAGGTCATGTTCGCCTCGACCAGCGCCAAGCCGGACCGCCACGGCACCAAGGACAGCGTCGCCAACATCCGCGACACGGGCGTTTTCTGCATCAACATCGTCGCCTACGACATGAAAGACGTGATGAACCAGACCTCGGGCGATTGGAGCGCGGACACGGACGAATTCGCGCTGGCCCAAGTCGACAAGGCCGAATGTTCGGAAATCAACTGCCCGCGCGTGGCCAATGCCCCCGCTTCGCTCGAATGCCGCATGACCCAGGTTCACAAGATCGAGGGCGAGACGAACTATGTCGTCTTTGGCGAGGTTGTGGGCATCCACCTGCGCGACGACTGCCTGGTGGACGGTGTGTTTGACGTGCTGCAATTCAACCCGCTCACCCGCATGGGCTACCGCGACTATTCGGTGATCCGCGAGAAATTCAGCCTCAAACGCCCCGGCGAATGACCTTTCCCGACGCCAACCGCGCCTATCCGATCACCCTGCCCGACGGGTCCGACCACCAGGGCACGGTGTTTCTGAACCGGGTCATCGACCATCCGGCATGGGAGGTGGGCGACTACACCTATGCGTCAAACTTCGCGCCGGTGGCCGATTGGGCAGCGCATCTGGCCCCTTACCTGTTCGGCTACGGCCCTGAAAAGCTGCGCATCGGGCGCTATGGCCAGATCGCACACGGCGTGCGCTTCATCACCTCAGGTGCCAACCACGCGATGGACGGGCTGACCACCTTTCCCTTTCCCATCTTCGACCCGGCCCAGATGGCGACCTACCAACCCGACAGCCGCGACACGGTGATCGGCCATGACGTGTGGCTGGGGCACGGCGCGATGATCTGCCCCGGCGCACAGATCGGCAATGGCGTCATCGTCGGCGCGGGCGCGGTGGTGCGCGGCACAGTGCCGGACTATGCCATCGTCGCGGGCAACCCGGCCCAAGTGGTCCGCATGCGCTTCTCTGCCGATGACATCGCAACGCTGATCACGCTGGCCTGGTGGGACTGGCCCGCCGACCGCATCGCCGCCGCCGTCCCCGCCCTGCTGGCCGGAGACGTCCGGGCGCTCGCATCCTGCTGACCCGCCCCCCAAGACGCAGCACCAAAGCGCGCGCCCAGCCACGGTGCAAACCGCCGGCGCAGCGGCAGAAAAGCGGCACCTCGCCACCTAATCGGCAAGGGCACGCGCAATTCCGCCGCCCCGGCGCATTTGGTTCAGATCGGCCCGACAGCGTGCTAGCGTCGCCTCAGGACACTATATTTCGAAGGAGTACGACCCATGCGCAGAATCTTGACCCTCTCGGCCCTGGCCTCTGTCATGGTCATTGCCGCCTGCGGCGACAGTACGCTTCAGCGTGGCGCGACAGGTGCACTGATCGGCTGTGCCGCCGGTGAAGTGCTGGCCGATGGCCGCTGCGTCGAAGGCGCGGTCGTGGGCGGCGGCGTCGGCGTTCTGACAAACTGACCGGGCGCGGGCCGCGCGGGCTAGTGCCCGCCCAGAATGCCCGTTCGCACCCCATAATTCACGGCGATCCCGTAATCGGGGTCGTCGTCACTGTCGACCACAAGGTGCCCCGCCTTGGTCAAAAGCCGGTGGCAGTCCCGCGTCAAATGCCGCAACTGCACCCGCTTTCCAACCGCCTCGTATTTCAGTGCCACGGCCTCGATCGCCTGTAAGGCCGACTGGTCCACCACCCGGCTGTCGGCAAAGTCCACCACAACCTCGCTCGGGTCATCCTCGACATTGAACATCTCGACGAACCCCGTGGCCGAGCCAAAGAACAGCGGCCCCTGCACCTGATAGACCCGCGCGCCCTCGGGCGTGTCATAGGCCTTGGCATGAATGCGCCGCGCGTTGTTCCAGGCATAGGCCAGCGCCGACACGATCACGCCGACAACCACCGCCACAGCCAGGTCTTCCAGCACCGTCACAACTGTCACCAGAATGATCACAAAGGCATCGGTCAACGGCACCTTGCGCAGGATCTTCAGGCTGTTCCAGGCAAAGGTCCCGATCACCACCATGAACATCACGCCAACCAGCGCCGCCAGCGGGATCAGCTCGATAATGGACGACCCGACAAGGATAAAGGCCAACAGGAACAGCGCCGCCGCCACGCCCGCAATCCGCGTGCGACCGCCCGACTTCACGTTGATCATTGACTGACCGATCATCGCGCAGCCGCCCATGCCGCCAAAGAACCCCGTCGCCGTATTGGCCACCCCTTGGGCGATACACTCCTGCGACGCCCCGCCGCGCTGACCGGTCAGATCGCCCACCAGGTTCAGCGTCAGCAGGCTCTCGATCAGCCCAATCGCCGCGAGGATCACGGCATACGGCAGGATGATCTGCAACGTCTCCCATGTTAAGGGCACTGCTGGAATATGGAAGGGCGGCAGACCGCCTTCGATGCTGGCCAGATCCCCCACGCGGGGCACATCAAGGCCAAAGAAGATCACGATGGCCGCCACGATCCCGATACCTGCCAGCGGCGCAGGAATGGCGCGGGTCACGCGCGGCGCGAGCCAAATGATCAGCATCGTCAGCCCCACAAGGCCCAGCATCAGAAACAGCGGCAGCCCCGACAGCCACTCACCGCCCGCCATGCCGTGGCCCGATGCCTCGGCACTGCCGGGCACCTTGAACTGCGTCAGCTGCGCCAGAAAAATCACGATGGCGAGCCCGTTTACGAACCCCAGCATCACGGGATGCGGCACAAGGCGAATAAACTTGCCCCACTGCATGACCCCCGCAAAGACCTGCAACAGCCCCATCAGGACCACGGTGGCAAAGAGATACTCAACCCCGTGCTGCGCCACCAGCGCCACCATCACCACGGCCAAGGCCCCCGTGGCCCCGGAAATCATCCCCGGCCGCCCGCCGAAGATCGCGGTGATCAACCCCACCATGAACGCCGCATAAAGCCCTACCAACGGGTGGACGCCCGCGACAAAGGCAAAAGCCACCGCCTCGGGCACCAGCGCCAGCGCCACGGTCAGACCCGACAACAGGTCGGTCTTGATCTGGCCGGGTGTCAGCTTGGTGTCGCCCGGCGCGATCGAAAAATCGCCAAAGCGGGTCTTGGCATTCAAGTTGTCGAGAAAGGCCATGCGTGTTCCGTCTGCTCAAAGGGTCGCGATCGGTGGCACCTAAACCATCGCAAGGTTAATAACCATTGCACCCACCGCGGGGCTGTCATGTGCGCTGCACATAACAGGTTATGCGTCGGACGCACGGTATTTCTGGGTATGCAGACCAGGCCCTCTTGCGCTGGGGTAAACGGGTATCAGATGCGGACCTGTGGATGTGCGGTATGGTGTTCGATCAGGTCTCGGGCTGTCGTCCGATCCGCGGCCAGACAACAGGTAGGCCCAAGCCAGCGGAGCATGGGCGGTTTGAGCCCACCGCGTAGGGTGGGCAATCTGCCCACCAAAGACCGCCCCTCCCGCTCCCAACCGTAGGCCGGGCTTCAGCCCGGCACCCCAGATACCGCCTGTTTCCGCGCCCGCAGATTGCGCAGTCACTGCGCACCGCTTCCTCTTGATCTTGCCAATTTAACCCTCCCCGAAGGATCGGATCGCCGCCCATACTGTGCTTGGGTGACCGGGGAATGTCTGGAAAGAGCCCATAGTTGCCAATCTTCCGCGATGCGGCCAAAGTCTGCTTGGCAAATGTGCGGGGAAAATCTGATGGGTGTTAAAATGCAACTTGACGATGATGTCGCGTTAGCTTTGTTCGACTTCCTATCCCGAACACTTGACCAACAGAACGGCGAAAAACTGCATAATGCCACCGTGCACGATGGAGAGCTTTGGGCACTAAACGCGCTTCACAGCGTTTTGGAAAAGGGACTGGCTGAACCCTTAGATGAAAGCTACGACTATCACGTCAAAGCCGCGCTTGAAGGACTGACACTCAAGTCAGGTGCTTGGCCCTCGACCGTTGAAGAGTAGTAAATTTGCGCTCTCAAAAGCTGCCATTCATCGAGTCCGTTCAATGGGCAGCAATGTCCGCAAACCCGACAACATCACCAAGCGATGCCCCAAGCCGTGCCATCGCCGGGCCGCGGGTCGGCGATGGCACGGCGGCTTTGCCTTGACTCCGTGCCCGCTGAGGTGAACGAGCCGCTGCAAAACCCGCTCCGCGCATGACCAGGTGACAATGTGCAGCCCCCGGAGAATGAACCTCGCCACGGCGCACTGTGGACCCTTGCGCCATCACCCGGCCCATCAGGCGGAACCAACGCAGTGATATGACATTTCGGTGCACACCCTGTGCACGACCTGTGTACGGGTTGTGCACAGGCATTTTGACTGCTTAAGTCGCCCCGACCCACGAACATGAGGCCCCCATGACCCAGACAAAAATCGCCGTAATCGGCGGCTCCGGCATCTATGATATCGACGGGCTGGAGGGGGCGGAATGGACCAGTGTGGACAGCCCCTGGGGCACCCCGTCGGACCAGATCCTGACCGGCACCTTGAGCGGGGTCGCTATGGCCTTTCTGCCCCGCCACGGGCGCGGCCACGTGCACTCTCCGACCACCGTGCCCTACCGCGCCAATATCGACGCGCTCAAGCGGCTCGGCGTCACGGATGTGATCTCGGTCTCCGCCTGCGGGTCATTCCGCGAAGCGATGGCACCGGGTGATTTTGTCATTGTAGATCAATTCATTGACCGCACCTTCGCCCGCGAGAAATCCTTTTTCGGCACCGGCTGCGTCGCCCATGTCTCGGTCGCGCACCCCACCTGCCCCCGCCTGTCAAAAGCGTGCCATGCCGCCGCCAAAGACGCCGGTATCACGGTCCATATGGGGGGCACCTATCTCGCCATGGAAGGCCCGCAATTCTCGACCCTGGCCGAGTCCAAAATGTACCGCGAAAGCTGGGGCGCTGACGTGATCGGCATGACCAACATGCCCGAGGCCAAACTCGCCCGCGAAGCCGAGCTGTGCTATGCCTCGGTCGCCATGATCACCGATTATGACAGCTGGCACCCCGATCATGGCGAAGTGGATGTTACTCAAATCATTCAAACGCTTATGGGCAATGCCGATAAGGGTCGCGCGCTGGTCAAAGGCCTGCCTGCGCTGCTGGGCGCAGATCGCGCGCCGTGCCCCCACGGCTGCGACCGCGCGCTCGAATACGCGATCCTCACGCAGCCCGACAATCGCGACCCCGCGTTGATGGCCAAGCTGGATGCGGTGGCGGGACGGATGCTGTGATCCGCACCTGGCTGACCCTCTGCGCCTGTCTGCTCACCGCCAGCCTGGCCCAGGCGCAGGACTATCTCGCAACCAACGGTCGCCTCTCGGATGACGACTTCTATCGCCTCGTGGCCTGCGGCGCGCGCCCGGGAAACCCATGCCAGGATCAGGTCGTGCGCTGGAGCCCTGCGGCTGCCCGCAACATCACCATCGGCGTCACCCGGATCGACGACAGCTTTCCCCCGCACAACGCCCGCCTGATCCAAACGGCCCTCACCACCGCCGGAGAAGAGATCGCACACCTGAATGCAGGCGTCGCCTTTACCACAACGGACCGAAACCCCGACATCCAGGTCCTGCTGATGTCGCACCCGGAAAACACCAAGCTGCGCGGCACCGGCATCCCCGGCCTTGATGGCAATTTCATCGAAGCCGCCCGCTTCCAGATCTGGTGGGACGGCAACCGGCATATCCAACGCGGCGTCATCATCATCACCGAACACATCCGCCCCCGCGACATCCAATCGGTCATGCTCGAGGAAATGGTCCAAAGCCTCGGCCTCATGACCGACATTCGCAACCCGACCTATGCCACCAATTCGATATTCTCACAGGACAGCAATACGGTGACCCGCCTGCAGGGGCAGGACGCCATGGCCATCCGCCGTCACTACCAACAGTAATGGAAGCACTCATGCCCCTCGACCTCTGGCTGACATTCGTCATCGCCTCCACCGCCCTGCTCGTCATCCCCGGCCCCACGCTCATGATGGTGCTCAGCTACGCCATGACCCAAGGGCGCCGTGTGGCCGTTGCCTCCGCGCTTGGAGTGGCGACGGGTGATCTGATCGCCATGACGCTGTCGGTCATCGGGCTGGGCGCGATCTTCCTAACGTCTGCGCTCGCCTTCACAGTGCTCAAATGGGTCGGCGCCGCCTATCTGGTCTATCTCGGGGTCAAAATGCTGCTCAGCGCACGCACCCCCACTCAAACCACCCTCATGAACAAACCCGACGGGCAGCGCGCTGGCAAAGTCTTCCGCGACCTCACCACGGTCACCGCACTGAACCCCAAGTCCAACACCTTCTTCGTGGCCTTCGTGCCGCAATTCATCGACCCCGCGGCCGCCTTTGCCCCGCAAGCCGCGATCCTCATCGCCACCTTCATCACCATCGCAGGCCTCAATGCGCTGATCTTCGCGCTGGCCGCAAACGCCATGCGCGCCCGCATCACCCGTCCCACCGTCCAGATGTGGCTGACCCGCGCGGGCGGCGCCACACTGGTCGGCATGGGCCTGCTGACCGCATCCCTTCGGAGAGCAACATGAAAACCGTCCAGGATTACATCCGCACCATCGTCGACTTCCCCCACGAGGGGATCATGTTCCGCGATGTCACCACCCTCTTTGCCGACCCGCGCGGCTTTCGCATTGCCGTCGACCAGATGCTCCACCCCTATGCCGGGCTCGAGATTGACAAGGTCGTGGGCCTGGAAGCCCGCGGCTTCATCCTGGGCGGCGCAATTGCGCACCAGCTATCCGTGGGCTTTGTGCCCATCCGCAAGAAAGGCAAGCTGCCCGGCGCCACCATCAGCGAGGCCTATACGCTCGAATACGGCGAGGCGATTGTCGAAGTGCACGACGACGCGATCACCGCCGGCGAAAAGATCCTGCTGGTCGACGATCTGCTGGCCACCGGCGGCACCGCCGAGGCCGGGATCAAACTGGTCGAACGCCTGGGCGGAGAAATCGTCTCCTGCGCCTTCGTCATCGACCTGCCCGACCTTGGGGGGCGCAAACGCCTCGAAGCGATGGGTATGGAGGTCCACGCGCTCTGCGCCTTTGACGGTGATTGAGGGGGCGGTTGGGTCAGCTGCATGTTCAATGCGTCGACACGGTGAGGTCGGGTTCGTGCCCATACTGACCTAGCGCGGCAGCTCCGAAGACAGCGATCCGATCCTACGACTTTGGCCCCAACTGCTCTCCGACCAGGAGCCAACGGTCATTCCTACGGACCAATACCGTTGTGCCGCGTCCCGAGCCTGAGGCTTCCCGACCGTCAATGACGCCTGTCCAATGAAACTCAAAACTATAGGCGGCGGCGTCCGCGGTATCCGCTAGCCAGCGAACGTTCTCGATCCGGTACTCTTCGCCCTTAATTGTATTGAAATTGCGTTGATACGCGGCTCTGATCGCCTCTTTCCCAGCGTGCAAAGAGCCATTCGAAAAGATCGCTATCGCGTCGTCACTGATGAGCGGCGCAACCGAGTTCCAATCTTGGGTGCCAAGGGCGTGTTCGTACTCTTTCACAAAGGATTTGGCGGGCACTTTGAGTTCCAGTTCTTGCTGATCAGAAATCGCTGAGACCACCGCAAGCATCGTGGAAAGGGACCTCTGTGGCAACATCTTCGCGCAAATCGCCAAGGACAGCTCGGTCCGCCAAGCAGCCCCCCTCCAAACCCTCCAACACGCAATTCACCGCACACATCCCCCGCCCTTACCGCTCACACCAGCGGCACAGCGCGCAAATGATCCGCCACGCGCTGCGCCCAGATATCATAGACCTGCGCGCCCGGATGAAATCCATCCTCCGCCATCAAAGTCGGATCGACCGGCAGGTCAAAGGGCAGATGCACCGCCCCCGCCTCCTGCGCACACACATCTTGCAGCAACGCGTCAAACCGCGCAGCCCGTGCGCCCAGCACATTCCGCAACGGGCGCGGCAACAGCGGGAACGCCCCCAGCGGCGGCACGCCCGACGCATAGATGCGCCGCACGCCATACGGCCCCCTCAGCAGCGTCAACAGCGTCGTGTAATTGGCCCGCCAGCGCGTCGGGTGCACGCCGTTCTTGGTGTCATTGACCCCAATCGCCACCACGGCCACATCAAAGGTGCGCGCGGGCACCCCGCTTAACATCCGCAATAGGCCCGAACTTGTCAGACCCGACCGTGCCAGCAGCGTCCACTGCACGGCATAGCGCGCGCTCAGATGCACGGTCAACCGTCCCGCCAACGCCTCTTGCTGAGAGGCGACGCCCACCCCCGCCGCCGAACTGTCGCCCAGGATCAGCACGCGCAATGGCAGGCCCTCGCCTGCCTGCCCGGCGCGCGGCCCCGGGGCCTCGGGCAGCCGCGTGGCCCGCGCCGCGACCCAGAGCGCCTGCGGCACCACGACGGGCAACAACGCCAAGGCGCGCAAGTCCGCCATCACGCAACACCTCGGGTCGGCGGGCGGGCGCCCTTGTCGGGCATGGCCCGGCAAACAGAGCCGCCTGACGCCCTTGTAACACGCGACTGATCGTCGCGGATTAACCTTTTGAAACAGCGGCTTGCGCGTTCACCGACGAAAATGTGCAGTTTTCGCCCCAAACTGCGCAATTTCACATAATATCGGTCAAATCGGGGCATTTCGCGTTTTGGAAAATATGCGGTTTGGTCCTCAAAATGCGCAGTTTGCCACTCAATGGCCCCCTTGGCCCCCTGCGAAACACCCACCGCAACCATGGTTAAGACACCGCACGCCCGGCCCGCAACACAGCACCGGGGTTCATGATCCCGCGCGGGTCCAGCGCATCCTTGATCGCCCGCATCGCCGCCAACTTGGCCGGATCGCCATAACGCTCCAGATCGTCGACTTTCAGCCGCCCAACCCCGTGTTCGGCGCTCACCGACCCGCCCATCTCATGCACCAGGTCATGGACCACACGCTTGATCTCATCACGTTGGTTCTCGTGGTCCGCGCGGGTGCGTCCGGGCATCGGAAAAACGTTGTAATGCAGGTTTCCGTCCCCCACATGACCGAAGCAGTTGATCCGGAATTCTCCAAGTTTTGCAATGCGTTGGTTGCCGTTCTGGATAAACTCAGCCAGAGCGCCCAGCGGCACCGAGATGTCATGCGAACTGACCGATCCGATCCGCCGGTTGGCCTCGGGAATGCTCTCGCGAATGGTCCAGAAATCCGTCGACTGCTGCGCGTTTTGCGCGATCATCCCGTCCGACACCAGCCCCGCATCGGACGCCGCGACAAACACCGCCTCAAGCACCGCCGCCGGATCACGCCCCGCGGCCAGACCCAACTCAACCAGCACGCACCACTTGGGCGTCTCCGCCCATGGGTTGCGCACGTTCGACAGCGTTTCCTCAATAAAATCAAACCCTTGCCGGTGTATCAGCTCAAACGCCGACACCGCCTCTCCTACATGATCACGCACCAAAGCCAGCAAGGACAACGCCGCCGCGGGCGAGGCCACCTGCATCAGCGCCGTCCCGGTCGCCGCAGGTCGCGGCGACAGTTTCAGGGCAGCGGCTGTGATGACGCCCAACGTGCCTTCGGCCCCTATCAAAAGATGGCGCAGATCATAGCCGGTATTGTCTTTGCGCAGCCTGCTAAGCCCATGATATATATCACCATTTGGCAAGACAGCCTCGATCCCCAGACACAGGTCACGCGCATTGCCATAGCGCAAAACGCCGGTGCCGCCTGCATTGGTGCTCAGGTTCCCCCCGATCCGCGCCGACCCTTCGGCGGCAAGCGATAGCGGAAACAGCCGACCCACCTTTGCCGCGGCGTCCTGCACCTCGGCAAGGATCACGCCCGCTTCCGTAATCAACACGTTCTCTTCCGCGTAAACCGCTCGAATCTTTGACATTTTTTCGAGCGACAGGATCAACGGGATCGGCCCATCCGCTGCCACCTGACCGCCTACCAGTCCCGTACCACCGCCATAAGGGATCACTGGCACGCGCATCTCCGACGCCGCACGGATCAGCGTCGCCACCTCGTCCGTTCTGCGCGGCAGCGCCAGCAGCCCCGTGCGCCCCGCGTAACGCCCGCGCGGTTCGTGCAAATGCGCCGCATCCGCCGCGGCAAAGCGGTCCGCCGGCAACAGGTTCGCCAGCGCAGCGGCCCGCTCCTCTGTCAATGAATTCAGCATGATAGCCCCTTTGGCAGCGTGATCAATTGGTGCCAGAAAGGGCGGCGCGCGACAATCTCAAAGCGTCGGCTACTCACCGCTCTCGCGCAGCCATTCGGGTCGCAAGACCATGATGGTGGGGCGGGCTGGCAGCCGGTCCAATGATACGTCAAGCGCGGGGCCACCGACCTCAACCACTTGAAATTCCTCACGCATTCCCGTCAGAAAGGCGTCGAGCGTGAACTCACCAAACCAGTGCATCGGGATCACGATCGACGATTTCAGCCGCGACACGATCCGCATCATTGTCGGCAAGTCCACGGTCATGCCGCCATCCACAGCCGCCATCACCACGTCAAGCCGACCGATGGCGGCGTATTGCTCGGCGCTGGGTTCGTGGTGCAGATGACCCAGATGGCCGATGCATAAGCCCGCGACTTCAAAGATAAAAATCGAGTTGCCGTTGTCCTCGACACCCGACCACTGCGACCGGATGTCTGTCGATACATTGCGCACCAGCACCTCGCCCAAATCCAACCGGTGGTCTATCCCGGCGCCAAACTCCTCGCCCCATCCCTGCAACACATGCGGGATCGCAGGGTCGGGAAAAGCGGTCCAGTGGGTTTCATGGGCGTGGTTCATGGTGACCACATCCGGGATCATTGGGGCGCTGCCGGTAAAGCCCGTAAAGTCCGTCACCATGTTCACCCCGCCCGCCGTGCGGATCAGGAACGAGGCGTGGGCGATGTAATGAATGCGCACGGTTTCCGGTGCAACTTCAACATCATAGCTCGCCTTTTGCACATAGCTGGCACCGTCGATCTGATCGGCCAGCGCAATGCAGTGGCTGGGCGTTCGGGTCTCTTGCGCGGTGACACCAAGCGGCGCGATGGCAAGGGCGAGGACGAAGGACAAAAAGCGCATGAGAGTGAGCTTAGCCCGGATCGGGCGTTTGACAAAAATCCCGCCACACATCCGCGTCAATTTTTATCCCGCGTCGGTCCGGCCCCGCCGATCCATCCGCAAGGCGGCATAAAGAACATGGGTGCGCCAACGCCCGCCAATCTGCAAATAGCTTTGCGCCACCCCTTCGTACTTGAACCCGCAGGTTTCCAGCAGTCCCCGCGACGCCACATTTTCCGGCAGGCAGGCGGCCTCGATCCGGCTGAGATCGAGCCGGGTGAACGCGTGGTGCACCACGGCCAGGATCGCCTCGCGCATATAGCCCTGACGTGCGTGCGCCGCGCCGGTCCAGTAGCCCAAAGTGCCTGCCTGTGCTGGCCCGCGTCGGATGTTGTCGAGCGTGATCGCCCCGAGCAACGTGTCATCCGCACGGCGATAGAGAAACAGCGGCACCGCAGTGCCACTGGTGACCGAGCGCTGTGCCCAATAGACCCTGTTGGTAAAGGCCTTGCGCGTCAGGTGATCTCCGGCCCAGCTGGGTTCCCAAGGGGTCAGATGCTCCGCACTGGCCGCGCGCAAGGCAGCCCATTCACGAAAATCGGAATGCGTCGGCGGGCGCAGGGTCATGCGCTCTGTTTCGATCCGCAGTTTCCGCTTGTTCAGGATCATCAGGCGGCGCGCCGCTCCTGCAAGGCGGTGCGTGTGGGCGCTGCATCGATTGGACCGTAAAGGGCCAGCGCCATCGGCGCCTTGGCCGCCATGTGCTCGGCAAAGGTGCGGACATCGTCAACCGTCACATTGTCGATCAGCGCCACCGTTTCCGTCAGCGCGGGCACACGGTCCCAGATTTGCACCAACCGTGCCAGACGTTCGGCTCGGTTCGACGGGCTTTCGAGGCCCATGAGCAGCCCGGCCTTCATCTGCGCGCGGGCGCGCTCAACCTCGGCCACGGTCATGTCATCGGCGGCGCGCTTGATCTCGTCCACGGTGATGTTGGCAAGGTCGCCCACCTGTTCGGCCGAGGTGCCCGCATAGACGGTGGTCATGCCCGTATCGGCATAGGCACCCGCCTGCGCAAAGATCGTATAGCACAGGCCACGGTTCTCGCGGATTTCCTGAAACAGGCGGCTCGACATGCCCCCGCCCAAAGCGCTGGCATAGATCTGCGCGGTATAGATTGCGTCGTCACGATAGCCCGGCGATTCGAACGCCATGGCGAAATGAGCCTGTTCCAGCGTCTTGCTGCGCCGGTCCTCGCCCCCCGCAAATTTGGCCAGGTCGGCACTGCGCTCGGGACGTGGCGCGAGGTGACCAAATAGCGTTTCAGCAAGTCGCACAATTGCGTCGTGATCCACGGCCCCCGCCGCGGACAGGATCATCTGTTCGGGACCGTAATGGTCCGCAACAAAGCGAGCCAAATCCGCGCGATCAAACGACGAAACCCGTTCAGAAGGGCCAAGAATAGTGCGGCCCAGCGACTGGTCCGGATAGGCCTGCTCCTGCAACCAATCAAAGATCACGTCATCGGGTGTGTCCAGCGCTTGCCCGATTTCTTGCAGGATAACACCGCGCTCGACCTCGATCTCATTCCGGTCAAACACCGGGTTGAGCAGAATGTCGGCCAGTACATCCAGCGCCAGTGGCACGTCGTTTTCCAACACGCGCGCGTAGTAAGCTGTGACTTCGCGGCTGGTGTAGGCGTTGATGTAGCCGCCCACATCTTCGATGGCTTCGGCAATCTGCAAAGCGCTGCGGCGTTCGGTTCCCTTGAACGCCATGTGCTCAAGAAAATGCGCGATCCCGTTCTGTTCGGGTGCCTCATGGCGGGCGCCTGCCCCCACCCATATCCCGATCGAGGCCGAGGCCAGCCCGGGCATGTGTTCAGTGACGATACGAAAGCCGTTGCTCAGGCGATGGGTCTGCGTGGTCAATTTGGTCTCACTGCCGTTTGGTCACTGCGCGCGGTGCTCAAAGATATGCGCCTTGAGCGCCTCAAGATCATTCGGCACCCGCGTCAGCCGTTCCGGGCGTTCATACAGGTCTGCCATGCGGGGTGGAAGGGGGGGCGTGATGCCCGTTGCCGCCTCGACCGCCGCGGGGAACTTGGCAGGATGCGCCGTGGCAAGCGTGATCATGGGCGTACCGGCGTGACGCTCGATATCCGCGACATGCACCCCGACGGCGGAGTGTGGGCACAACAGTTCGCCCGTAGCCTTCAGCGCGCGCGTGATCTGGGCGCTGGTTTCCTCTTCGGAGACACGGCCCGAGGCATAGGTTTCTTGCAGCGCCTGCATCGCGCCCTGGCTCACCTCAAACCCGCCTTCTTTCAGTTCGTCCATCAGTTGGGCGACAGCGGTGCCATCGCGATCATAGGCGTCAAAAAGCGCGCGCTCGAAGTTGGAACTCACTTGGATATCCATCGACGGGCTGATCGACGGGATCGTCTCTCCCTTGTGGTATCCCTGCCCGTTCAAACAGCGGTGCAGGATGTCGTTCTGGTTGGTCGCCACCACCAGTCGGTCGATGGGCAGGCCCATACGCTTGGCGATGTAACCGGCAAAGATGTCGCCAAAATTGCCGGTGGGCACGGTGAAGCTGACCTTGCGATGTGGCGCACCGACGGCCACGGCGGAGGAGAAGTAGTAGACGACCTGCGCCAGCACCCGCGCCCAGTTGATCGAGTTCACGCCCGCAAGACTGACGCCATCACGGAACTTGAAATCGTTGAACATGTCCTTGAGCCGGGCCTGGCAATCGTCGAAATCCCCTTCGAGCGCCAAGGCATGTACATTGATTTCCGTGGGCGTCGTCATCTGGCGGCGCTGCACCTCGCTGACGCGTCCATGTGGGTAGAGAATAAAGACATCCACATTGTCGAGGCCGCGAAAGGCTTCGATAGCCGCTGATCCTGTGTCACCGCTGGTGGCGCCCACGATGGTCACCCGCTGATTGCGCCGCTTGAGAGCCGTCTGGAACAGCTGCCCGATCAGCTGCATCGCGAAGTCCTTAAACGCCAGGGTGGGCCCGTGGAACAGCTCCAGCAGGAAATGCCCCTGATCGAGTTGAACCAAAGGGGCGCGTGCGGCGTGACCGAACCCGGCATAGGCGCGGTCGATACAGGCGCGGAATTCGTCGTCAGAGAACGTCTCGCCCACAAACGGACGCATCACGGTGTACGCGATCTCTTCGTAGCTTTGCCCCTCCATCGTCGCGATGGTGGCGTGATCCAGCGTCGGGATCACCTCGGGGACATAGAGGCCCCCGTCACGGGCCAATCCGGTCAGCATCGTGTCCTCGAAGGTCAGCACAGGGGCTTGGCCACGGGTTGAGATGTAGCGCATCGTGTCGTCTTTCTCAGCGCGGGCTGCGGTTGGTGCGCAGCACGAAATAGGCAGTCATCAGCACCCAGATCGCCGCTAGCGAAAACCAGGTGATTGCGTATTGCAGGTGATCGTTTGGAATGCCAGCGGTGTCTACGGGCCAGGGCGTCACGCCAAGGTCAAATTCCGTCGCGTCGCGCAGGACGATCAGAATGGGTTGGGTGTCCAGTGTTTCCGCCATGGCGGGTACGTCGCGCGCGAACCAGAGGTTCTTCTGCAGGTCGGGGTCAGGCGTAAAACCGTCCGCTTCGTTGGGCGCATCCAGATTGCCGACAAGCGTCAGGCGCTCTTGCGGTACGGCGGACACTTGCACTCCGTCGGGGACCCAGCCCGTATCGACGAGCACGGGACCAAAACCGACCACCTCAAACGGACGGATGATGCGATAGACAGCGCCGGTGGTCTTGCGCGAGGCAAGCATACGGATGTGATCAGCGCCAAAGGTGCCGGTCGCTTCCACAGGTGCATAGCGCTGGAATGCTGGCTGTGTGGCCTGATCCAGTGACGTCGGGTTGGCCGTGATCTGCGCGTCGATCCGGGCCAGCAGGTCCTGTTTCCAGGCCAGTCGCTGGACCTGCCATACGCCAAGGCTGATCAGGATGCCCGCACCCATCAGGCCGAAGGTCAGAAGAAAGAGAAGGCGACGCATGCGTCCGGTTGCCCTGTCCAAAAGTGAAAAGCGCGCGGAAACCGCGCGCTTTGATCATGGTGCGGAAGCCGCGGTTTAGTGGTCGAGGCCCGGCATCGTGCCCACGCCCCAGATGTAGACGGCGAAGAACAGGAACAGCCAGACCACATCCACGAAGTGCCAGTACCATGCGGCGGCTTCGAAGCCGATGTGTTTCTCGGCCGAGAAGTGACCCTTCATCGCGCGCAGCAGGCACACAAAAAGGAAGATCGTGCCGATGATCACGTGCGCGCCGTGGAACCCGGTGGCCATAAAGAAGTTCGAGAAGAATTTGTCGCCGCCGAACTCCCAGCCCTGGTACAGCAGATAGGAATATTCATAGCCCTGCAGGAACGTGAAGGCGACGCCCAGCACCACAGCGATGGCCAAGCCGTTCACAAGGTCCTTGCGCGCGCCCCCGTGGACCAGCGCGTGGTGCGCCCATGTCACGGCACAGCCAGACAGCAGCAGGATCAGCGTGTTGATCAGCGGCAGGTGAAATGCGTCCACATGATAGATTTCTGGCTGTACATATTCAGTGCCGAAATACTCGCTCATCGGGTACATGGCGTGCTTGAAGAACGACCAGAACCAGGCGGCAAAGAACATCACTTCGGACATGATGAACAGGATGAAACCATAGCGCAGCCCGATGCGGACCACCGGTGTATGATCGCCCACCTTGCTTTCCGCCACAACGTCGGCCCACCACCCAAACATGGTGTAAAGCACCGCGACAAAGCCGATCAGGAACAGCCAGGGGCCACTCAGTTCAATCGACTGAAAAAAGATGGTCATGCCCCCGGACATCCAGACGACGGCGCCGAACAGCATGGTAAAGCCCGCGAGAGCCCCCAACAGGGGCCAGGTCGATGGCGCAAGAATGTGGTAGTCGTGATTTTTTGCGTGGGCCATTGTCCGTCCCTCAGTTCAGATTTGTGTCGTCCGCCTGCTCCAGTGCGGCATAGCCGTCGGGCAGATCGATTTGGTAAAAGGTATAGCTTAGCGTGATCGTGTGCACGTATTTTGCGTCGCGGTCCGTCACGATTTCCGGATCGACGTAGAAAGTGACCGGCATCATCACCCGCTCACCCGGTTGCAGCACCTGCTCTTCAAAGCAGAAGCAGTCGATCTTGGAAAAGAATCCGCCCGCTTCATAGGGGGCCACATTATAGCTTGCCGATCCGGCCACGGGTTTGTCGGTTGGGTTGTAAGCCTCGTAAAAGGCCAGTCCCGTTTCGCCAATCCGCAGTTCCATTTCGCGCACCTCCGGGGTGAATTGCCACGGCATATGGCGCTCAAGCGAGGCGTCGAAGCGAACCTTGATCGTCTGTTCAAGAATGTCTTCGTTAGCGACCTCGGATATGCCCGGTGTGCCCCCAAAGCCGGTCACCCGGCAGAACCAGTCGTAGAAGGGGACAGAGGCCCAGGCAAGGCCGCCCATCACAACGACCAGACCAACCGTTTGCGCAACTGTCTTTGCTGGACCTTCCAGACGCATCACTGTGTCTCCTCGATCCGCGGCAGCTCGAATGCGCCGCCGGTGATTTTTACAAATGTCAGCGCGAGAACCAATACAACAAACCCCGCCAGCATGAGGCCGACGCCCACGTTGCGGCCCTTGCGGCGCTGGTGAATTTCATGTTCGGCCTTGATGCTCATGCCCAGATCCCCCAGGCCGCGGGCAACATCGCCTCGACCAGGATCGCGCCGAAATGCAGGAACAGGTACAAAAGCGACAGCTTGAAGAACGCCTTTTCAACCGCATAGCCGTCGGCCTCAGCCTGTGTTTCATCCCGGCGCCAAATGTCGAAGGCGCCCTTCAGGAACATTGCATTCAGCACCACAGCAACGGTCAGGTAGAGCGGGCCGCCAATAGATGTGAAGGCTGTGCCCACGGCCAAGGCGAACAGCAAAACCGTGTAGGCAAGGATGTGCACCCGGGTCGACTTGCGCCCGTGGGTCACGGTCAGCATGGGCACGCCCGCATCGTCGTAATCCGATTTCATGAACAGCGCCAGCGCCCAGAAGTGCGGCGGCGTCCACATGAAGATCAGAGCGAACATCAGCCACGCCTCGACCGACATGGACCCTGTTGCAATCACCCAGCCGATGACCGGCGGGAACGCCCCCGCTGCTCCGCCAATCACGATGTTCTGTGGCGTCGACCGTTTGAGCCACATCGAATAGATCACGGCGTAAAAGAAGATCGTGAAGGCCAAAAGACCCGCTGCCAGCAAATTCGCGCTGAGTGCCAGCATCATCACCGACATGCCGGACGCACCACATGAATGCTGTTTTGCCCCAGCTGAGCGCAGGTAGTGGCTTCTTGAACGAAGCGATCGCGCATTTTGCCCGTGAGCAAAGTCTGGGAGAGAAACTTGACAGCCACGATCACGCCACCCAGCAGAGTATCTTCTGCCCGATACACCTTTCCCATAGCACCCTGGCCAACGAGTTCCATCAACTCGTAGCGATTCGCAAGTTTTTGGCCGAGATTGGGATCTGACATGGAGATAATGCTAGACGAGTCAGAAGCTGCGACAGCATCCTTCTGTTTTTTAATTTGCGACCTTGAACCTGACGATGACCGGTCAAGCGAGCCAATAATAGCAGCCCAGTCCAGAGCCTATTATGAGAGGTAGCGCAGTTATTCACCAAGAAAACGGCATTAGTTGTCAGCATTCTCTGGTCATCACTCTGTTGCCGCTGATATTGATCGTATTCTAGTCATCTTTACGCCTGCCGTTGAAGATGACTGCTGGCAACGATGATCACGTCCGGCGGGGGATGCAGCCCGATTAAGGAAGTCCAGTTAAAGATACCCAGGGGGAAGAAGGCGGTATCTATGGTTGCCGTTCTAGCGTTGCTTCGATCGCGGTGGTGAGGTAGTGTCCGGCCATGATGCCGCTAGACAGATGATAGTGGCT
>JBCDEK010000062.1:0-19797 GCA_039179785.1 Pseudomonadota bacterium | reverse complement strand
CTCGATGATGATCTTGGGGTCGGCACCGGTGAAAAACGGCTGGTGCTGGATCAGGTGATGCCAAACATTTGCGCGGTCGGCTTCGATCACGCGGCTCATGTCGTTTTCGTTGAACGTTCCGTCCATGGGTCAGGCCTTTCGAAAGAGGGGGTGGCCCATGAAACTAAGGGCCAAATACGCTAGCTGGCGTGCACAATCGCTGAGAATCTGGTCAGAGCAGTAGGGCCAGTTTAAGGTCACAAGTAAAGCCAGTTCGCGCGCGTATACGCGACCTGTTTGGAGATCGGGGGCGGGAAATGCCTTGTTTTCATAGGGCTGGCTGAAATTTGGTTTTCCGAAAGCCCGGGTTCAGCGGCACAAAAATCTGACAGATGCCCCGATTTTACGTTGATCCGGGCGGGATTATCGGCTCGGATCACGCCAGCGCCGCGGGGACCCGCGTGCGATGAGAGGCGGGATACCGCCCGAAACGATCCAGACGCGGGCCTCACCTGCGTGAAACACGGGAGTTAAACTATGACATTCAAGACAAAGCTGATGGGTGCTGTGGCAGCCACTGCGATGCTGGCGGGCGCGCAAAGCGCCGTGGCAGCGGGCCATGGTGGCGAGATCACCGTCGCCTATTTCCTGGAGTGGCCGATGCCGTTCCAGTTCGCCAAAGAGACCGGCATGTACGAAGAAGCCATGGGCGGCACCAAGATCAACTGGGTGAGCTTTGACACCGGCACCGCGATGAGCGCGGCGATGGCGTCGGGCGACGTTCAGCTGTCGGTCAGCCAGGGTATTCCGCCCTTTGTGGTTGCGACGTCTGCGGGTCAGGACCTTCAGGTTCTGGACGTTGCCGTGTCCTATGCTGACAACGACAACTGCGTTGTGCGCTCTGATCTTGAGATCGACAAAGACAGCGCAGGCGAGCTGTCCGGCAAGAAAGTTGCGGTTCCGCTCGGGACGGCTGCTCACTACGGCTTCCTCAAGCAGATGGAGCATTTCAACGTCTCGCTCGACAGCCTTGAGATCGTGGACATGGCCCCTGCGGAAGGCGAAGCTGCGCTGAGCCAGGGTGCCGTCGACATGGCCTGTGGCTGGGGTGGCGCGCTGCGCCGCATGCTCGGCTCCGGCAACGTGCTGCTGACCGGTGCGGAAAAGACCGAGCTGGGCATTCTGGTGTTCGACGCAACGACCGCGCCGACATCCTTTGTCGCTCAGGAATCCGAGCTGGTATCGCAGTTCCTGGCTGTGACGGCCGAAGCAAACGCGATGTGGGCGGATGAAGCCAACCACGCCAAGATGCTTCCGGTGATCGCGAAAGACGCGGGTATGTCCGAAGAGGATGCAGCGTCCACGCTGTCGACTTTCGTATTCCCGACCGTGGATGAGCAGCTGAGCGACGCCTGGCTGGGTGGCAACGCTGCGACCTTCATGAAGGGTGTGGCGGACGTGTTCGTGGCCTCGGGGTCGATCGATGCGTCGAAAGCATCCTATGCGGACAACGTGAATGCAGAGCCTCTGGGCGCTGCCAACTGATCACGCATGTCTTGGGGTGGGCGCACGTCATGCGCCCACCCCTTTTTCGCTCTGACTTCGGAGCGGCCCACCCTGGCAAGAGGGGAACCAGGTGTCTGGACTTCTCATAGACGATATTTCGATGCGCTTTGACCTGCCCAATGGCGGGCATGTGCAGGCGCTCAAGAATGTGACGCTGGACATCAAGTCCGGCGAGCTGATGAGCGTGCTTGGCCCGTCCGGCTGCGGCAAAACCACGCTTTTGAACATTGTAGCGGGTTTTCTGGCCCCGACAGAGGGCACCATCCAGTTGAACGATGAGGTCGTGCATGGACCGGGCCCCGAGCGGGGGATGGTGTTCCAGCAGGGCGCGTTGTTTGAGTGGATGAGCGTGCGCGACAATGTGAGCTTTGGCCCGGACATGAAGGGCATGAGCCGCGCCGAGAGCAAGGAAAACGTCGAGCATCTGCTGGACGTTGTTGGCTTGCAGGACTTCAAGGAAAAGGCAGTTTACGAACTATCGGGCGGGATGCAGCAGCGTGTGGCATTGGCCCGCTGTCTTGCCAACGACCCGGACGTGATCCTGATGGACGAACCGCTGGGCGCGCTGGACGCGCTGACGCGCGAGAAGATGCAGAGCCTTGTTCTGGATTTGTGGAAGGACACCGGCAAGACAATTATCCTGATCACCCACTCGGTCGAGGAGGCCCTGTTGTTGGGGGAACGTCTGCTGGTTATGGCACCGCGCCCCGGTCGGGTGCACAAGGAATACCGGTTGCCCTTTGCCGATATGGGCGTGGGCAACGATCTGCGCGAGGTCAAGAAAGACCCGAAATACGCCCCGACCCGTGAAGAGATCCTCGAAATGATCTGGAACATGGAAGAAGAGATTATGGGCCGCACGGAGGAAAGCGCATGACCGGCTTACTTGTTCTTGCGCTTTATGTGGGCGCTTTCTTTGGCTCCTTCTTTGTGGCGCGCATCGTGTTCAAGAGCGCCTTCGAGAAGAAGGGATTCAACAAGCTGAAAACCGTCACCTTCGGGGATGAAAGCGCGATCACAGCGAACCGTGTCGCTTCGGTCGTGTCGGTGATCACCGTGTTCTGGCTGTGGGTGGCGTTCACCAACTCGGCCATTCCGTTGCCGAAGTTTCCCGGCCCGTTTTCGGGGGACATGAGCTTTACCTACACCGCGCAATTGGAAGATGGCACGACCGACGATGCCACCGTGACGATGCGGGTCTATCGCGAGGACATCCAGCAGACACTGGATGAGGAGGGGAACCCCGGCCGTGAACCCGAGCCGGTCGCAGTGGAGCCGGGTGACGGATTTGCCAAGAACGACAGCCTGACGGTGGCCCGCTATTCGTTCAAGGTTGTCAACGTCTGGTCCAATGACGAGGTGTCAAAGCGTGACGGGTCGACTGTGGTGGCCATCAATGGTGAGCCGATTGAACCAGGCGGCACCATCAAAGTGCCCGAGGGGACGATTGGCTTGACCGACAAGGGAACACCGACCTTTGAGCCTGCGGTAGGCCTGCGCATGGCGCGCCTGTACCTGCCCGCCCCCGAAGTGGTGTTCCAGCGTTTTATCTGGCTGAACCAGGAGGGCTATCAGGGCTATACGCTGCTGGAGCACACCTGGTTTTCGCTGAAGCGCGTGTTGTTGGGCTTTCTGATTGGTGCCATTGTGGGTGTCCCGATCGGGTATGCCATGGGGTTGACCGGCTGGGCCCGCGGATGGTTTGACCCCATCGTGGAATTCATGCGTCCGATCCCGCCGCTGGCGTTGATCCCGCTGATCATCATCTGGTTCGGCATTGGAGAGGTCGGCAAGGTCGTGCTGCTGTTCCTGGCGGCCTTGTGGATCATGATCATTGCAGCCCGCTCTGGTGTGTCGGGCGTGGCGATTTCCAAGGTCCACGCGGCCTATTCGCTGGGAGCGTCCAAGTGGCAGATTCTGTCGAAGGTGATTGTGCCGAATTCGCTGCCTGACATCTTCACCGGTGCGCGTGTTGCGATGGGGGTCTGTTGGGGCACCGTTGTGGCGGCGGAACTTGTCGCGGCGAATGTGGGGCTGGGCAAGATGATCGTGACCGCGTCCAAGTTCCAGCTGACCGATATCATCATCGTGGGCATCATCATCATTGGCATCATCGGGTTTGCCATTGAGGTCGGTATGCGTGCGCTGGAAAACTGGCTGATCCCCTGGAAGGGTAAGGGCTGATCCTGGCCAAGGACCGGACACCGCTTGTTTGGCGGCACTGGTGCCCAAGGGGATCAACGTAGACGGATGAGAACGGCGCCCGCGTGGCGCCGTTTTCTATTGTGCGGCGACGCGGGTGGCGGCGTCGTTCAGCGACCAGTCATAGGCGTAGGTGTCGATCCGGTTCTGCGCGTCGAGGGCGGCGCGGAGTTCGGGGTCGGCGCGGGATGTGAGGTAGGCGAGGACTGAGGCTTCGCTGCCGCCGAAATCTTCGCGGAACCAGCCGAAGATTTTGGACACGGTGACGGTGCCGTCATCTGCGATGGTGATTCCGCGCGGGTCGTGGATATAGGCGTATTCGGCCGCGTCGAGTTGAGTGTCGAGCGTTGCGGCCCGCCAGGCTTGCGGTGCTAGGTTGGGGCACCCGGTCGCGGCGCAGTTGAGGGCGTAGTGGATGCGGGGGTCGTCGAAGACGGGGCGGACGATGCCGTGTTCGATGTCGTTGAGGCTGAGGGCGGTGCCGTTCACCCGCAGGTCCGCATCGGCCCAGGGGCCAAGGCCCAGAAGCCCGTCGCCGATGTCGCGGATGCTGTCGACCGGGTAGTGGTCGAGGATCACGCGAATGGTTTGGGCGTTGTAGAGGTTGATCCAGTAGGCGAGCTGTTGGTTGCGGTTGAGCGTCGCGGGGTTGACCTGCTGCATCCGGGTCAGGAAGGTTGCGAGCGCGGCCTTGTCGGCGCCGGTGACCGCATCGTAGCGGACCCGGGCCATCCCGCCGTCGGTGGCCAGGTGGTAACGGGCAAGGAACGCGTCATAGGCCGCATAGTCGGGTTCGGTGCCGGGGGTGTCCGCGATCCTGAGCCAGCGGTCGGACATCAGGTCGGCCTTGGGCGCGAAGAGGCGTTCGACAGGCATACAGGCGGTGAGGGTCAGGGCAATGAGCAGGGCGGGCAGCAGACGCAACATAGGGCACCTTTGATCTTGGGCGTGCCATCTGATGTCATGTGGATTTTGCCGGTTGCCAGTCCGCTCTCGGGATCGTGCGCGGGCGCGATGGGGTTGTGTTCGGCGCGTGTCAGTCAGCGGTCTGCGGACATACCGGGTGCGTGGTCGGAGTAGGAAAATAGAGTGGGATGGTGGAGCATAGCGGGATCGAACCGCTGACCTCCTGCATGCCATGCAGGCGCTCTCCCAGCTGAGCTAATGCCCCATCCTTGGTGGCCCTCGAGGGCCGTGCGCCGGTGATTAGGCGCTTTGTCAGGCGGGATCAAGTGCAAAACGACCCCGCCCAAACGGTGTGATTACGACTCGTCTTCTTCGGCGGCGACGTCGGCCAGTTCGTCGAGCGAGACGTTGTCTTCGTCCTCGTCATCGTCATCCAGCAGGTCGTCGTCCAGTTCGACCTCAACGTCGTCATCGTCCAGCACCTGATCCTCGTCATCTGCCGCGGCTTTGGCCTTGCTCTTGGCGGTGACTGCATCTTCGGCGTCGGCGGCGATCATGCGGGTCTTGGAGCTATCAACTTCGACAACGTCGCCCGTATAGGGGCTGACGATGGGCGAGCGGTTCATGTCGTAGAACCGTTTGCCGGTTGTCGGACACAGCCGTTTCGTGCCCCATTCTTCCTTTGGCATATGTCATCCTCTTGTCTGCGCGTGGCCCTGTTTCGGCGCTGGATCAGCGTGTGCGGGCGTGCCTCGTGTTGCGGCGATTCTGGGCAAGTGCCATAAGGTCGGGACGGAGTCAAAGCCTTATGGCCAGCTGGCAGGAGATGGGATGGCACGCCAAGTTCTTCAAGGGCAACCCGACATCGAGTTGACGCTGCGCCGTTCAGCGCGGGCGCGGCGTATCACGTTGCGCATTTCATCGCTGGATGGCCGGGTGACCCTGACCTTGCCCGCCCATGTGGCCGAGCGCGAGGCGCTGGACTTTGCACGCCAGAAAGAGCCGTGGATTCGCAAGCATCTGGCCGCACGTGTCGAGGACGTGGCGGTGCAGTTGGGCGGTGTCCTTCCGGTCGAGGGGCAGATGTGCACGCTGGTGGCGGGCAACGGGCGGGCCGTGCAGTTGACCGAGGAAACCATAGCCGTGCCCGGCGCGCCCGATGCCGTCCCGCGCCGTGTGCAAGGGTTTTTGAAGGCGCGCGCGCGTGATGTGCTGGCGGCGGCCTGCGACGACTATGCCGCGCGCCTTGGCCGCCCCTATAGCGGGCTGAGCCTGCGCGATACGCGGTCACGCTGGGGGTCGTGTTCGTCTGCGGGCCGGTTGATGTTTTCCTGGCGGCTGATCATGGCGCCGCCGGAGGTGCTGAACTACGTTGCAGCGCATGAGGTGGCCCATTTGGCGCAGATGAACCATTCGCCCGCGTTCTGGGCCGAGGTGACGCGTCTCTACGGATCTTATGACACGCCGCGGCGCTGGCTGCGCACCGAAGGCAACGCACTGCATCGCTATCGCTTTGGTGATTGACCGGAGTCGTGCTTTGTGATCACAAATGGTCATGAGCCAGATCCCGCGCACCAGAGACACTGCATCGGCCGCCCATGACCGCGTGTACCGCCGGTTGCGCACCCGGATCATGCACGGGGATATTGCGCCGGGGCAGGCGCTGACGCTGCGCGGGATCGGCAAGCAATATGACGTGTCGATGACCCCTGCGCGTGAGGCTGTGCGCCGTCTGGTGGCAGAGGGTGCGTTGACGCTGTCGCAATCGGGGCGCGTGTCGACGCCCGAATTGTCGAATGAACGGATCGAGGAACTGGCCGCCTTGCGCGCCCTGATCGAGGTGGAACTGGCCACGCGGGCGCTGCCGCGGGCGCATCTGGCCCTGATCGAGCGGCTTCAGACCATCAACAGCGCGGTGGCCGAAGCCGTCGCCCACCGCGATGCGGTGAGCTACATCCGCATCAATCTTGAATTTCACCGGACGCTGTACCTGCGCGCGCAGGCCCCCGCGATGCTGGCCATGGCCGAGACGGTCTGGTTGCAACTGGGGCCGACCATGCGGGCGCTTTACGGTCGATTGCGGCGCACGGAACCGCCGCAATATCACCGCCTGATCATTGCAGCGCTGCGGGCCGGGGACGAACCCAGCCTGCGCCTGGCGGTGCGGTCGGATGTGACGCAAGGGCTGCGGATGTTGGCCAGCTGACTTTAAGCGTTTGGTAGCGTCCCTTTGCTAGACACCGGGCGACGCTCAATGGACGCAGGGTGTGACGCTTGGACTATTCGATTTATGACAGGGTGGACATGCCTGTCTTTGTTCTGGTTGGTGATGCGTGTGGCCGACCCGTTTATGACTTTCTGAACCAGGCGGGGCGGGACCGGTTGGGCAAGGACCTGTCGGAGATTGTCGGACGCGCCGCGCACGAGGTGTTTGACGGGCGCGCGGCCTATTCGGTGTTTCGCCAGCAACTGAAAGCGTGGCAGCAGGGCCAATCCACCACCTACGAGATCGCGCTGCCGTTGCGGGATGATCAGGTGTGGTTTCGGACCTGTCTGATGGCGGAGCATGATGCGCAGGGCAAGCTGTGCCGCATGTTTGGCACATCCCACGACATCACGGCGGAGCGGATGTTGCAGCAGCAGGAGGTCATGACCGCTGCCGCGGCCCGCGATGTGGAAGATCGGGTTTGCCTGGCGGCTCACGATCTGCGCAGTCCGATTGGCAATCTCAAGTCGCTCGCCTTTCTGATGCGGCAGGATTTTGTCGATCACGGGGATGGCAAGCTGGAGCTTATCAACATGATTGATTCCCTTGCGGACAAGGCGCTGGACGTGATTTCCGAGACGATGGCTCAGGTGATGGCGCAGGACGCCCCGGCACTGACCGGCCGGTTCGCCTTTGGTGAGACATGCGACGATATTCTTGTGCTTCTTGATCCGCTGCGCGCGCATTCGGTGTCATATCCGCGCGTGACTTTGGATGCCGACTCCACGGCGATCCAGATCATCATGCGCAATCTGATCGACAACGCCTTCAAGCATTCCGGGCAGGATGCGGCACGTGTCGACATCGCGTTGGAGCAGGTCAACAGCCAGCGGTTGGGCATTCGCGTGCGCGACCGTGGTCCCGGATTTGATCCGTCGGCGCCGGCGCCCGATCTGTCGGTGCATCACGGTTTTGGGCTAGAAGCGGTACGACGGCTTTTGCACGCACGGGGTGGGACGGTGACGATCGCGCAGCCCGAGGACGGACCGGGGAGCGACATCTGCGTTGAACTGCCGGGCCGTATCGTCGGGGCACAGGTGCTGTCGGCCCGTGCGGGGTGATCAGGCGGCGAGCCCGGCGCTGCCCAGGTCCAGGAATTTCTTGCGGCGATCTGCGATCAGCGCCTGACGATCCTTGCCTTGCAGGTCGTCCAGCATGGCGGCAAGCGCATTGCCCACGGACGCGATCGTCTCGTCGCTGTGCCGGTGGGCACCGCCGATCCGTTCGGGGATGATCCGGTCAATCACGCCCAGCTGCTTGAGGTCTTGCGCGGTGAGGCGCAACGCTTCGGCGGCCTCGCGCATCTTTTCGGCGTCTTTCCAGAGGATAGAGGCGCAGCCTTCGGGGCTGATCACCGAGTAGACCGAGTGTTCGAGCATGGCCACCTTGTTGGCGGTGGCAAAAGCCACTGCGCCGCCGGACCCGCCTTCGCCGATCACGACGGAGACGAGGGGCACGCCCAGTTGCAGGCACTTTTCGGTGGACCGGGCGATGGCCTCGGATTGGCCGCGTTCTTCTGCGCCCTTGCCGGGATAGGCGCCGGGGGTGTCGACCAGCGTGATGACCGGCAGGCCGAAGCGGTCGGCCATATCCATGAGGCGGATCGCCTTGCGGTAGCCTTCGGGGCGGGCCATGCCGAAATTGCGCTCGATGCGCGATTTGGTGTCATTGCCCTTTTCGTGGCCGATGACCATCACGGGTCGGTCGCCAAAGCGGGCAAGGCCCCCCATGACGGCGTGGTCGTCCGCAAAGTTGCGGTCGCCCGCAAGGGGGGTGTATTCGGAAAACAGCGCGTCGATATAGTCGACACAGTGAGGCCGGTCGGGATGGCGGGCGACCTGGCATTTGCGCCAGGGCGTAAGATCGCTGTAGAGGTCTTCGAGCATCTGGGCGGCCTTGGCGTCGAGGCCTGCGGCTTCGTCGGTGATGTTCATCTCTTCGTTCTGGCGGGCCAGGGCACGCAGTTCTTCTGCCTTGCCCTCGAGTTCGGCCAGGGGTTTTTCAAATTCCAGATACTGCGTCACGCCTGCGTCCCCGATGCGATTTGCCGCTATATGGCCGCAGGATGCAGCATTTGCAATGTCAGGGAAAGAGCACCGGGTAGAGCGAGGCCACCAGAAGCGCGGCCATCGTCCAGTTGAAGGCGGTGAGGCGGGCCGGATTGGTGAGGATGCGCGCCATCTGCTGGCCCAGCAACGTCCAGGAACTGACGGCGGGCAGGTTGATGGCGCCAAAGACCACGCCGACCACGACAATGGCCCAGACGGTGGTGTCGGGTGTGTAGACGGTGACGGCCGTCAGGGCCATGGTCCATGCCTTGGGGTTGACCCATTGAAACGCCGCGGCCTGCAGGAATGTCATGGGTGTGCCCGTTCCGCTGCCGTCTTGAACGGGTGCGGCGGTGGCGATCTTGGCCGCGAGGTAGAGCAGGTAGCTGACCGAGGCCACTTTGAGGACCAAGTGGCTGATCGGGTAGGCGTCAAACACCTGCACAAGCCCCGCACCGACCAGCAGGACCATGAAGACAAAGCCGAGGCCCACCCCGAGCATGTGCGGGATGGTGCGGCGAAAGCCGAAATTCGCACCCGACGCCATCAACATGAGATTGTTGGGCCCCGGGGTGATGGAACTCACAAAGGCAAAAGCGGCAAGCGCGGTCAGAAGATCGTAGGTCATGTGCAATAAATGCAGAGGACTGCACCGCCAGAGATTGCAAAAAGGCGTGTACGCGGGGTATTTTCACAATGAATGACGAAACTAGACCGAATAAACGAGCGGATATTGCAAGAGTTGGGCCATGATGGTCGTGTCAGCAATATCGAGTTGGCAGAGCGCGTGGGTCTATCGCCGTCGGCCTGTTTGCGCCGTGTGCAGGAACTGGAGCGGTCAGGCATCATCACCGGCTATCGCGCAGTGCTGGACCGGACCCGGCTGGGAACGGGCTTTGTCGCGTATATCGGAGTGGGGCTGAACGATCATTCGAAGGCCAGTCAGGAAGCGTTTGAGCGGGCCATTTCTCGCGCGCCGGAAGTGCGCGAATGTCACAACATCACTGGCACGATAGAGTATCTGCTACGGGTCGAATGTGCGGATCTGCAAAGCTACAAGGCATTCCACACCGACATGCTGGGGGCGCTGCCGCAGGTGAACGGGCTGACGTCCTATGTGGTGATGGGCTCGCCCAAGGATGAGCGGGCCTAGCTTTGCCGCGACAGCCGTTTCATATGCACGTCCGTTTCGCGAAAGAGCCGCCGAAAGGTTGCACTGCCAACACCCTCTGGAAGGGTCAGGTCGGGTTCTTGCTTGGCGGTGCGCTGTGCGGTGGGCGTGTCGGGTGTGCGGCGGGTCGCCGCCGAGTTGCGGATGTCCTTCACCGTTTCCTCGGGCCTTGCAGGATGTCGGAGCGCGAAGCTTTCGACGAGAACAGCAAGCGGCACCTCAACGCCGCCGTCAAGTGAGATTGGCGTGTCGGAGGCCAAACGGCGCAACGTCTTGCGAAGCGGGCGTAGGTCGCGCATCTCGGCAGCGGTAACGGGGACAAGGACGCGCCGCTGCGCGTCGATGCCGAGCGGGCGGTTGTCGCGGCATATATCCGTAATGCGCAGGCGCAAGACGCCAAGCGCCTGAGTAATGGCACCGTCACCCCATGTCTTGCGGAGCCAGGATGTGTTCTTCAGCGTGATGGCGACAAAACCCCCGACTTGCCGGTCGCCGTCGGCAGCATTGAAGTGAGACACCTCTTGCGCGAGCGCATCGGTTGTCAACAACCGCGTGGCTGGATCGACCTGCGCCGACGCCGAAAGATGCGCCTTTTGTGCGGACAGGTTTTGTTCCCGCATCAGCATCCAGCCGAAGGCGGGTACGCACAAGACGTTCAGGGCAAAAATGGTCGGGGCGGCTTCGGTAAAGTACCAGCGCGTGATATCGGCAGGGACCACGAAAGCGGATAACATGTGCAGGTTGACGCCCAGACCCAGGACCGCAAGTTTGCCAGCGTCGTGGACCGTCATGGGGCGTACGATCCGTGACCACAGATCGCCAATGGCACCAGCGATCAACATGCCCAGAATCCCGGCGGACAGGCCCACCCCGCCGATCCCGGTGCGGATCGCGATGGCAAGGGCCAAACAGGTGACGAGCCCGCGCCATCCCAGGAACGCCCCCGCGAGGACAATCGGGACATGCCGCATATCGATGATGACGCCCTGCGTCGGGCTGAGCGGCATGGACATCTGCAGCCCCACAACAAGCCCAAAGAACATGCCAAGGCCGACGGCGGCCAGTTTGCCGGTTTTCAGAACTGGCGCGAGCGCGCTGAAGCCCACCACCAACAGCCCAAGCACTGCCAGCGAACTGACGAAATCCAACATAACTGACGCATCAACATATGCCATTCCAAGCCCCTTTTGCCCACGCGCTCAAAAAAGCCACGTTTGCTAAAGAAACTCTGAATGTCGCTTGTTTGGGTCCAAGCGAAATACCGCAAATTTAGCGCTTATTGCGCCGCTTCCTGAGCAATGGCGGCGAAGATGGTGTCGAGTTCGGTTGCAAGCGTGGCAAGCTCCGGGCCAGCCTCGTCAACGTAGGGGGCAAAGACAGTGGAAGGCAGCTTGTAGCTGAGCGTGGCCGTTCCGTCGGCGTTTTCGGTGACGTAGACGCGCACGGGGGCTTCGATCATGGCGGCAGTGGAGAGGTTCAGGATGTTGACCGCGTAGACATTGTTGAACAAGCCAATGACCCGATTGCCGGGGATCGTAACGCCGCGCGCTTTGGCCGCGCCGGTGGGGCCGGCTTGGGTCACGATGCCCATTTTATTGGCTTTGGCCGCCGCTTTGACGTCTGCGATCAACTGGTCGTAGCTTTTGGCGGTGGGGGTCACCGACCAGCCGTCGCGCGGGGCCATCTCGGCCAGTGCGGCAAGGGGCATGAGGGTCAAAGCGAGGGCGATGAGGGCTGCGCGCATGGGGCGTCTCCGGTCGGTGTCTATGCCGGCCAGCATGCACGTGCGCGGGGCATTGCCCAATCACGTCTGTGTGGGTGGTGTCCGTTGCCAGGTCTGGGTATCGGTGGGCGTATGATACGTCTGATCCTGATTTGTGCGCTGGCCCTGGTTGTCGCGTGTGCGTCGCCCGAGCCCGAACTGCCAGCGGCCCCGGTTGTGCCCTTGTATCCCAACGAGACGCCTGAACTGCGGATGCAGATCGAAGCGGCTGCGGCCGAGAATGACATCCCGGTCGCCCTGGTGCAACGCGTTGTCATTCGTGAAAGCACCCACCGTCCCGCGGCGCGCAACGGGCCCTATTACGGGTTGATGCAGATCCTGCCAGCGACCGCGCGCAGCATGGGGTTTCGGGGCCAACCAACTGACTTGCTGGATGCAGAGACCAACCTGAAATACGCGACGCGCTATTTGCGCGGGGCGTGGCTGGTGTCAGGCGGGGATATGGATGCGGCTGTGATGTGGTACGCCCGCGGGTATTATTTCGAGGCCAAGCGTCTGGGCCTGATCGAAGAGACCGGGGTGGACGGGCGCAAGGTCTGGCCGGACTAGCGACGCCGGTATAACGCGCTTTGGGTCTGCGCCAAGGGTGGCATGCTGTCGGGACATGCGCCGCCGCGGTTTTGGGGGCGTTGCCCCCGGCCTGCGGCCTCCCCCAGAGTATTTTGGGCCAGAAGAAGCAGTCAGTGGTTTGCGATCATTTCGGACTGCCTGACGATGACTTCGGCCTGTTTGATCGAGGCGATGTCGACGAGGCGGCCCTTGTAGACGGTGGCACCTTCGCCTTTGACTTTGGCCTCTTCCATAGCGGCGAGGATTTCGCGGGCTTCGGTGACGGCGGTCTCTGACGGGGTAAAGACCTCGTTCGCGAGCGCCACCTGTTTGGGGTGGATCGCCCATTTGCCGACCATGCCAAGGGTGGCGGAGCGCAAGGCCTGTGCGCGGAAGCCGTCATCGTCCGAGAAGTCTCCGAATGGGCCGTCCACGGGCAGTACACCGTGGGTGCGGCAGGCGGCAACGATGGCGGCCTGGGCCCAGTGCCAGGGGTCGGACCAGTGTTTTTCGCCTTCGCGGATCATGTAGTAGTTGTCCTGAGTGCCCCCGATGCCGGTGGTGGCCATGCCCATGGAGGCGGCGAAGTCGGCCGCACCCAGGCTCATGGCCGCGAGGCGCGGGGAGGCGGCTGCAATTTCTTCCACGTGGGCGATACCGGCGGCGGATTCGATGATCACCTCGAATGTGATGGGTTTGGAGCGGCCCTTGGCGGCTTCGATCGAGGTGACCAGCGCATCGACGGCATAGATGTCGGCGGCATTACCGACCTTGGGGATCATGATCTGGTCGAGCCGGTCGCTGGCCTGTTCCAGCAGGTCGACCACGTCGCGATACCAGTAGGGCGTGTCGAGCCCGTTGATGCGCACGCTGAGCGTCTTGGTGCCCCAGTCGACGTCACCGATGGCCTGAATGATGTTGGCGCGGGCGCTGTCCTTGTCGCTGGGCGCCACGCTGTCTTCGAGGTCAAGGTTGATCACGTCGGCGGCGGACGCGGCCATCTTTTCAAAGATTGCAGGGCGCGAGCCGGGGCCGAACAGTTGGCAGCGGTTGGGGCGGGCTGGCGGCGTGGGCTGAAGACGGAACGACATGATGCGACCTTTGGTAAGATAATTACGTTTTTGCTCGCCTGGCTGCTATTAAATTGCGCCGAGGCCCGCAAGTGTATTTTGCAGTTGCAGCATGTGTGAAATGATTCAGGTGTAGAATTCTATCACATGCAAGAATTTCCTGCATCTGAGCAATATGCGCAAAAATATTCGGTAGTTTTGGGTATAGGGGCGCGTTTCACGATGTGATTGTGTTCGGGATCGATAAGATGCACCGCAACGACCAAGGGGATGCCACCGATGATTCAGACACCGTATCTTTTGTTTCTGGGCGACGCGCCCGACCAATTGGCCGCCAAAGTGGCCCAGGGGATCAAGGATTGGCGGCCCGACAATGCTGTGGGTCAGATCCGGCTCGACGGGTGTGGGGCCGATATGGGCCTGACCGACTTGACTCTCGAAGAAGGGCTGGCCGCTGGTGCCAAGACCCTGGTCATTGGGGTCGCGAACCGCGGTGGCGTCATTTCGGACGCGTGGAAGGTGGTTTTGGTGCAGGCGCTGCAGATGGGTTATGACCTTGCGGCGGGGCTGCACAATCTTCTGCGTGATGAGGATGAGCTGCAGGCCGCGGCCAAGGTGAACGGGCGGACGTTGCACGATGTGCGGGTGCCCAGCATCGCCTATCCCATCGCCAACGGGCAAAAGCGGTCCGGCAAGCGCGTGCTGGCGGTTGGCACCGATTGCTCGTGCGGCAAGATGTACACGGCCATGTCGATGGATGCCGAGATGCGTGACCGCGGCATGAAGTCGGATTTCCGGGCCACGGGGCAGACCGGTATCCTGATCACCGGCAAGGGCGTGCCGCTGGATGCGGTCATTGCGGATTTCATGGCTGGGGCGGTCGAGTATCTGACGCCCGACAATGACGACGATCACTGGGATCATATCGAGGGGCAGGGCAGCCTGTTTCACGTCTCCTATTCCGGGGTGACCATGGCGTTGATCCATGGCGGGCAGCCTGATGCGCTGGTGCTTTGCCATGAGCCGACGCGGACTCACATGCGGGGGTTGCCGCATTTTGGTCTGCCCAGTCTTGAGCAGTTGCGGGATACGGCACTGCCGATGGCGCGGGTGTCGAACCCCGATTGTTTCGTTGCGGGAGTGTCGGTGAACACCAAGGCGCTGGATGAGGATGCGGCGCGGGCGTGTCTGGCCGAGATCGAGGATCGGATGGCATTGCCCGCGACCGATCCGTTCCGCTTCGGGGCTGGAAAGCTGGTGGATGCGCTGACATCCTGAGCGCTGGCCCGTTGATTGATCGGCCCTTCGGGGAGGACTTTTTTGAAACAGAGAAGGGGACCGGATGCGCATTGAGGTGACACGGGACGTGTTTCGGCTGGCGCAGGCGTTCACCATTTCGCGCGGCTCGCGCACCGAGGCGCATGTGCTGACGGTGCGCGTCAGCGACGGTGCGCATGAGGGCTGGGGGGAATGTGTGCCCTACGCCCGCTATGACGAGACGTTGGAAAGTGTGACCGCCGAAATCGAGGCGCTGCCCGCGGATGTGTCCCGCGCAGGGGTGCAGGACATGTTGCCAGCTGGCGCTGCGCGGAATGCGGTGGATTGTGCGCTTTGGGATCTGGAGGCCAAGCGCGCGGGCAAGCGGGTCTGGGAACTGGCTGGGCTGGGCGCGCCGGGGCCGGAGGTCACCGCCTATACCCTGTCGCTGGATACGCCAGAGGCCATGCAGGCACAGGCCGCGCAGCATGCCTTTCGGCCCTTGCTCAAGATCAAACTGGGCACACCAGATGACATGCCCCGGCTGGAAGCGGTGCGGGCAGGGGCGCCGAAGGCCCGGATCATTGTCGACGCGAATGAAGGGTGGTCGGCAGACGTCTATGCCGATCTGGCACCGCACCTGGTGCGATTGGGGGTTGATCTGGTCGAGCAGCCGCTGCCTGCTGGGGACGATGCGGCGCTGATCGGGATGGAGCGGCCTGTGCCGGTCTGCGCGGACGAAAGCTGCCATGATCGGGCGAGCCTGCCCGCGCTGAAAGGCAAGTATGACATGATCAACATCAAGATCGACAAGACGGGCGGTTTGACCGAAGCGTTGGCGCTGCGCGATGCGGCGCAGGCCGAGGGATACGGTGTCATGGTCGGGTGCATGGTGGGATCATCGCTGGCCATGGCGCCCGCGACCTTGGTGGCGCAAGGTGCAGCTGTAGTGGATTTGGATGGGCCGCTGCTGCTGGCAGAGGACCGGGACGCGGCGCTCGTTTTTGATGAAGCGGGTGTGCATCCGCCCACTGCGGCGCTGTGGGGATGAGCCGGACCGCGATCATTTATGATTGCGAATTTGCGACGGCGCCCGGCGCGCCGCAGCGGTTCTGGTGTGGGCCGCAGGACCCGGACCCGGTTGTGTTCCAGATCGGAGCCGTGCGCCTGTCGCTGGACGCGCCATTCGAGGTGCTGGATCGGTTCGAAGTTCTCATTCGTCCTGTGGATCGGCTGGGGGCGCCGCTGGATCTGCACCCGCTCAACGCCAAGCTAACCGGTGTGACAGCGGACCGGTTGGACCGAGAGGGCGTGACGCTGGCCGAAGCCTTGGAGCGCTTTCATACCTTTGCTGGATCGGACCGGATGTGGGCCTGGGGTAAGGATGAATTTAACACGGTGGCGATCAGTTGCTACGTGGCGGGGATTACGCCGCCAATCCCGGCCACCCAGTTCGGCAATGCACCCGAGTTGTTTCTGGCCGCCGGTGTGCCGTTGGACGTGATCCATGGTTTGCGCAGCAACACGATGCTTGAGCATTTCGGCCTGAGCCTGCCCGATGCCCGCGGCCATGATGCGCTGGGGGATGCACGCATGGTAGCAGAGGTTTTGCGCCATTTGATGCAGAAAGGTGCGCTGGATCCGATGCGGCTCTGCGCGCCCTTGCAAGCCCCTGACACCTGACTTATCGCCCTGTTAACATGATCGACGCTAGGAGACAGACCATGACCCGCACCGTGTATGTCAACGGAGAGTACCTGCCTGAAACCGAGGCGAAGGTGTCGATTTTTGACCGTGGGTTTCTGATGGCCGATGGCGTCTATGAAGTGACATCTGTCTTGGATGGCAAACTGATTGATTTCGATGGCCACGCCGTGCGCCTGCAACGGTCGCTGGATGAGTTGGAGATGCAATCGCCAATCTCGAAGGACGACCTGCTGAAGGTGCATCGCGAACTGGTGCGGCTGAATGGCGTTGATGAGGGGATGATCTATCTTCAGATCACGCGCGGCGCGCCGGATGATCGGGATTTCGTGTTCCCCGACCCGGAAACGACGACGCCGACCATTGTCTTGTTTACCCAGAACAAGCCCGGGCTGGCCGACAACCCGGCTGCCAGGAAAGGCATGAAGGTCATCAGCATCGACGATATCCGCTGGGGGCGGCGTGATATCAAGACGGTGCAGCTGCTCTATCCATCCATGGGCAAGATGATGGCCAAGAAGGCGGGCGCGGACGATGCCTGGATGATCCAGGACGGGTTTGTCACCGAAGGGACGTCCAACAATGCCTACATTGTCAAAGGCAACAAGATCATTACGCGACAGTTGTCGAATGACATCCTGCATGGGATCACCCGCAACGCTGTGCTGCGCTTTGCCCGCGAGGCGCAGATGGAAGTGGAAGAACGCAACTTCACCATCGAAGAAGCCCGCGACGCCGATGAGGCGTTCATTACGTCGGCATCCACATTCGTGATGCCGGTGGTCGAGATCGACGGAGAAAAACTGGGCGATGGCGTGCCCGGTCGGGTCGCTCCGCGGTTGCGTGAAATCTACCTTGACGAGAGTCGCAAAGCGGCCATCTAAACCTCTGATTTTACGCCCGCTTTTCTGTTACTCCTTGAAAAGCGGGCTTTTTCTTCCCATCTAGGTATGTGAACAATATTAACATCGAGGGACAAATTAAATGAATGAAGAACTCATCCTGAGCCTGCTGAGCGAAAACCTGATCCTGATCCTGGGCGCCATCTTTCTGCTGGTCTGTCTGTTTCTGGGCGTGCGGATCGTGCCGCAGGCGGAAAAATATGTGGTCGAACGCTTTGGCCGGTTGCATTCGGTTCTGGGGCCGGGGATCAATTTTATCGTGCCGTTTCTGGATGTGGTGCGCCACAAGGTGTCCGTGCTGGAACGTCAATTGCCCAATGCAAGCCAGGACGCCATTACGTCGGACAACGTGCTGGTGCAGGTCGAAACCAGCATCTTTTACCGCGTGACCGAGCCGGAGCGCACGGTGTACCGTATCCGCGATGTGGACGGTGCCGTGCAAACCACAGTGGCTGGTATCGTACGTGCCGAGATCGGCAAGATGGAACTCGACGAGGTGCAGTCGAACCGGTCGCAATTGATCGACCAGATCAAGCATCTGGTGGAAGAGGCGGTCAACGACTGGGGGATCGAGGTGACGCGGGCCGAGATTCTGGACGTGAACCTCGACAAGGCCACGCGCGACGCGATGTTGCAACAATTGAACGCAGAACGTGCCCGTCGTGCGGCGGTGACCGAAGCCGAAGGCAACAAGCGTGCCGTAGAGCTGAACGCGGATGCGGAACTCTACGCAGCCGAACAAGGGGCCAAGGCGCGCCGGGTCGAAGCCGAGGCCGAAGCCTATGCCACCCAGGTCGTTGCCGAGGCGATTGCGGCCCACGGGATCGAAGCGGCCCAGTATCAGGTTGCCCTGAAACAGGTCGATGCTGTGTCGGCCATTGCCTCGGGTGATGGGCAACAGACGATTGTGCTGCCCGCAAGCGCCATGGACGCGTTCGGAGAAGCCTTTGGCATGCTGAAAGGGAGGACATCGTGATGGCTGACCTGTGGACCGTCTGGTGGGTCTGGATCGTAGCCGCCTTGGTGCTGGCGCTGATCGAGGTCTTTGTTCCCGCCTTTGTCTTCCTTGGCCTCGCCGTTGGCGCAGTGGTTGTTGGCGTGGCTCTTGGGTTCGGCGTCCTTGGCTGGATCGGGGCGGGGCTGCCGATGCTGCTGTTGCTTTTTGCCGTGTCGTCCGTGGTGGCCGCCATTGCCCTGCGCAATGTGATCGGCGTGCGTCGCGGGCAGGTCAAAATCTGGGACCGCGATATCAACGACTAATCAGGGATACGCCGGATGACCTTGTTTCGTGATCCGGCGTTCCGATATGTCAAAGCAGAAATCGAAAAATCTGAACCACCTAACGTTACCTGAAATCAAAGATTTCAACGCGTTAGATGATCAGGCTTGTTGCAGGTTATTCTGATTTCGCTCTAGCTGACGGCCACCCTACGCCCCATTGCCGGAATGCCTGAGCGCTTCGTTCCCGTTATGCACCAGCCGTGTGGTCCAGGGGATGGGGTTACGCAGGGCAAAATGCGCCATGCACGCGCCTTCGGCCTCGGCCAAAAGCGCTTCGATCCGGTCGCGCGGCTCAGGGCTTTCGATCAGAACATGGGTCTCGACCAGTTCGGTCTTGCCATCCGTGGTGTGCCCAAAGTCGCGCATATGGCCCAGGTTGGTGGCAAAGCGTACCCTCTGTTCCAGCTTGAGCGATGTGATCTCGATCTTTCGGGCCGTATAGATGTCGGTCAGGTGGGTCATCAGGCAGAACCCGATGCCCGCGCAGAAATAGGCCAGTGGCGGCGGGGCCTGATCTTCGCCCACGGGGGGCTGTTCATCGCAGTAGAGTGTGAGGGGCGAGAAGCCGGGGATGTTGACCGAGACGGACCCGGTCTTGTGCTGCATGGTGCCCGCCTCGGCCACGAGGTTTACCTCGAACTGTAGTGGGTCCGGCGCCTTGGCGCGCTTGAACGGGGCGGGGGCAAAGGCGGTGGGTTCGGGCGCTGCTGTGGCCCGTTCGCCAACGCGGTACGTCACGATTTGTCCCCGACATTTTCGGCAAATGCGGTTTTGAAGGCGCCCTGTTGCGCGTCGCTCGCGTCAGTTTGGTGGTTGGCTTTCCATTCGGCCATGGTCATGCCGTAAAAGGTTTCGCGCGCGTCATCCTTGGACATCTCGATGCCCTTTTCGGCGGCCGCTTCCTGATACCAGCGGGACAGGCAATTTCGGCAGAAGCCCGCAAGGTTCATCATGTCGATGTTCTGGACGTCCGTACGGTCCTCCATCAGGTGTTTGCGCAGGCGGCGGAAGGCGGCGGCTTCAAGCGCGATGCGGGTTTGGTCATCCATGGGCGGGATCCTTTTTGCTGAGGTCGGACCGGGGCGCTGCCCCGGACCCCGTCGTATTTTTCGT
>JBCDEK010000063.1:0-19764 GCA_039179785.1 Pseudomonadota bacterium | reverse complement strand
GGGTCGAAGTTCTTGTACACGCGGTGGCCAAAGCCCATCAGGCGGAACGGATCATCCTTGTCTTTGGCGCGCGCAATATACTCCGGTATGCGGTCGACGCTGCCGATTTCCTTAAGCATCTCAAGACAGGCCTGGTTTGCACCACCGTGGGCAGGGCCCCAAAGGCAGGCGATACCGGCCGCGATACAGGCAAACGGGTTCGCGCCCGAGGATGACGCCAGACGCACGGTAGAGGTCGACGCGTTCTGTTCATGGTCCGCATGCAGGGTAAAGATGCGGTCCATCGCGCGCGACAGGATCGGGTTAACCTCGTAATCCTCGGCTGGAACGGCAAAGCACATGCGCAGGAAGTTCGACGCATAGTCCAGATCATTGCGCGGATAGACAAAGGGCTGGCCGATCGAGAATTTGTAGGCCCACGCCGCGATGGTCGGCATCTTGGCGATCAGGCGGATCGAGGCAACCTCGCGCTGGTGGGCGTCGTGGATGTCGGTCGAGTCGTGGTAGAAGGCCGACATGGCCCCCACGACGCCGGTCATGATCGCCATCGGGTGTGCGTCACGGCGGAACCCGCGATAGAAGTACTGCATCTGCTCGTGCAGCATGGTGTGGTTGGTCACCAGGCTTTCGAACTCTTCCAATTGCTTGGCGGAGGGCAGTTCACCGTAAAGCAGCAGATAGCAGACTTCGAGGTAGTGAGATTTGCTGGCCAACTGGTCGATGGGGTAGCCCCGGTGCAGCAGGACACCTTCGCCACCGTCAATAAAGGTGATCGTGCTGTCGCAGCTGGCGGTGGAGGTAAAGCCGGGGTCGTAGGTGAAGACACCCGCCTGGCCATAGAGCTTGCGGATGTCCAGCACATCCGGGCCCGCGGTGGGCGAATGGATGGGCAGGTCAAAGCTGTCGTCACCAATTGTCAGGGTTGCGGATTTTCCGGTATCGGCCATCAGGGTCGTTCCTTTCGTCGCATGGCGGGCGCACCCGCCAGGGGCTGCGGCATAGCCACAAGCCCATCGTTAGACTGCGCACCATGAACAATTGATCAACCGATCTTAGGTGGCAGCATCCTCAAGCCTGGCAAGGGTTTCTTCGCGTCCCAGCACCAGCATCATGTCAAAGACCGAAGGCGTCACGGCCCGACCTGCAAGCGCCGCCCTGAGCGGGCCAGCCAACTTGCCGAATTTCGTGTCCTGCGCCGCAGCGAATTCGTTCAGGACCGCCTCCAAACTGTCACGAGACCAAGTAACGGTTCGCAACTGCGGCGTCAATTGCGACAGTATACGACGGGATACCAAATCAAGCGCTTTTGAGGATTTCTCATCCGGTGTTACAGGTCGTTCGGTTAGAATAAAGTGCGCCTTTTCAAGTAGTTCCGGTAGTGTTTTCGCGCGTTCTTTGACGAAGGGCAATGCCGCCTCCAGCCCCTCTTTCTGCGATTGTTTCAAGGGTTTTAGCCCTGCGGCGGCCAGATATCTTTCAATTTCGTGCTGCAATGCAGCGTCGTTCGCCTGCGCAATGTGTTGCCCGCTCAGGTTTTCAAGCTTTTTGACGTCGAAACGGGCGGGGCTTTTGCCGATACCGTCCAGGTCAAACCACTCAAGCGCTTGGGCATCGGTAAAAAACTCATCGTCCCCGTGGCTCCAGCCCAGACGCGCCAGGTAGTTGCGCATGCCCGCCGCCGGATAGCCCATGACCTGGTATTCCTGTGCGCCCAGCGCGCCGTGCCGTTTTGACAGCTTTTTGCCGTCGGGTCCGTGGATGAGCGGGATGTGTGCCCAGACCGGCACGTCCCAGTCCATCGCATCATAGATCATCATCTGGCGGGCGGCGTTGTTCAGGTGGTCATCGCCCCGGATCACGTGGGTCACGCCCATGTCGTGGTCGTCCACAACCACGGCCAGCATGTAGACGGGTGTGCCATCGGCGCGCAGCATGACCATGTCATCCAACTGGTCGTTGCGGATGGTCACATCACCTTGCACCTCGTCCTTGATGACGGTCGCGCCATCCTGTGGTGCCCTGATCCGCACAACAAAGGGCGCGTCGGGGTGGTCTGCAGGATCGGCATCACGCCACGGCGAGCGGAACAAAGTGGATTTATCTTCGGCCTTGGCCGCCTCGCGGAACGCGGCAATGTCCTCTTGCGTTGAAAAGCACTTGTAAGCCTTGCCCTCCGCCAGAAGCTGACGCGCCACCTCGGCGTGACGGTCGGCGCGGGCAAATTGGCTGATCACCTCACCGTCGTGATCCAGCCCCAACCACCCCATGCCATCAAGGATCGCCTGCGTCGCTTCGTGGGTCGACCGGGCGCGGTCTGTGTCCTCGATCCGTAGCAAAAACGTACCACCACGTCCCCGCGCATACAGCCAGTTGAACAGCGCCGTGCGCGCGCCGCCGATATGTAGGAACCCCGTCGGCGAGGGGGCGAAACGGGTGACAACAGGTTGGGACATGGGATGGATTTACCTTTGCTTAACCACGATGGGTCTACGGTTTCGGCTCCTGATACTCACCGCGGGGACGAGGGGCAAGCATGGGGCTGCGGCACGCGATGCTGATCCAGCGCGGGCACCTCTTTGGTTGGTGCCCTGTGGGCATGGCTTTCGGGATCGCTCTGTTTTTCTGGTTGCGGTTCGAACCCTCTCTGGCAACGATCTTGTCGGTGGGGTCTGCGGGCGCCGTGGCATCGATGGTCTCACGCCGTGTCGGTGAAGCGACCGCACCGCTCCTTGTTCTTCTGGCGATGGTCACGTTGGGATTTGTCCTCGCGGCCTGGCGCGCCCATTCCGTTGCAGGGCCGGTCTTGGACTGGCGCTACTACGGGCCGGTCGAAGGCCGCATTGTTGGCATGGATCGCAGCGCCTCGGACGCGGTGCGGCTGACCCTCGATGACGTCAAACTGGACCGTGTCGCGCCTGCCGACACACCCACGCGAGTCAGGATCTCGCTGCACGGTGACAGCAGCCTTGGCGTGGCGCCAGAGCCCGGATTGCGCGTGATGACCACCGGGCATCTGGGTCCACCGGGCGGTCCGGTGGAGCCGGGCGGTTTTGATTTCCAGCGTCATGCCTGGTTCGCTGAACTGGGGGCCGTCGGCTATACCCGGGTCCCGCTTGTGGCCATAGCCCGGGCAGAGTTCGATCTGCGCCAGACCGTGTTTCATATTCGCATGTCCGTGTCGGCCTACGTGCGCGCGGTTCTGCCGGGGGACGTTGGCGGCTTTGCCGCTGCGGTCACAACCGGCGACCGCAGCGGCATCAGCCAGGACGCGCTGAATGACCTGCGCGCTTCGAACACGGCCCATTTGCTTGCAATTTCCGGCCTGCACATGGGGCTTTTGTCCGGGTTCGTCTTTGGACTCTTGCGCCTGATCTTCGCGCTGATCCCGCACGTCGCGCTCTACTGGCCCACCCGCAAACTGGCCGCACTTGGAGCACTGTTGGCGGCGTCCGTCTACCTGGGCCTGTCCGGCGGCAATGTGGCCACCGAACGCGCCTTTGTCATGGTGGCGGTAGCCCTATGCGCCATTCTGGTCAACCGCCGGGCGATCAGCTTGCGCGCGGTGGCGATGGCGGCGATCATCGTCCTGACGCTGCGGCCCGAGGCTCTGATGGGACCGGGCTTTCAAATGTCCTTTGCCGCGACAACCGCGCTTGTCGCCGTCTTCGGATGGATTCGTGACATGGAATGGCGCCTGGGTCCGAAATGGCTGCAGCCGGTGCTAGGGGTTGTGATTTCGTCCGCCGTGGCGGGGCTGGCGACGGCCCCCATCGGGGCGGCTCACTTCAATACCACGGCTCACTATGGGTTGCTGGCGAACCTCGCAAGCGTCCCGTTGATGGGCGTGCTGGTGATCCCCGCAGCGGTATTGGCGCTGGTTTTGGCGCCGCTGGGGCTGGATGTTATTGGTCTGTGGCTGATGGGGTTGGGTCTGCGCTGGATCTTATGGGTGGCAGACACGGTGTCGGGGCTCGACGGGGCGCAGGGCTATGTGGCGGGGCCCGGTGCGGCGGTGTTGCCTCTGATGACGCTTGGAATGCTTTTTGTGATCCTGTGGCAGGGTCGGCCCAGATTTGCGGGGCTGGCTGTGGTCGCCTTTGCACTGATGCTTTGGCAAATCGGGGCGCGACCGCAGGTCCTCGTGGCCGACACCGGCGGGCTGGTGGGGCGCATGACCGACGAGGGGCGCGCCCTGAGCCGTCCCAAGGGGGCAGGGTTCGTGGCCCGCAACTGGCTGGAGAATGATGGCGAAGGTATTGCGCAGGATGAGGCCGCGGCGCGCTGGCAGGACAAGATCGGTGACCTGCGCATCGTTCATCTGAGCGGTAAACGCGCGGCAACGGCTTTTACCGGCTGCGCGCGTGGCGAAATCGTCGTGGCGAATACTGACTTTGAAGGGGCAAAGGACGCCCCGTGTCTGGTTCTAACGCCGAAGCTGCTGCGGCGCACGGGCGCCGTTGCCGTCATCCGGGACGGTGATGATCTGTACGTGAAAACTGCGCGTGATGTGACTGGGGATCGGATGTGGTCGGGCTGGCGCGGATCGTCTCCGCCCGACTTGTTGCTGGACCTGCCAAAGGCTCCGACGCTCGCCCAAAAGAAGTAAGGCGGACCATTGGCCCGCCTACATGCTTTAGACTCGTTTGCCGCTGGCTCAGTAGGTGCGGATCAAACCGACGAGCTTTCCCTGAACTTTGACATGCCCCACGGGGAACATACGCGTCTCATAGGCCGGATTGGCCGCTTCAAGCGCGATGGTATCGCCTCTGCGCATGTAGCGCTTCAGCGTGGCTTCGTGATCCTCGACCAGTGCCACCACGATATCGCCATTGTCTGCGCTTGATGTCTCGCGGATCACTACGACGTCGCCGTCATTAATGCCCGCGTCGATCATCGAGTCGCCCTTGACCTCAAGTGCGTAGTGATCGCCCTGACCCGACAGCATCTGCCCGGGCACAGCCACGGAATGCGACACTTCAGAAATGGCCGAGATCGGGACACCGGCCGCAATACGGCCCATCACTGGCAATTCAATCGCATGCGCAGCCTCAACCGGGCGCGCGGAGGCGGGCGGAGGCATGTCCGGCTTGTCACCATCAATCACTTTGGGCTGGAAGCCTCCGGGCGCGCCGCCCAGACTTTCCGGCAGGCGCATCACCTCGATCGCGCGGGCGCGATGCGCCAGACGGCGGATAAAGCCGCGTTCCTCAAGCGCCGTGATCAGACGGTGGATGCCGGACTTCGACCGCAAATCCAGAGCTTCCTTCATTTCGTCGAAACTGGGTGGCACACCATCGCGCTGCACACGCTTGTGGATGAATTCGAGCAGATCGAGCTGCTTTTTCGTCAACACTGTTCGTCCTCCAAAACCTTGTTGGTTTGGGTTTGTTCTATGGACGTTCCCGTTTTGTGTCAACTCCTCAGGTCAAAAGGATCACATCAACCATATCACCGGGCACGCGCGCCGGATCGCTGGGTGGTCGAACGATGAGCGCATTGGCCTCGGCCAGAACGCTGAGCAGTGAGCTATCTTGGAGACCGGCATCGGCAACCGCGCCTTCGCCGAGCCGCGCCCGCATGTAGTGTTCCCGCGGCCCGCTTGCGGCCAAAGGCGCCGAGAGGGGCATTTGCGTGCGTTGCATGGGCGCCTGGCCGAGGCCCTGCATCGCGCGGATCATTGGGGTCAGAAAGATCGTGCCACACACCATTGCCGAAACTGGATTGCCGGGCAGGCCGACCATCGGTGTGCCGTTTAAGCGGCCCGCCATCAGCGGCTTGCCGGGGCGCATGGCTACCTTGTAAAAGCTGCGATCCATCCCCAATTCGCCCGCCACATGCCCCACCAGATCATGGTCCCCGACCGATGCGCCGCCAATAGTCACGATCAGATCTGCGTCCTTGGCCAGGCCAAACACGGTCGTCAGCGACACGGCGCTGTCGCGGGCAATCGGCAACACTCGAGGCTCGGCACCGATGCGGCGCAACAGGGCGGCAAGGCCAAAAGTGTTCGACGCAATGATCTGGTCGGGTCCCGGCTCTTCGCCCGGCATCACCAACTCATCACCCGTCGCAATCAGCGCAACTTTGGGCGCGCGGCGCACGGGCACCTGCGCGATATTCATTGCGGCCAGCAACGCGATATCGACAGGCGCGAGGATTCGCGGAGCATCCAGCGTGTCGCCAACAGTAAAGTCGATGCCCGCGGGACGGATGTTGTCCTTAGGGCTCGGATCGTCGGTGATGGTGATCAGATCACCGGTGCGTGTGACATCTTCCTGAATGACCACCTTGTCTGTCCCCGCGGGGACAGGGGCACCGGTGAAGATACGCACCGCCTGACCTGCGCCGACCGTGCCCGACCAGCCATGCCCTGCGGCGGCCTCTCCGACAACCTTGAACTGTGCGTGCAGGTCGGCCTCGACCGCTTTCAGCGCGTAGCCATCCATGGACGACGCAGCAAAGGGAGGCTGGGTGCGACGGGCGGCAATAGGTGCGGCCAGTACGCGGCCATCTGCTTGAAGAAGGGAGACCTGCTCAACCGGCATCTCGTCTGCAAGCTCAAAAAGATGTTTCAGCGCCTCTGCGACCGTGATCATGTCGCCTCGTAACGCCCTGATTTTCCGCCGTCTTTGAGGATTACGCGCAGGCCTCCGATTTCCATCCCCTTGTCCACGGCTTTGGCCATGTCATAAACGGTCAGTGCGGCGGTAGAGGCGGCCGTTAGTGCCTCCATCTCCACCCCGGTCTGGCCGGTGGTCTTGACGGTGGCGGTGATACGCAGGCCCGGCAACGAGTCGTCTGGTTCGAGATCAACGGACACCTTGGTGATCGGTAGCGGGTGGCAGAGCGGGATCAGATCAGAGGTCCGCTTGGCGCCCATGATGCCAGCCAGACGTGCAACCGCAATCACGTCCCCTTTCTTGGCGCGGCCTCCGGTAATGATATCAAAGGTTTCACGCTTCATCTTCACGTGAGCTTCGGCCACTGCGATGCGATCGGTCACGGCCTTATCCGAGACATCGACCATATGCGCGGCGCCTTTGTCGTCAAAATGGGTGAGCGCCATTTACATCCCTCCGCCGGATGTGAGCGGGTTGGCCAGCAAGGTCCGTGTTGCCGCCGCCACATTGTCCTGTCGCATCAGGCTTTCGCCGATCAGAAAAGTCCGCGCGCCATACACGGCGAGATCGGCCAGATCGGCGGGCGTGTTCAGACCGCTTTCCGCCACGATGGTACGATCAGCAGGCACCTGTTTCGACAACGTGCGCGTGGTGTCGAGCGTCACCTCGAAGGTCTTGAGGTTGCGGTTGTTGATGCCCATCAGCGGGCTTGAAAGGTTGGAGGCGCGCGCAAGTTCGTCTGCATCGTGAACTTCGAGCAGCACGTCCATGCCCCATTCAAAGGCGGCCGCTTCCAATTCCTGTGCCTGCGCATCACTGACCGACGCCATGATGATCAGGATGCAGTCGGCCCCAAGCGCGCGGGCCTCGGCCACCTGATAGGTGTCGTACATGAAATCCTTGCGCAGAGCGGGCAGGGCGCAAGCGTCGCGGGCTTGGGTGAGAAAGTCCTTGGCCCCCTGAAAGCTGGGGGTGTCCGTGAGGACCGAGAGGCAAGTGGCACCGCCGTCTTCGTAAGCTTTGGCCAGCGTTGCGGGATCGAAATCCTCGCGGATCAGACCCTTGGAGGGGCTGGCCTTCTTGATCTCGGCAATCAGGCCATAGGCTTCGCGGTTGGCCAGTTGCAAGGCCTGGGCAAACGGGCGGACGGGTGATGCCTCTCGTGCTTCCGCCTCGACCGCGTCCAGCGGTTTGGCGGCCTTGTCGGCTGCCACTTCTTCGAGCTTGTAGGCTTTGATCTTGTCGAGGATCGTATCTGTCATCGGATGCGCTGCTGGTTATGGCGGAACGGGGGGCCAGCCCCCGGACCCCCGGGATTTTTTTGAAACAGAGAAGGGACTAGGTCGCGCTCTGCGTGATGTCTGCCACGGCTTTGATCTTAGCTTTTGCCGCGCCGCTGTCGATGCTTTCCGTGGCCTGAGCGACACCCTCTTTGAGATCCGCGGCCTGGCCCGCAACCTTGAGCGCGGCGGCAGCATTCAGAAGAACGGCGTCGCGATAGGCCCCCGCTGCGCCGTCGAGCAGCGCGCGGAAGGCTTTGGCGTTGTCCTCGGGCGTCCCGCCTACGATGGCTTCGAACGGGTGGGTGGGCAGGCCTGCCTCTTCGGGGTGCACTTCGATGTCGTTGATCGTGCCATTGTCGAGTGCGGAGACCCAGGACACGCCGGTGATTGTCAACTCGTCCGTGCCGTCCGAGCCATGCACCAGCCACGCCGCGTCAGAGCCAAGTTTGTTCAGTGTTTCTGCCATGGGCCGGATCAGATCGCGCGAGAACGCGCCGGTCAGTTGGCGTTTGACACCCGCCGGGTTGGTGAGCGGCCCGAGGATGTTGAAAATCGTCCGGGTTCCAAGTTCGGCTCGGGTGGGCATGACATGGGCAATGGCGGGATGGTGCATCGGGGCCATCATGAATCCAATGCCCGCGTTTTCCAGAGCGGTTTCAACGGTTTCCGGGCCGACCATCACGTTGATGCCCATCTGGGTCAGCGCGTCGGCCGCGCCCGATTTGGAACTGAGATTGCGGTTGCCGTGCTTGGCCACCGTGACGCCCGCCCCGGCCACGACAAAGGCGGTGGCCGTCGAAATGTTGAGCGTGCCCTTGCCATCGCCGCCGGTGCCCACGATGTCCATCGCACCTTCGGGCGCTTTGACGGCGTTGCATTTGGCACGCATGACCGCCGCCGCCGCCGCGTATTCGTCCACCGTTTCACCGCGCGTGCGCAACGCCATCAACAGCCCGCCAATCTGGCTGGGCGTCGCCTCTCCATCAAAGAGGATCTGGAACGCGGCTTTGGCCTGGTCGCGGCTGAGCGGGCCATTGGCCGCCGCATCGATCAGTGGTTTCAGAGCGTCGCTCATGCCGCCACCGGCATCAGGTCAAGGAAGTTCTGGAGCATCGCGTGGCCATGTTCGGAGCGGATGGATTCGGGGTGGAATTGCACGCCGTGGATGGGCAGCTCTTTGTGCGCGAGGCCCATGATCGTTCCGTCCTCAAGCGCGCCCGTGATTTCCAATTCGTCCGGCAGGCTGTCGCGCTCAACGATCAGGGAGTGGTAGCGGGTAGCCTCAAACGGGGTTGGCAGACCTTTGAATACGGACCCACCATCGTGATGCATGGTCCCCATCTTTCCGTGCACGATCTCGCCCGCGCGCACGACCTTGCCGCCAAAGGCCTGACCGATGGTCTGGTGACCCAGGCACACGCCCATAAGTGGCGTGCGGGTTTCGGCAGCCGCTTCGGTCAGGGCAAGACAGATGCCGGATTGATCGGGCACACCGGGGCCTGGTGACAGCAAGATGCCATCGGGCTTCAGGGCCATTGCCTCTTGCACGTTCAGGGCATCGTTGCGGTAAACGTGCACATCCGCGCCCAGCGACCCCAAATAGTGCACGAGGTTGTAGGTAAAACTGTCGTAGTTGTCGATCAGCAGCAGCATAAGCGTATTCGATGTTCCAAGGGCGCGCATTGGCCGGTATAGTCGCGCGCATACATGTTCAGGCTTGCCCGCCAGCGTCAAGGGGCCGGGCGGCACGGGACAGGGACGAAGAGCAGACCAAGGCACATCGCAAAGCGGGACCCTGGTGGGACAGGCAAAAGAGGTCAGACATGGCACGGGGTTTTCTGAGCGGCGTTTTGTGGGGCGGTGTGGTCAGTGTTGCGGGTGCTGCGGCCCTTTCGATTGCTGGTCAGCCGCCGGTCAGCCCCGCGGCTGAAGTCGAAGCGCCGCAAGCTGTTGATGCGCCGCAGCCGGGCACGGGCGAGACTCCACAGGCCGGGGCAGATGCCGATCTGGTGATGGATGGCGATGCGCCGCAATTGGAGAGCCCCGAGGCGGACGACGCCAGCGCAGTCGAGGCGGCGGGCGCCGATACGCCCACGGTGCCGCAGGCCGGTCAGGCCGATGATCTTGCGGTGCCGGCAGAAGCGGGGGAAGGGGCAAGCGTTACGGTCGACAGCACGGCCCCAGTGCAACCCGACGTCCAGACCGACGCGCCTCAGGCACCCGCCGGCGAGACTGAGCTGTCGATCTCGACCGATCCGGCGCAACCGCCCGCACCGGATGTGCCGCAAGCGCCGACTGCTTTTGCCGAAGAGGCGCCAGATGTCCCCGCGGGGACAGATACGCCAACCGCCGAGGCACCGGCGCCTGACGCACCATCCAGCGCCCCTGCGCCAGAAGCCCCGGCGGTTGCAGATGCACCGGTTGATCCCGAGCCAGCGCCCGAGCGGACGGCGACGCTCCCCTCGGCACTGGACCCGACCCTTGACACTGGCGGGCCGACCATTGGCAGGCCCGCGACGTCTTTGGTTGATCGCAATCCTGCGCCCGAGGCACAGGTTGACGAAGCGGCACCGGCCGATGCTGATGTGGCTGATGATACGCCGCCTTTCACCGCCTATGCCGCACCGTTCGAGAACCCGGACGACAAACCGTTGATGTCCATCGTGCTGATAGACGAGGGCGCGGACCTGACCGGTGGCACAGTTGGCTTGGCGGCCTTGCAGAGTTTTCCCTATCCGCTCAGCTTTGCGGTGAATGCCGCGTTGCCCGACGCAGCAGAGCGCGCGGCAGAATACCGGGCACGCGGTTTTGAAGTGGCGGCGCTGCTGGACCTGCCTGCGGGGGCAACCGCGACAGATGCCGAAGTGAACGTGGCCGCTGCCATTGATGCAGTGCCCGAAGCCGTGGCCGTGATGGAGGGAACCGGCAGCGGCGTGCAGGAGACCCGCGATGCTTCAGACCAGGTGACGGCGGTTGTGCGTGACAGCGGACACGGTCTGATCCTGCAATCCAAGGGCCTCAACACCGCGCAGAAGCTCGCCGCGCGTGACGGTGTGCCCGCCGGTCTGATCTTTCGCGATTTCGACAGCGCCGGGCAAACGCCCACGGTCATCCGCCGCTTTCTGGATCAGGCCGCATTTCGCGCGGGGCAGGAGGGTGGGGTGATCATGGTGGGACGCGTGCGCCCTGACACCATCTCTGCTCTGCTGCTGTGGGGGCTTCAGGACCGCGCCGAACGTGTGGCGCTGGCACCTGTCTCTGCCGTACTGCAGGTATTGGCAGACGACACGCAGTGAAAGTCAGATAATCTCGTCTTCGTCAAAGAGCGGGTCTGCTTCCAACTGCGCTGTCATGACCTCCAGGGTGTTTTCATCGGCTGACGGGCTGATTTCTGCCAGGTGAAACACCGCGTCGCCCTGGTTCACCACCGGTAAAACGGCGCGCCCGATCAGGATGCCGGGGGCGGGCGCGACCAACTCGGTCTCGATAGCGCCTGCCGGGTCGGAAATGGCGGCCAGTACATCGCCTGCCTCGACCAGATCGCCCTCGGCACGAAAGGTGCGCAGCAGTCCGCCGGATGGCGCGCGCAGCCAGGACGATCCGATGCAGACCAATGATGGTTTGCGGGCGCGGGCGATCCCCTTGGCTGCCAGCATTCCCTGATCGCGCATCACCCTCAGAATGCCCGCGACGCCCGCGCGGACTGCGAATTCGTCGAAGCGAAGCCCTTCGCCCGCCTCGTAAAGCAGAACTGGCGTGCCGCGTTCGGCCGCTTCGCCGCGCAACGAGCCGTCGCGCAAGGATGATCTGAGGATCACCGGCGCCCCAAAGCTGTGCGCCATGGTCGCGGTGACCCGGTCGCCGGGCGTGATGCGAATTTGCGGCAGGTTGGTGCGGTGTACAGCGGCTGAATGCAAATCAATCCCGAAATCACAGCGCAGCACCACGTCATGCAGAAAGATATGGGCAAGGCGCGATCCCAGCGACCCGCCTGCGCTGCCCGGAAAGCAGCGGTTCAGGTCCCGTCGGTCCGGCAGATAGCGAGACCGGGCAAGGAAGCCGAACGCATTGACAATCGGCACCACCAGCAACGTGCCACGCAGTTTGTCGAGTTGGGGCGTGCGCAGCAATCGACGCGCAATCTCAACCCCGATCACCTCGTCCCCATGCACTGCGGCGCTGACAAACATTGTGGGCCCGGGACGCTTGCCGTGGATCACCTCGACCCGCAACGACACAGGTGTGTGGTCGGGCAGGGCAGAGACTGGCAGTGCTATGGATGCGCGCGTGCCAGGTGCAACGACTATGCCATCCAGTTCAAAGCTGTCACGAACCGTCATCGCGCCATCGACGAGAGTGACGCGCAAGCCCGTCCCTTCTCTGTTTCAAAAAAAATTCTCCCCGAAGGCCCGGTCTGCCAAAGGCCGCTCGATCCCACGTGTCAGGATCACCGATTGCCCCCGCCAAAACGTGCCGCATCTGCCGCTGCACGCCGGATGGCACCCGACTTGTGCACGGTTTCCATAAACTCAGCCTCGGGATCGCTGTCATAGACCACGCCGCCACCGGCTTGAATATAGAGCTTCTGATCCTGCACCACCGCCGTGCGCAAGGCGATGCACATGTCCATGTCGCCGCCCGCGCTGAAATACCCGACGCCGCCGCCGTAGACGCCGCGCTTTTCGGGCTCCAGTTCGTCGATAATCTCCATTGCGCGCACCTTTGGCGCGCCAGACACCGTGCCCGCGGGCATCCCCGCAAAGAAGGCATCGAGAGCGTCCTTGCCGTCAGCCAATTCGCCCACGACGTTCGACACGATGTGCATCACATGGCTGTAGCGTTCGACAATGAACTCTTCGGTCGGGCGCACGGTGCCGATTTTCGCGACCCGGCCCACATCGTTGCGGCCCAGGTCGAGCAGCATCAGGTGCTCGGCCAGTTCCTTCTTGTCTGCCAACAGGTCAGCTTCGAGCGCGCGGTCCTGTTCGGGCGTGTCCCCGCGGGGACGGGTGCCCGCGATAGGGCGGATGGTCACTTCATTCCCGAAGACGCGGACCAGGATTTCGGGACTTGCGCCGATGACCTGAAAGCCGCCGAAATTGAAATAGAACATGAAAGGCGACGGGTTGGTGCGCCGCAGACTGCGGTAGAGCGCAAAGGGCGGTTCGCGGAAGTCCTGGGTCCAGCGTTGGGCGGGGACAACCTGAAAGATGTCGCCAGCCTTGATGTAGTCGCGGGCCTTCTCGACCGCGGCCTTGTAGGCCTCTTTGGTGAAATTCGACACCGGCTCTGACACGTCGGAGGGGTCGCCCAGATCACGTGTTTCGACGGGCATCGCGCGCTCAAGATCGCGCACCGCGTCCATGACCCGCTCTGCTGCTTGTGCGTAAGCGGCGCGCGCCGACTGACCTTCGCTGACCCAAGCGGGCGAGACGACGGTCACTTCGCCTTTGACGCCATCCAGCACGGCAACAACCGAGGGGCGCAGCATCAGCGCATCGGGCAGGCCCAGCGGGTCGGGGTTCACATCCGGCAGCCGTTCGACCAGCCGGATCATGTCATAGCCGAGATAGCCAAACAGGCCGGCTGCCGCCTGTGGCAGATCGTCGGGCAGGGCGATGCGGCTTTCCTCGATCAGCGCGCGCAACGCGTCCAGTGGATTGCCCGCAACCGGTTCGAAAGCGTCGGCGTCGTAGCGTGCCATGCGGTTGATCGACGACGCCTCACCCTCACAGCGCCAGATCAGATCGGGCTTCATCCCGATGATCGAGTAGCGTCCGCGCACCTCGCCTCCCGTAACGGATTCGAGGACAAATGCGTCCTTCTGGGCGCCGGTCAGCTTCAGCATTAGCGACACTGGCGTGTCGAGATCAGCGGCAAGGCGGGTATAGACCACCTGGTTTTGCCCGGCGGCATAGGCCGAGGCAAAGGCATCAAACTCGGGAACGAGCGCCATCAGGGGAAATTCACGTGCACGGCATCGAGCGCTTGCTGGTTGATCTGTGTCCCCGCGCGCAGAACCACGTCTTCGCCAAAGATATTGAAGATTTCACCGGCCAGGATTTGGCCCATCTCGGCGCTGAGTGCTGTGGTTTCCGCTTGCGCTTCTTCGGTGTCGCCCAGCGGGTTGATCGCATCAAGCCGGACCATCAGCACGGCGCCGTAGCCCGGCAGGATGCGCACATCACCCGGGTCCATCTCAAACACGGTGGTCATGAACTCTGGTGGGGTGCCTTGCACAAATGCGCCGCGGTCGAGGTCTGTTTCGACAATTGAATCAAGGGATTGGCTTGCAAAGCTCTCACCGGCTTCCAGGGTCGGCAGCACTGCTTTGGCTTTTTCGGTCAACCGTGCTTCGGTTTGCTCCGCCTCCCAATTGCCCTGCACATTCAGCTTGGCCTCTTCAAACGGGGCCGGACGGGGTGGCAGGATCTCTTCCAGCCGCATGGCGACGATGCCGCCATCGTCCAGTTGCACGATTTCAGGAAAGTCATCTGCGGTCAGTTGCAGGGCCGCGTCGCGGAAGCCGTTATAGGCGGCAATGCCATCACCGGACGCCGGAAACCAGTCGATGCTGGCAAGGCGCATGTCTGTTTCTGCATCCAACTCTTCCAGCGTGGCGCCGCCAGCCAGAAGGTTGTCGAACTCTTCGGCCAGCACCGCGACCTGACGGCGGGCGGCGTCCATGGCCACCTCCTGACGCAACTGCGGTTCCGCCTCTTCAAAGGTGGTGCGTTGGGCGGGCAGGACACCATTCACGCGGAACAGGGCAGGGCCCAGGGACGAGGGCAGCGGGCCAACCACATCGCCCACCTCGGCGTTGAAGACGGCTTCGCCTGCCGCATCAAGCTCCAGTCGGGTCACGTCACCCAGGTCGATGTCACCGAGTTCCAGGCCACGCTCGGTTACAAGTGCTTCGAACGTGGTGCCGTCGACCTCAAGCTGGGCTGCGGCACGTTCGGCTGCGTCGGCGTCGAGATAGACCAGACGTTCCACCAGGCGCCGTTCGGGTTGGTTGTATTGATCCGCGCGGGCATCGAATTCGGCGCGCAGGGTTGCCTCCTCCACCTCCATGCTGTCGAGGATCATGTCGGGCAGCAGCACGGCATAGGTGATCCGTTTGGTCTCCGGCAGTTCGTAATCGCCTAGGTTTTCGTCGTAATAGGCGCGCAACACCTCATCCGATGGGTCGGGCAGGTCGGTTTCGAGATCGCTTTGACCCAGGCGCACCCAGGTGAAGTCACGCGTTTCTCCGAGAAAAGATACGAGCGTCCGGGCATAGGTGTCGGGCATGGTGATGCCCGAGACGATGGCCCCCTGCAGGATCGTGCGCGACACCTCCTCGCGGAGTTGGGTTTCGAACTCCGCCTCGCTGGTGCCCTGCTGGTCTAGGGCGAAGCGATAGGCGTCGCGGTCGAACGCGCCATCCAGCCCGCGGAATGCCGGGATGTTCAGGATTTCATCGCGGATCGTCTCATCCCCCACGCTGAGGCCCATCTCGCCGGCCTCGTGATCCAGGGCGCGCGCGCGCACCAGTTGGGCCAGCACCGCGCGATCCAAACCAATCGACTGGGCACGAGCAAATGTCAGCGGGGTGCCTGTTTGTTGCCCCACGGCCTGCATCTCGCGTTGCAACGTGTTGGCATAGGTCTGCACGTCGATGTACTTGTCACCGACCTTGCCCACGGTGCGCACCGTGCCGCCCAAACCGTCGAGGCCAAAACCAAGGCTCAGGCCAACAAACAAAAGGCCCAGCAGGATCCAAACTGCGATTTTCGAGATGGATGTTTTGCTCTTTGCCATGGGTGCCTGCGTTTAGGTTCTGTTGCGGTTGGGAATGTCTAGCGGCCCTGCCGAAGACGGGCAAGAGCGCTTGGAAATCAAAGCGTCAGGGCTGACAGCCTTGTGTAGAGCGTGCCAATGCCGTCCGCATTGAGGTTGGCGAAGGCGATGCGCAGTTGTTTGTGCCCCTCGGCGGCACCTTCGGGCCAGAACATGGTGCCCGGCAGGCAGAGGATGCCCGCCTCGGTCACCAGTTTTGGGGCCAGATCGGCGGAGGACATGTCGAACGGGTGCTGCATATAGGCGAAGTAAGCGCCCAGACCCATGAGTTGCCAGCCCTTGTTTGCCAGAACGTCGAATCCGTCGGCTATGGCCTTGCGCCGGGCAAGAATTTCGTCCCGTTCACCAGCCACCCACTGGCCCAGGTTTTCGAGCCCCCAAAGCGCTGCATATTGTCCGATCTGTCCGGGACAGATGGCGACGGTATCCAGAAACTTCTCGGCCTCGGCCAGACGCGTGGGCGAGGTCACAAGCGCACCCACGCGGTGGCCGGTCAGGCGATAGGCTTTGGAAAAGGAGTAAAGGTGGATGAACGTGTCGTCCCAGCCGTCTTGCTGGAACAGCGCATGGGGCGGGCCGCTGCGGCTGTCAAAATCGCGATAGGTCTCATCCACGATCAAGGCGATGCCGTGCGCCCGTGCAAGATTGTAGAATGCCTGGACGAGGTCAGCGGGATATTCGACACCTGCGGGGTTGTTGGGTGTCACCAATGCAATCGCGCGGGTTTTAGGCGTTATCAGACGCTCGGCAGCATCGACATCGGGTAGCATACCATCAGCCGTGGCCAAGGACACGGCAGTCACGCCCGCCATATCCAACCACATTTTATGATTGAAATACCAGGGGGTTGGAAGGACAACTTCATCCCCTTCATCACATAGCGTCGCGATGGCGGCGGCGAAGGCCTGGTTGCAGCCCGAGGTGATAGCGATGTTGTCCGCTGTGGTGTGCGCCCCGTAGTGGCGATTGATCTGCGCCGACAGGCCGGTGCGCAGCGCGGGCATTCCCAACACCGGGCCATAGATATGTGCGTCATCGCGGGTCAGCGCGGCCTCTGCCATGGCCTGTCTCAAGGCGTCGGGCGGCGGGTCCACGGGGGCGGCTTGGCTGACGTTGATGAGCGGGCGGTGCTCTGGAAAGGTTACGCCCGCGATCCAGCGCCTTGCTTCCATGACGGGCGGGGCGAAGGTGGCGGCGGTGCGAGTCATTGTCATAGGGCGCTCCCGGTGGCCAGCGCCGGAGCCTCCGGCGGGGATTTTCTTAAAACAGAGAAGAAGGAGGGCGTCGGGTCAGTCTGTGCCGCGATAGGGCTCGACATATTGCAAGGCCATGTCCCAGGGGAAGAATATCCATGTGTCCTGGCTGACGCCGGTGATGAACGTGTCGACCATCGGTTCACCCTTGGGCTTGGCGTAGACGGTGGCGAAATGTGCTTTGGGATAGAGATCGCGGACCACTTCGAGAGTGCGGCCTGAGTCGACCAGATCGTCGATGATCAGCACGCCGGTGCCATCGCCCATCAGATCGGCATTCGGGGCCTTCAGCACTTCGACCTCGCCCTGGCTTTGGTGGTGGTAGGATTTGACGCTGATCGTGTCGACCGTGCGAATGTCCAGCTCGCGGCTGACAATCATGGCCGGGGCCATCCCACCACGCGTGATGGCAACCACAGCGCGCCACGCGCCGTCATCGGGTCCGTGGCCGTCCAGCCGCCAGGCCAGCGCGCGGCTGTCGCGGTGGATCTGGTCCCAGCTGATGTGAAAGCCTTTTTCGTGGGGGAGGCGATCTGCCATGGGTTACTTCTCCAGGATCAGGCGCAGGCCAAGCGCGCCAAGCAGGGTTGCCGCGATGCGGTCGAATATGGGTTTGAGGCTGACATAGCCGCGCCGGATGTGCGGGGTGCTGAGCGCAAGCGCAAGCGTCGTATAGAATGCAAGTTCGAGCAGCCAGTGGTTGATGACGATCACTGCGATGTCCGTCGCAGCCAGCCCTTGGGGGAAAACCACGACGATCACGGCGGCGGCAAAGAGCATCGACTTTGGATTGCCAAGGTTCAGCAGCATACCGGACAGAACCGCGCGGCCGCGTGGTGCGGGCGCATGTCCCAGCGGGTCGCGCGCATGACGCCAGGTGTGGACGGCGATCCAGAGGAGGTAGAGCGCGCCGCCGATTTTGAGCGCCGTGTAGGTCCACGGAAAGAGATTAAACACCACCTCAAGCCCGAGCAGGGCAGCCAGTGTCCACATCGCCGCGGCTGTTCCGAGGCCGATCCCGGTCGCAATTCCTGCAGCGCGCCCGCCTGTAACAGTCGCCTTTGTGATAAAGAGCATGGCAGCACCAGGTGACAGCAGCGCTGCGAAAAGGACGGTGTTAAAGGCGACCAGCTCTGCCAGTGTCAGCGACATGCCTTATGCCTTTTCGATATCAGGCGCATCGACCGCTTTCATGCCCACGACATGATATCCCGCATCGACGTGCAGGTTTTCACCCGTTGTCCCCGAACCAAGGTCGCTGAGCAGGAAGAGTGCGGACTTGCCCACGTCATCGATGGTCACATTGCGGCGCAGGGGGGAGTTGTACTCATTCCACTTCATAATGTAGCGGAAGTCGCCGATACCAGAGGCCGCAAGTGTCTTGATTGGTCCGGCACTGATGGCATTGACGCGGATATTGTCCTTGCCCAGATCCTCGGCCAGATATTTTACGGACGCTTCAAGTGCAGCCTTGGCCACGCCCATGACATTATAATGCGGCATAACCTGTTCAGCACCATAATAGGTCAGCGTCACCGCGCTGCCGCCATCGGTCATCATCTTTTCGGCGCGCTGCATAACGGCGGTGAAGGAGTAGACCGAGATATCCATAGTCAACGCGAAGTTGTCGCGCGAGGTGTCCACGTAACGCCCGCGCAATTCGTTCTTGTCGGAAAACCCAATGGCGTGCACGACAAAGTCGAGCGTGCCCCATCGCTCTTTCAACGCCTCGAAAAGCGCATCAATTGACGCTTCGTCGCCCACGTCGCAGGGCAGAACGATATCGCTGTCCAGTTGAGCGGCCAGCGGATCAACACGTTTTTTTAACGCTTCGCCCTGGTAGGAAAAGGCCAGCTCCGCCCCGGCGGCGTGCAATGTGCGCGCGATGCCCCATGCGATGGATTTGTCATTGGCAAGGCCCATGATCAGACCCCGCTTGCCTGTCATAAGGCCGGTCGCCATATCGCTGCCCATCCTGTCCCCCGTTTACGGCGTTATCGTCTGGCGGTCAGCTTTAGGCCATTGATACAGACGCATCAAGAGACGCCAGCGGTGTTGAACCTGCATTGAACCAACGCTAGCTCTGCGGAGCGGGGCAAAGGAGATAGGTATGGCCGACCGGGACGGAAAATTTGCGGGCGACAATCCGTTCGATATTGCGCGCACCTGGATGGCCGAGGCGGAGAAAGTTGAGCCCAATGATCCAAACGCGATTGCGCTGAGCACCGTCGATGCGAACGGCCTGCCCAACGCGCGCATGGTGTTGTTGAAAGAAGTGGAAGATGACGCTTTCGTCTTTTACACCAACTACACAAGCGCCAAGGCAGCAGAACTGGACCAAGCGCAGAAGGCGGCATTTGTGATGCACTGGAAGTCGTTGCGCCGTCAGATTCGCGTGCGCGGCCTGGTCGAGAAGGAGGACGGTCCGCAGGCTGATGCGTACTACGCCTCGCGGTCCTTGAAGTCCCGCCTGGGGGCGTGGGCATCAGATCAAAGCGCGCCGCTTGAGAGCCGCGCCATGTTGGTTGCAGAGGTCGCGAAAGTGACCGCGCAACAGGGCACAAACCCGTCGCGCCCACCGTTCTGGGGCGGGTACCGGATTACCCCGGTCGAGATCGAGTTTTGGGCGGATGGCGCCTTTCGTCTGCATGACAGGTTCCGCTGGCGGCGTGAAAAACCGGGGGCTCTATGGCATGTGACACGTCTCAACCCTTGAATTTCACGTGACGTGAAATGTAACTCTATGATTTGCTGAATGTATTTCAT
>JBCDEK010000052.1:0-21473 GCA_039179785.1 Pseudomonadota bacterium | reverse complement strand
GCGCGGGCGCCAAGGCAGTCCTGGAACTGCGCTTTCTGCAGGATCGGGGATTCCGCGCCCACAAAGGCGGTGTAGGGGAAGGGTTTCGGCGCATCGAAGGTGATCTTGACGCCGCGCTCGCCCTCGGCCTCGACCGTGGCGACGCCATCAAAATAGCTTACCCCGGCACAGCCGCTTTCGGGGTGCGTGCAATACTCATGGGTGAAGATCAGATCGTCGGCGGTCAGCGCCGAGCCATCGGACCAGACTACGCCTTCCTTCAGTGTCCATGTGATCGAGGTCAGGTCTTCGGCAACGCCGCCGTTTTCGACCGTCGGGATATCCTCTGCCAGCCAGGGGACCATCTCGCCGGCCTCGTTGAAGCGCGCGAGCGATTCCAGAACAAGGCTGGCCGCTTCGTTTTCCTTGGTACCGCCAGACAGAAACGGGTTCAGGGTCGAAGGTGCTTGCCAGTAGATGATGTTGAGCTGACCATCTCGGCCGCGGTCCCCTTCATGGCCATCCGCAAAGACCGCGGGCGCACAGGCTGTCGTTGCGATGGCCCCCATCAATAGGGTTCTGAGTTTCATGTTCTACTCCATGTTGGACATATCAATGCCGGTAAGCGCCACGTTCTCCGACGAAGCGCCTTGAGTGCTGTCTTTGGGGGAGATGAAGACCGTCGTGTAACTCGATCCAAGAACGCTGTTTTTCACCTGACCCCCCAGATGCATATGCCCATCGAAGCAGCTTTTGCGGAAAAAGCAACCCTTGTGATGGGTGACCTGATGGAAAGCAGCGGGCTGCGGGTTTGACACTGCCATCGCCTTGAGCATAGCGTCGAAAAAACGCAAATATCAGGAGCGGCGATGCTGGATCAGGAACACCAGGGCGGCGGCCCGGAGCCGATTGCGCGGCTGAAAGGTCTGCGGGTTGAGTTCCAGACCAAGGACGGGCCGGTGGTGGGCGTCGAGGATGTGTCCTTTGACATCAACCCGGGCGAAACGGTCTGTGTCGTGGGCGAAAGCGGATCGGGCAAGTCGGTTTCGTCGCTCTCTCTGATGCGGCTGGTGGAGTTCGGCGGTGGCGAGATCACCGGCGGCCAGCTCTGGTTTGACCGGCCCGGAGGCGCGGATATCGACCTGGCCAAGACCAGCGGTGAGGAGATGCGCCACATCCGCGGTAATGAGATCGGGATGATCTTTCAGGAGCCGATGACGGCGCTGAACCCCGTCTTCACCGTCGGGCGGCAGTTGACCGAAGGGCTGCGGCTGCACAAGGACATGAGCAAATCGCAGGCGCGCGCGCGCGCGCTGGAGCTCTTGCGCGAGGTGCGCATCCCCGAGCCCGAGCGACGGCTCGATCAATACCCGCATGAGCTCTCGGGCGGCATGCGGCAGCGCGTTGTGATCGCCATGGCGCTGGCCTGCAAGCCGCGCCTGCTGATCGCCGATGAACCGACCACAGCGCTGGACGTGACCATCCAGGCGGAAATCCTGGCGCTGATGGACCGGCTGAAGCGTGAGACCGGCACGGCGGTGATGTTCATCACCCACGACATGGCGGTTGTGGCCCAGATGGCCGACCGGGTGGTGGTGATGTTCCGTGGCAACAAGGTCGAGGAGGGCCCGGTCGAGCAGATCTTCGAGAGCCCGCAGCACCCCTACACCAAGGCGCTGCTCGCCGCCGTGCCCAAGCTCGGCGAGATGCGCGGCAAGGCAGCGCCCGAGCCGATGAAGCTGCTTGGCAAGCCGGGCGCCGAGATCAAGCCGATCCCCGGCACCGACGAGGTGCTGCTCTCGGTCAAGAACCTGACCACGCGGTTCCCGGTCAAGGGCGGCTTTTTCCGCCGGACCGTCGCAAATGTGCACGCGGTCGAGGACCTGTCGTTCACCATCAACAAGGGGCAAACGCTGAGCCTCGTAGGCGAGAGCGGCTGTGGGAAATCGTCTGCGGGTCGGTCGATTCTTCGGCTGGTCGAGCCACAGGCCGGGCATATCATGCTGGGCGACACTGATATCATGGCCTTGAATGACCGCGACCTGCGCGAGGCCCGGCGGGACATGCAGATGATTTTTCAGGATCCGTTTGCGTCTCTCAACCCGCAGATGCAGTTGGCCGATCAGGTTGCCGAACCGATGCAGAACTATGGGATGTTCAAGGGCGACGAGGGCAAAAAGCGCGTCGAGATGCTGTTTGATCGGGTGGAGTTGCCGCGCAGCTTCATGCGCCGTTTTCCGCACGAGCTGTCCGGTGGGCAACGTCAGCGGGTCGCAATTGCCCGCGCGCTCGCCTTGAACCCAAAGCTGATCATCGCGGATGAGGCGGTGTCGGCGCTGGACGTGTCGGTGCAGGCACAGGTCCTCAACCTGATGATGGAGTTGCAGGCCGAGATGGGTCTGTCGTTCTTGTTCATCAGCCACGATATGGCCGTGGTGGAACGCGTCAGTCACCATGTGGGCGTCATGTATCTGGGCCGCATTGTCGAAATGGGGCCGCGGGCGCGCGTGTTCGAAAACCCGCAGCACCCCTATACCCAGGCCTTGATGAAAGCGGTGCCGATTGCCGATCCGCGTCAGCGCAAGGCCGAGAAAGACCTTAACTTCAAACCCATCCCGTCGCCCATCCATCCGATTGATTACGAGCCTGCGCCGTCCGAATACAAAGAGGTCGAGCCGGGGCATTTGGTGCTGACAACCGACAGCGGGTATTGAGGTGGCGCGCAAGGCCGTTCTGGTCACTGGCGGCGCACGGGGCATAGGGGCCGGGATTGTCGCCGATCTGGCGCGCGACCATGATGTGATGGTGCACTACAACACCACGTTGCCCGATACGGACTGCCCGTCGGTGCAAGGCGATTTGACCAATGCCGATGTGCCCGCCCAATTGGTTGACACCACGATTGCCCGGTTTGGGCGCATTGATGCGGTCGTACATAATGCGGGCGATATTTCGACCTCGGCGCTCGACAGTTTCACACCCGACGCCTACGGTCGCATGTTCGAGGTGAACCTGTTTGCTGCACAGGGCCTTTTGGCGGCTGCTGCGCGACATTTCGGGGCAGAGGCGTGCATGGTCAACATCTCGTCTGTGAATGCCGTTCTGCCACCCATGGGGGCCGCCATGTACGGCGCCAGCAAGGCGGCGCTTGACCTGTGGACTCGTGGTGCCGCCAAAGAGATGGGGCCACGGGGTATTCGCATCAACGGCGTGGCACCGGGTGCGATTGATGTGCCGGATGCCGGGCGCGATGATGCGCTGAAGCAGGCATTTGTCGGGATGACTGCCCTTGGTCGCATGGGGCTGCCCGAAGATATTGCAAGCGCCGTGCGGTTCCTGCTGAGTGATGCCGCGTCTTTCATCACGGGCGAGACACTGACCGTTTCGGGGGGATACCGATTATGACCACGCGCCTGACCCCGCTGGAGTTGATGACCAAGCTGATCAGCTTTCCGACCGTAAGCCGGGACACGAACCTGCCGCTGGTCGATTGGGTCGAAGGGTATCTGGCCGATCACGGGATCAGAGCGCATCGGTACTATCACCCCGATCAGCCCAAGGCGGCGCTGTTTGCCCATGTGGGACCGGAGGTTCAGGGGGCCGTGGTGTTGTCTGGCCACACGGATGTGGTGCCGGTCGATGGGCAGCCCTGGGACACGGACCCATTTGTGGTGACCGAGCGGGACAGCAAGTATTTCGGGCGCGGCACCTGCGACATGAAAGGTTTTGATGCCTTGGCGCTTTGGGCGCTGGTCGAGGCGCATCACGCGGGCAAGCCCATGCAGATCGCGCTGAGTTTTGACGAGGAGATCGGCTGCCTCGGCGCGCCGCCGATGATTGAGGCGATGCAGGGCGTCGTGCCCAAGGGTGGCCCGGTGATCGTGGGCGAGCCGTCGATGATGAAGGCGGTGACGGGCCACAAGGGCGGGCAGGGGTTCGACACTCATGTGGTGGGGTTCGAGGTGCATTCATCGCTCTTGCCCACGGGCGTGAGTGCGATCCTGGAAGGTGCGAAGATCATAGATTTCGCCAATCACCGGAATGCCGAAAATATGGCGGCGGAGCCGTCGGCGCTGGCGGCGATGTTCGATCCCCCCTTTACCACGTGGCATGTGGGACAGGTGCAGGGCGGGACCGCGCACAATATCACGGCCAAGGATTGCCGCTTTTCGATGGATTTCCGGGCGGTGCCGGGGGATGACGTGGTCGCCTTGAAAGAGGCGTACTTGGCCCATGTGGCCGAGATCGAGCGCGGCATGAAAGCGACCCACCCCGAGGCGCGAGTGGACATCGAAACGCGCTTTGACGTGCCGCCGCTGAAGCCGGAAGAGGAGGGTGCCGCCGAAGGTCTGGTGCGTGCGATCACCGGCGACAACGGCACGCATGTGGTCAGCTATGGCACCGAAGCGGGGCAATTTCAGGCGGCGGGCTATTCGGCGGTTGTCTGTGGTCCCGGCGATATCGCGCAAGCCCATCAGCCCAACGAGTTCATCACCGTGGCGCAGTTCGAGGCGGGCCATGCCTTTATGCGCGATCTGGTGGCGCGCATTGGCTAAGACGTGACCGGTTTTCCGATCCATGACGCCACGCCAGTGACCTGGCCTGGCCCGCCGCCATCCGAGGCGGATGTGGTGGTGATTGGCGGTGGCGTGATCGGCGTGTGCACAGCGCTCTATCTGGCAGAAGCGGGACAGCGGGTTGTGCTGCTTGAGAAGGGTCGCATCGCGGGCGAACAGTCGAGCCGTAACTGGGGTTGGATCCGGCAGCAGGGACGGGACCCGGACGAATTGCCGATCATGGTCGAGGCGAATGCACTGTGGCGCGATCTGGCGGGACGGACCAATGTGGATATCGGCCTGACACAGGGTGGCGTGACGTATCTGGCGGGGTCCGAGGCCGAGATGGCAAAATATGCGGGGTGGCTGCGGCATGCGGAAGCGCTTGGGGTCGACAGCCGTTTGTTGCGCACGGCAGAGGTCGCCGAGTTGGTGCCGGGCATGTCCAAGTCTTACGTCGGTGCGCTTTATACTGCATCGGACATGCGGGCCGAACCTTGGGTGGCGGTGCCCGCCCTTGCAGGGGTTGTAGCCCGTGCAGGGGCGAGGATTGTTGAAAATTGCGCGGTGCGTGCCCTGGATATCCAGGGCGGCAAAGTCGCAGGGGTGGTCACTGAACAGGGGCGTATCAAGGCATCCGAAGTGGTGCTGGCCGGGGGCGCTTGGTCGGCGCTGTTCCTTAGGCGGCATGGCGTCGTCCTGCCGCAGCTCTCCGTGCGCGCCACGGTGGCGGCGACTGAGCCTTTGCCGATGGTCTATCCCGGCGGTGCGGCGGATGACGGGATTGCCTTTCGCCCCCGCAAGGACGGCGGATACTCTCTGGCCGCAGGCGGGTTTCACGAGCTTTTTCTGGGCCCTGACGCATTCCGCGCCTTTCCCAAGTACCTGCAGCAATTGCGCGAGGACCCGTTTGGTACGCGGTTTTTGCCCGCCGCGCCGCGCGGGTTCCCGGATGCCTGGGGCACCAAGCGGTCGTGGGATGCAGATGGGCCAAGCCCGTTCGAGGCGATGCGCATCCTCAATCCTGCGCCGAACCGGGGCAAGGTGCGGGCGCTGACGCGGGATTTTGCAGCACTCTTTCCTGACTTCGGCCCCGTGCGGATCAAAGCGGCGTGGGCCGGCATGATTGACACAATGCCGGACGTGGTGCCGGTTGTGGACAGGGTCGCTGCGCTGCCCGGCCTCACGGTTGGTACGGGGATGAGCGGGCACGGCTTTGGCATTGGACCGGGGATGGGAAAGGTGCTGGCCGCTCTGGTCATGGGCGACGATCCGGGTCATGATCTGACACGGTTCCGTCTGAGCCGCTTTTCCGATGGCAGCAAGATGCGCATCGGCCCCTCTGTCTGACAGGATTTACCCCATGCCGATCAAGAACCGCCTTGCCGAAACGCACGCCGAGATCACCGGCTGGCGTCGACATTTGCATGCGCATCCTGAACTGGATTTTGACGTGCACGAGACCGCGGCCTTTGTGGTGGATCGGTTGCGCGACTTTGGGGTGGATGACATCACGACCGGCATCGGCAAAACCGGCGTGGTTGCTGTGATCAAGGGGCGGACGGACACCAAGGGTCGCGTTGTGGGATTGCGCGCCGACATGGACGCGCTGCCGATCGAGGAGGCGACGGGGCTCGACTACGCGTCGAAGCATCCGGGCAAGATGCACGCCTGCGGCCATGACGGACATACCTCGATCCTGCTGGGGGCGGCGCAATATCTGTCCGAGACACGGAATTTCGATGGCACGGTAGTACTTGCCTTCCAACCCGCCGAAGAGGGTGGCGGTGGGGGCCGTGAAATGGTCAATGACGGGCTGATCGACCGCTGGGGAATTCAGGAGGTCTACGGCCTGCACAACATGCCGGGTCTGCCGACCGGGCAATTCGCGATCCGGTCTGGTGCGCTGCTGGCATCCGCCGATGAGTTCTACATTACGGTGACGGGCAAGGGCGGGCATGCGGCTGCCCCGCATCAGTCCATCGATCCGAATGTCGCGGCGGCGCAGATCATTCTGGGCCTGCAAAGCATCACCAGCCGCAATGTTGATCCGCTGGCCTCTGCCGTGGTGTCGATCTGCGCGCTGCACTCGGATATCGACACGCACAACATCATTCCGCAAGTCACACGTATGACCGGGACGGTGCGCGCGCTTGACCCCGAGGTGCGGGACTTCGTTGAGGCGCGGGTGAGCGAAATCGCCAAAGCGATTGGCAGCGCCCACCAATGCGAGGTGACGGTCGACTACCGCGTGGGTTATCCGGTCACAATCAACCATGACGAGCACACGGAATACGCCGCAGCCGCCGCGCGTGCCGTGGCTGGTGACGTCATAACCGACACGCCGCCAATCATGGCCGCCGAAGATTTTGCCTTCATGTTGAATGCCTGTCCGGGGGCCTACATCATGCTGGGCAACGGGGACGGGCCGATGGTTCACCACCCCGAATATCAGTTCGACGACGAGGCGATCCCCGCCGGGGCCAGCTGGTTTGTGGAACTGGTCGAACAACGAATGCCCGCGCAGTAAGACGAAGGATCCGACATGCCGATCAAGAACCGCTTTGCCGAAATGCACGCCGACATCACCGCATGGCGACGCGATATCCACCAGCACCCTGAGATCCTGTTCGAAACCCACCGCACCAGCGCGCTAGTGGCCGAGAAACTGCGCGCCTTTGGCTGCGATGAAGTGGTTGAGGGGATCGGGCGCACCGGAGTCGTGGGTGTGATCAAGGGCAGGGCCGATGGATCGGGAAAGGTTATCGGCCTGCGCGCTGATATGGACGCGCTGCCTATCCATGAACAGACGGGGGTCGAGTATGCCTCAAAAACGCCGGATGCCATGCATGCTTGTGGCCACGATGGACACACGGCCATGTTGCTGGGGGCGGCACAATATCTGTCTGAGACGCGGAACTTTGATGGTACGGTTGTCGTGATCTTCCAGCCCGCCGAAGAGGGCGGCGGCGGCGGGCGCGAGATGTGCAATGACGGTATGATGGATCGCTGGGGCATCGACGAAGTCTATGGCATGCACAACTGGCCGGGTCGGCCTGTGGGTGAGTTTTCCATCCGTCCGGGGCCGTTCTTTGCGGCGACCGATCTGCTTGAGATCGAGTTCGAGGGCCTTGGTGGGCACGCGGCCAAACCGCAGGAGACGATTGATACAACCTTGATGGCCTCGCATGCGGTGACCATGCTGCAATCCATCGTCAGCCGGAATGCCGACCCGATTGACCGCATCGTGGTGTCGATCACCTCTTTCGAGACGTCATCGAAAGCGTTTAACGTCATCCCGCAAAAGGTGCAGGTCATGGGCACTGTACGCACCATGAGCGCAGAGGCGCGTGATCTTGCCGAAAAACGGGTGGTCGAGATTTGCGAGGGGGTAGCGAGCACCTTTGGCGGCGTTGCGCGGGTGACCTATAACCGGAACTATCCGGTGATGGTGAACCACGACGAACAGACCGAGTTCGCCGCAGAGGTGGCGCGGTCGGTGTCTGGCCAATGTGAAGAGGCCCCGTTGGTGATGGGGGGCGAGGATTTTGCCTTTATGCTCGAAGAGCGACCGGGGGCCTATATCCTCGTCGGCAACGGCGATACGGCGATGGTTCACCACCCGGAATACAACTTCAATGACGAGGCCATCCCGGCAGGGTGTTCGTGGTGGGCTGAGATTGTGGAGCAGCGGCTGCCGATTGCATCCTGACGGGCTGCGCTCATCACGCGCGGTGGCACCGTTTCACTGCCCCAGAAGGTCTCTGTAAATCGCGATGATGGCGTCGGCTTCCTGCTGAAGCTGAAAATGGGCTGCCGCATGCGCGCGCGCGGCCTTGCCCCACGCGGTCAAGCGCTCGGGCTCAGACAACAGGCCGTCGGTGTGCCTGGCCATGGCGTCGACATCTTCGATATCGACGAGGTGGCCGGTCTCTCCGTCCTTGATCAGTTCCTCGAACGCGCCGACGCGGGTGGCGATCACTGGCGCCCCGCTTGCCATGGCTTCGAGCGGTGTCAGCCCGAACCCTTCCCAGCGCTGTGGCGCGATATAGAGGTCGAGCGCGCGGAAATGGTCGGCCAGCTTTTCAATGGGCACTTCGTCACGAAAGTATATGCGATCTGACAGGCCTGCGGCCCCAACCCGCGCCTTGAGGTCTTTGAGATAGGATTGGTGCTCGCTCGTTGCCCGACCCATGACGAGGGCATGGGCGTTTGGATGCTGTGGCAGCACGCGCAGCATCGTGTCGATGAACAGGTCATTGCCCTTCTGGTGTCGGATGCGGCCAAAGCATCCGATCAGAATGCCCTGCGGCAGGTCCAGCGCATTGCGCAGCGCCATCTTGTCATTTGCCGGGCTGAACTGATCGCAGTCCACGCCGTGGTGGATGACCTTTGCCTCACGCTCAAGATAATGCGCAGATTTTGCGGAGGTTGCGATCAGCGCATCCTGCTGTCGGATCAGCCACCGCGTGAAGGGTTTGTGCCGTCGTTGCGCGGCGGAGGTGAAGAGCAGCTTGAGCCGCTTGCCGAGTAGATATTTTAGGGCCAGACCGCCCACCATTTCCACATTGCGCCGCGCGTGCCAGACACGGGAACCAGATGGCCCGGATCGGGACATCGTCAGCAACCGGGTCCATGGCACGTTCGGAACCTCGGGCGGCAGATCAGGGGCGCAGCTGGTGATGGCGACCTGTTGGGCCTGCAGCGGCACCAGGCGGATCACGGTCGATGTCACGCCCGAGTGACGGCGTTTGAAATTTGGGGCGATCACTTGGATGTCGGCAAGGTCAGTCATGCGCGTCCATATCGCGGTCGTCCATCAGCGAAAAGAGGCGCTGGGCAATCTTGTCCAATGCGTCGGTGCCCGAGGGGGCAAGTGGGCGCGCGTTCTGGGCCAATTGAGCGGCGCGGCTGGGGTGGGTCAAAAGCATGTGCAGTTCGGCGGCAAGCGCTGTCAGGTCGCGGACTTCGACGCTGGCGTCCTTCATGAGGAACGCCGCATAGGCCTCGGCAAAGTTGGCGTAGTTGGGGCCATGCAGGATTGCGGTGTGGGCGGCGGCGGGTTCGAACGGAGTGTGTCCACCAACGTCCGAGAACGAACCGCCCAGAAAGACAATGGGGCTCAGCGCGTACCACAGGTCCGTCTCGCCCATCGTGTCGGCCAGATAGACCTGCGCCTTTGACGAGAGTGCGGCGCCCGCGCTGCGTTGTGCGACGCTTAGACCCTCGTTCTGGACAAGGCTGACGATATCGGGTGCACGTTCGGGGTGCCGCGGCACGAGGATCAGGGACAGGTTCGGGTGGTCATGGAGCAGGGTTTTGTGTGACTGCAGCACCAGGTCTTCTTCGCCCGGATGGGTTGATGCGGCGACCCAGACCGGCCGTCCGCCCAAGGCAGCATGTGCCTTGTCGAGGGCCTGTGGCGTGACACGTGGCGCGCCAAGGATGGACTTGAGGTTCGTGCCCTGCTCAGCGCTTTGCAGCCCCATATCGCGCAGGTGATCGCGGCTGCGCCGGTCCTGACAATGGGCCCAGACGATGCCGCGGAGCACGTAAGTTGCGGTGGCGGGGAATTTCTTCCAGCCGTCCGCGCTGCGATCCGATAGACGGGCATTCAGCAGGGCGACGGGCAGATCGCGTCGGGCGCATAGGTCCAGCAGATTGGGCCAAAGCTCTGACTCGACCAGCACGCACAGGTCAGGTCGCCAATGGTTGAGGAAACGGGTCAGCGGCCCAACCCCGTCTAATGGGCTGAACTGGTGGATCACGCCATCGGGCAAACGGGAGGCCACAGCTTTGGAAGATGTTGCGGTGCCAGAGGTCAGAAGAAGATGCGTGTTGGGGGAGACCGCACGGATGCGGTCCAGAAGCGGCAAGACCGATTTGGCCTCGCCCACGGACGCGCCGTGAAACCAGATCAGCGGCCCCAGCGGGCGCTGGGCGGTGGCATGGCCCAAACGCTCGTGCGCGCGGTCGACAGACACGCCTGCCTTGCGCAGCTTGCCAACCGCGGAGCGCGCCGCAAAGGGCAGAGCCAACGTGCTGAGCGCGCGATAAAGGTGAAACAGGGCCGTGGGCCGCATGGGGTGTCAGCCGCCCGTGTGGCTCATGTGCCGGGGCATTTGCCCGTCCAGCCGCTGGCGGGAATAATCGAAATCGTGGCCCTTTGGCTTGAGTAGGATGGCCGTGCGAATGGCGTCTTCCAACGGGCCGTTGTCATCGGTATGCGCGCGCAGGGGCGCGCGCAGGTCTGCCATGTCCTCTTGGCCCAGGCACATGTAAATCTCACCCGTGCACGTGATCCGCACCCGGTTGCAGCTTTCGCAGAAATTGTGGCTGAGGGGCGTGATGAAACCGATCTTTTGTCCGGTCTCTTCCAATCGAACGTAGCGGGCGGGCCCCCCGGTCCGTTCGGCACGATCCGTGACCGTATAGTGCTCGGCATAGCGTGCGCGCACGTCCTTGAGCGACCAGTATTGGCCGAGACGATCCTCGTTCCCGATGTCGCCCATTGGCATGACCTCGATCCAGGTCAGGTCCATGCCGCGGTCGGCGCACCACTGCGTGATCGCCGGCAACTCGTCCTCGTTAAACCCTTTGAGGGCGACGGCGTTGATCTTGATCCGCAAACCGGCGGCTTGGGCGGCATCAATCCCACGCAGCACCTGAGGCAGACGCCCCCAGCGGGTGATATCGGCAAATTTCGCCTCATCCAGCGTATCCAGCGACACGTTCACACGACGCACGCCCGCAGCGTAGAGGTCAGTGGCAAATCGCTCTAGCTGGCTGCCATTGGTGGTCAGCGTCAGTTCCTTGAGCGTGCCTGCCTCAAGGTGCCGCCCCATGCTGTTAAAAAAGGTCATGATGTCCCGCCTGACCAGCGGTTCCCCGCCGGTGATCCGCAGCTTTTCGACCCCCAAACCCACAAAGGTCGAACACATGCGATCCAGTTCTTCGAGCGTCAAAAGCTCTTTTTTGGGCAAAAAGGTCATGTTTTCCGACATGCAATAGACACATCGGAAATCGCACCGGTCGGTAACGGACACGCGCAGATATGTAATCGCACGCTGGAAGGGGTCGATCAAAGGAGCGGTCATAGGATAGTGGTAGGCATGGTAAGGGTTCCCCGCAAGGGGCATCGGCTACAAACGATTAAAGTCGAGGGTGTAAAAAGATGCGTTGGGTTCTGTTGAGTATATGCGCTGTGGCCGTGGCGGGGTGCGATTTGATGTCGAGTGCTGCGCCAGGTCAGCGAGCCGATCAGCCCGATATCGTTGACGCACCCGGGCCTTCCGATGAGGCGGAACCTGCAACGCCTGATACCGAGAACGCGCCTGAACCGGAACCGGAGGTGTCGGTTGGTACATTGGGGCGCACCGTGGCATCTCTGGGCAATGCAGCCGAGCCCGGTCTGTGGCTGAAAACGCCGCTTGTGTCGTCAGAGCAGCCCGGGCGGGTTTATTATGCTGAGACCAACACGACCGTGGATGTGACCCTGATCCCGATCGAAGGGCCGGACACGGCGGGCAGCCGATTGTCGCTTTCGGCAATGCAGGCGCTGGGCGCGCCGTTGACCGGGCTGCCTGAGGTCGATGTGTTTGGGGCATAGGGTGCCAGACGCCCGCTTTGAATGCGGGCTAGAGCTTTTTGCCAGCTTCCTTGACCGCAAAGGATTTCATCTGGGCGCCATGCTTGTCCAGAAACGCTACAACGCGCGGCGCGTCATGCTTTGACAACTCGCGCAGCCACCAGGCGACTGCCTTTTGTATGAACCATGTGTGGTCACTAACGTAGTCCGCCGCCCATCCCAGCACCCGGTCGCGAATTTCAAGCTCTTGTGGCTTGGGATGGTTCTGCTTGGTCCAGGGCAGGGTGATTACCAGCGTAGCGCGGCGAGTCCACATATGATCTGAGCGTGTCCACGCCGCGACCTCATCCAAACGCGCAGGTTGCGCGAGCAACCGTTTTTGACCCGCCATGCAAGCATGATCAGCAATGGCCCAACTGTCGAAATCGGGCACCCAGGAGGCTATGAGCGTCCAAGCAGCGTCGTCTGGTCGAATGCGCGCCTGCGTCAGAAGTTTGGCGGCGGCGACGCGTGCCTCGTATATATCGGTCTGCCACAACCCGTCTGCCAATGTGACACGCGCGGGCACATCCAGTGCTTGGCGCCATGCCTTGGTCAGATCGTTCAGAACCGGGTTTGGCACGCCCAAGTGCAGGCGGTCAGACTTGTGATAGGCTTTGGCGCCCTTGGCACGCTCGGCATCCGCGTGGTCGCTGATCTGCGCCAGTGCGTCCTCGGGCGTCATTCCACGGTCACGGATTTGGCCAGGTTGCGGGGTTGGTCCACATCCGTGCCCTTGGCAACTGCCGTGTGGTAGGCCAACAGCTGGGCAGGCAGTGCGTAGAGGATAGGGGCCACGATATCTGGGCAGTCCGGCATTTCGATAGCGGCCCAGACCCCATCGCCAGCTTCGGCAAGACCCGCGCCATTGGACACAAGCACGACCTTGCCCTTGCGCGCCATGACCTCTTGCATGTTCGATACCGTCTTGTCGAACAGCCCGTCCTTGGGTGCCATGACAACGACCGGCACGTGTTTATCGATCAGCGCGATGGGGCCATGTTTCAATTCACCTGATGCATAAGCTTCAGCATGTATATAGCTGATTTCTTTCAGTTTCAGAGCGCCCTCAAGCGCCAGCGGATACATCACGCCGCGGCCCAGAAACAGGATGTCCCGCGCCTCGGCCAGCTTGCGCGCCGTGCGCTGCATCACTGCGCTGCGGTCGATCCCGTGGGTCATCAGCGCGGGCAGGCTGCGAAGCGCCGACACGTGATCGGCAAAAGCCGCCTCATCAATCGTGCCCCGATCCCGCGCCGCGCGCAGGGCGAGCATCAGCAGCACGGTCAATTGGCAGGTGAACGCCTTGGTCGACGCCACGCCCACCTCGACACCCGCAAAGATCGGCAGGGCCAGATCACTTTCGCGCGCAATCGAGCTTTCGGGCACATTGATCACCGACACGATCTTGTCGGCTTTCCCCTCGCAATACCGTAGGGCGGCCAGGGTATCTGCCGTCTCACCCGACTGGCTGACAAACAGCGCCAGCGTGCGCCCTGGGATGGGCGGCTCACGATAGCGGAATTCGGACGCGACATCGACTTCGACCGGCAGGCGTGCGATCTGCTCAAACCAGTATTTTGCCGTCAGACAGGCGTAGTAGGCCGTGCCGCAGGCCACCATTGTCAGCCGATCCATCGCGGTGAAGTCAATGCCGGGGTCGGGCAGGGTGATGTTGCCGTCAGTGCCCAGATAGTTGGCCAGCGTGGTGTCCAGCACGTTGGGTTGCTCGGCGATTTCCTTGGCCATGAAATGCTTGTGCCCGGCCTTGTCGATGCGGGCAGCATCCACCTGAATTTGTTGGACCGCCCGATTGGCGAGGGTGCCGTTTGCATCCCTGATCTCGACACCCGCCCGCGTAACGACCGCGCGGTCGCCTTCTTCTAGATAGGTGATACGGTCGGTCAACGGGGCCAACGCAATGGCATCCGAGCCCACAAACATCTCGCCGTCGCCGTGACCAATGGCCAGCGGCGAGCCCTTGCGCGCCGCGACGATCAGGTCATCCTCGCCATCAAACAAAAACGCCAGCGCATAGGCTCCCTCCAACCGGTCGATGGTTTTGAACGCAGCCTCGACAGCATTCATACCCTGGCTTATGTGGTGATACGTCAGCAGTGCGACCGTTTCGGTATCCGTTTCTGTCGCAAAGCTGATACCCGCAGCGGCCAGTTCGGCGCGCAGTTCACGGAAGTTTTCGATAATACCGTTGTGCACGACAGCCACCGGACCGGCGCTGTGGGGGTGCGCATTGCCTTCGGTCGGCGCGCCGTGGGTGGCCCAGCGGGTGTGGCCGATACCGGCCTTGCCCGCGAGGGGTTCGTGCACCAGCTTGTCACTCAGGTTGACCAATTTGCCGACCGCGCGCCGCCGATCCAGTGTGCCGCCGTTGATGGTGGCAATGCCCGCACTGTCATAGCCGCGATACTCCAGCCGTTTCAGCGCCTCGACCAGGATAGGGGCAACCTCATGATCGCCCAGAACACCAACGATTCCACACATTTAACTGCCTCTGCTCTGACGGGCCTTCTTGGCCTTCAACATTTCAATGAGTTTGCGCGCCATGCCTGGCTTTTCCACCTGCGGGGCGCGGGCGATCGCCAGCGCGCCGTCATCCACGTCTGATGTGATAACCGACCCCGACCCGGTCATCGCATCATCCCCGACGGACACCGGGGCCACCAACATCGTGTTCGATCCGATAAACGCGCGTGCGCCGATCTCGGTCCGGTGTTTCATGACCCCATCATAGTTGCAGGTGATCGTGCCTGCGCCAATGTTGCTGGCTTCGCCCACCGACGCGTCCCCGACATAGGACAGATGATTGACCTTGGCCCCGGTGGCAAGCGTCGCATTCTTGACTTCGACAAAGTTTCCGACGCGGACACCCTCGGCCAGCTCTGTGCCCTGGCGCAGGCGAGCATACGGACCCACGATGGCACCACGCGACACGTGGCATCCCTCCAGATGTGAAAAGGCACGGATCGTGGCCCCGCTTTCCACAGTGACATCAGGGCCAAAGACCACGTTCGGCTCGATCAGCGCATCGCGTCCCACAACCGTGTCGAACGAGAAATAGACCGTGTCGGGGGCGGGCATCGTCACACCGTCCTCCAACATCTGCAAACGGCGCGCCGCCTGAAACTGCGCGTCTGCTGCTGCAAGTTCTGCGCGACTGTTGATGCCCAGCGTTTCAGCTTCGTCACAGCGGGTGACCGCAACAGACAGTCCGCGCGCCCGTGCAAGTCGCGGCAGATCAGTCAGGTAGTATTCGCTTTGTGCGTTGTCGTTGCCCACCTCTGCAATCAGATCAAAAAGCACCGGCGCGGGAGCGGCCAGAACACCAGAGTTGCACAGGGTGATTGCCCGTTCCGCGTCGGCTGCATCCTTGAATTCCACAATGCGTTCAAGCTGATCACCCTCCATGACCAGACGGCCGTAGCGGCCCGGGTCCTTGGCCTCGAAACCCAGGACCGTGACATCTGCGGCACTGTCGCGCAGCGCCTGGAGCGTTTCGGAGGTTACAAACGGGGTGTCCCCGAACAGAACGATGGCCCGCCCCTCAAATCCGTTCAGCGTCTCGTGCGCCATCTTTGCGGCATGCGCGGTGCCTAACTGTTCGTCTTGCAGCACCACGTGAGCGGCTGGAGCAAACTCCGCAACCGAAGCGCGCACGGAATCAATACCAAACCCGGCAACCACGACAGTGTGCTCCGGCTCGAGCATCGCGCCCGCGCGCAGGGCGTGGTGCAACATCGGAGCCCCCGCGATGGGATGCAGAACCTTGGGGAGGTCAGATTTCATCCGTGTGCCCTTGCCCGCGGCCAGGATGATCAGTGCAACGCTCATACGTATTCTCTTTGTCTTTTTGTGTGGCCCTGTTTATCCGCTGGGGGCCAAGGCGCAAGCAGGCCGGTGATCAAAGAAGATTTCGGGTTGCAACAGGAACAGGCGGGCATCCGCTGGAAAGGGCAGGGCATGGCGGCAGTGATCTTCGATCTGGACGGGACACTCGCGGACACCAGCGGTGATCTTCTGGCCGCGGCCAATTACTGCTTTCGCGATATGGGGCTGGGAGACGTTCTGGGACCAAAGGACGCTGGCGTTGCGCTGCGCGGTGGGCGCATGATGCTCCGCACCGGGCTGACGCGGGTGGGACGGATGGAGGAGGAGACGGTCGATCGTTACTATCCCGTTCTGCTTGACGCCTATGCCGCAGATATCAGCAGCCGCACGACGCTTTATCCCGGCGTGATGGACGCCATCGGGGTACTGGCTGATCACGGCTATGCCGTTGGCATATGCACCAACAAACCTGAAGGGCTGGCCGAGCAGTTGATGCGGGACCTCGGCGTGCGCGATGCCTTTGGCAGTCTGGTGGGGGCCGATACGTTGCCCGTGCGCAAACCCGATCCCGAACCTCTGTTAGAGGCGACGCGCCGCCTGGGCGTTGACGCATCCGCGTGCCTGCTGGTGGGCGACAGCGACACGGATCGGAACACGGCCCGGGCCGCGGGCGTGCCGTCGATCCTCGTGACCTTTGGTCCGTCCGGGGATGATATGGCGGCGTTGAAGCCCGAGGCGCTGCTCGACGACTATGCCGCTTTGCCCAGCGTCGTGGCTGCACTGCGCCCTCTGACATAGACGCGCAGCTTCGTTTCCAGAATTTGAAATCGGATTGGTGCGACTTGACGGTGCGCCTTGCACATCCCAAAACACACCCATGACAGAGCGTTTCAACGGCAGTTTCACTCAACAGGAACCCATCCCCGAAGCCGGGATCGAGGCGGCGATTGCCGTCATGCGTCACGGGCGATTGCATCGCTACAACACGGCGCCAGGCGAGGTGTCAGAAACGTCGCTGCTCGAACAGGAATTCGCGGCGGTCGTGGACGCGCCGTACTGCCTCGCCGTGGCGTCAGGCGGCTATGCCATGGCCACCGCTTTGCGCGCTCTCGGGGTCAAGCCGGGCGACAAGGTGCTGTCGAACGCCTTTACCCTTGCCCCTGTGCCCGGGGCCATCGCCTCGCTCGGTGCCGTTCCGGTCTTTGTCGGGGTCACCGAAAGCCTGACTATCGACCTCGATGACCTTGAAACCAAGCTGGGTGAGGCGCGCGTTCTGCTGCTTAGCCACATGCGCGGCCATATCTGCGACATGGACCGCCTGATCGCGATGTGTGATGGCGCGGGCGTCACCGTGATCGAGGATTGCGCCCATACCATGGGCGCTGCATGGAATGGCGTGCCGTCGGGCCGTCACGGTGCGATGGGGTGCTATTCCTGCCAGACCTACAAACACGTGAATTCGGGCGAGGGCGGGTTTCTGGTCACCGACGATCCGCATCTCGCGGCCAAGGCCGTGATGATGTCGGGCAGCTACATGCTCTACGAACGTCATCTCGCCGCTCCCCCGAAGGAAGCGTTCGACGATATCAAGTATGACACGCCCAACATTTCGGGCCGTATGGACAATCTGCGCGCAGCGATCCTGCGCCCGCAGATTGCAGACCTGGCCACCCAGTGCCAGCGCTGGAACGACCGCTACTATACGCTTGAGGATGGCTTGCGCGACACGTCGGGCCTGACCGTGATCAACCGACCGGCGGCGGAAAAGATCGTTGGGTCGTCCTTTCAGTTCCTTCTGCTCGACTGGGCCGCGTCTGCGGTGCGCGACGTGATCGCGCGCTGCGCCGCGCGCGGGGTCGAATTGAAGTGGTTCGGCGCGGCAGAGCCTGTGGCCTTCACCAGCCGCTACGACAGCTGGCGTTACGCGCAATCAACGCCCATGGCGGCAAGCGACCGCGTCCTTGCAGGGGTGGTCGACCTGCGCGTTCCCCTGACCTTCAGCCTGGACGACTGCGCCCTCATTGCCCGCATCATCCGTGATGAGGTCACCCGCACCCACAACCGCATGACAGCCTAGAGCGCTCTTTCAGAATCTCACGAACGCGGGTTCCCGTTTTACGCGGGATTGACCCAGTGTGCCTTTCGCTCCATATCTGAACGAGTGTTCAATAAGTGGGGAGGCACCTCAATGTTCACGCACGCGATGAGCTTTGATCTGGGCGACGATGTAAACGCGCTACGCGATATGGTGCACCGCTGGGCGCAGGATCGCGTCAAACCGATGGCGGCACAGATCGACGCCGAAAACAGCTTCCCGCCCGAACTTTGGCCCGAAATGGGCGAGCTTGGCCTGTTGGGCATCACTGTGGACGAAGCCGATGGCGGCGCAGGCATGGGCTATCTCGCCCACACCGTCGCGGTTGAAGAGATTGCCCGCGCCAGTGCCTCCGTGTCGCTCAGCTATGGCGCGCATTCGAACCTTTGCGTGAACCAGATCAAGCTCAACGGTTCGCCCGAGCAAAAGGCGAAATACCTGCCCGGACTGGTGAGCGGGCAACATGTGGGTGCCTTGGCGATGTCCGAGGCGGGCGCTGGCTCCGACGTCGTGTCGATGAAGCTGCACGCTGAAAAGCGCAATGACCGCTTCATCCTGAACGGCACGAAATACTGGATCACCAATGGGCCGGATGCGGACACTCTGGTGGTCTATGCCAAGACCGACCCGACAGCGGGCCCCAAGGGCATGACGGCATTTTTGATCGAAAAGGACATGAAAGGCTTTGCCACCTCGCCCCATTTCGACAAGCTGGGTATGCGCGGATCGAACACGGGCGAATTGATCTTTGAAGATGTCGAGGTGCCATTCGACAATGTCCTGGGCGAGGAGGGGCGCGGCGTGGCAGTGCTGATGTCTGGCCTCGACTACGAACGTGTTGTCCTCGCAGGCATCGGCCTTGGCATCATGGCGGCCTGCCTGGACGAGGTCATGCCCTACGTCGCCGAACGCAAGCAATTCGGCCAGCCCATTGGCAACTTTCAACTGATGCAGGGCAAGATTGCGGATATGTATACCGCCATGAACTCGGCCCGCGCCTATGTCTACGAAGTCGCCAAAGCCTGTGACCGCGGCGAAGTCACCCGCCAGGACGCAGCCGCCTGCTGCCTTTATGCGTCCGAAGAGGCGATGAAGCAGGCGCACCAATCCGTGCAGGCCATGGGCGGTGCCGGTTTCCTAAATGACGCCCCCGTTGCCCGCATCTTCCGTGACGCCAAGCTGATGGAGATCGGGGCGGGCACCTCTGAGATTCGGCGTATGCTTGTGGGCCGCGAGTTGGTCTCGGCTATGATGTGATGCCGCGACAGGTTGTCATCACCACGGCCACTTTGGTGGTGCTGGCCGCGTTGGGCGGCTTCTGGCTTGGGCAACGTCAGGTGACGCTGGATGCAAGTGGTGTGATCGGGGCGGTGGCCGATGCGCATGTCGCAACGCATGGCGGTGAACGAAGCCAGTGCGTCGGATGGCCCGGTGATGAGACATCGGTGTTTATGGTGCGGTGCGGCGCGCATCTTTATGCCGTGTACCGTTGGGGCCGGGTGTCGGTGGTTGAAGGGGCAGGCATATGAACATGGCTGCCCAGTGCCTGGCACATCCCAGCGATCAAACGGCGATCATTGATCTGGGGTCCGAAGGTAGGGCGGATGTCACCTATGCCGATCTGTCCGCAATGGTCGACGGCTTGGCCCGGGCGTTGTTGGCAAAGGTGCAGCCGGGGGACCGTGTCGGCGTTTTGTTGTCACAGTCGCCCTGGTGCGCCGCCGCGCATCTGGCAATTTGGAAGATCGGCGCGATCTCGGTGCCACTCTTCAAACTCTTCAAGCGTGATGCGCTGTCGTCTCGGATGCGCGACGCAGGGCTAGAGCTTGTCCTGACAGATGGTGAAGGGACAAAGCTTGTCGGTGATCTCGCCACGTGTTGGGATACGTCCACGGTCGGACAATCTGGCGATCCGGTGCCCTTTGCTGACGCGGATGCGACGACGCCCGCCGTTCTGATCTACACCTCCGGTACCACGGGTGCGCCCAAAGGGGCGCTGCACGGTCACGGCGTGCTCGGCGGACATCTGCCGGGCGTCGCGCTCAGCCACGATGATCTTGGGCAGGAAGGTGATTGTCTGTGGACACCCGCGGACTGGGCGTGGATTGGCGGTCTGTTCGATGTGCTGATGCCGGGCCTCGCCATGGGTGTGCCTGTGGTCGCTGCCCGTATGCCCAAATTCACGGCTGAAGACTGTATGAAGATCATCCAGAAAGGTGCTGTCAGAAATATATTTTTCCCGCCAACCGCGTTGCGCCTGCTCAAATCCGAAGACGCCCGGATCGACGGCGTGCGCTCGGTCGCGAGCGGGGGCGAGCCGCTGGGGTTGGAGATGCTTGCCTGGGGGCGCGATGTCCTTGGTGTCACCATCAATGAATTCTACGGCCAGACCGAATGCAACATGGTGGTGTCGTCCTGCAATGCGCGCTACGCGACCAAGCCGGGGTGTATGGGGCGACCCGTTCCCGGCTTTGAGGTCGCCGTGATCGACAACAACGGCAAGGTCACGGACGGTGAGGGTGACATTGCTGTCAAGCGCGGCGCACCGTCGATGATGCTGGAATACTGGCAGCGCCCGGACGCAACGGAACAGAAGTTTCGCGGCGATTGGATGCTCACGGGCGACCGTGGCCGACAGGAAGGGCGCGACATCCGCTTTGTCGGACGCGACGACGACGTGATCACCTCCGCCGGGTATCGGATTGGGCCTGCAGAGATCGAAGATTGCCTGCTGACGCACCCGGATGTGGCGACGGTCGGTGTGGTCGGGAAACCCGACCCGCTGCGGAACGAGATCGTCAAGGCCTATGTGGTGCGCAAGCTAGGCAGCGACGTGGATGCTGAGACACTGCAGGTATGGGTTAAGGATCGGCTTGCAAGTTATTCATACCCAAGGGAAATCGCCTTTCTGACGGGCTTGCCCATGACGGTGACAGGCAAGGTGATCCGTAAGGAATTGAAGGCCCGCGCCGCGACCGAGATTGGAGAAGACGCATGAAATTGACTTCGCAGGCCCTGCCTGGCTCTGACACTTTCAAAGCCAACCGTGCCGCTCATCTCGATGCGCTCGGCGTTGTTCGGGAAGCGGCAGAGCTTGCTGCGGCGGGCGGTGGGCAAAAGTCGCGCGACCGGCATGTGAGCCGCGGCAAAATGCTGCCACGCGAACGCGTTGCCAACCTGCTGGACCCCGGCTCGCCCTTTCTCGAGGTGGGTGCCACAGCGGCGCACGGGCTCTACGATGGCGCTGCACCCTGCGCTGGCGTGATCGCGGGCATTGGCCGGGTCATGGGGCACGAGGTCATGGTCGTGTGCAACGACGCCACCGTGAAGGGCGGCACCTATTATCCCATGACGGTCAAGAAACACCTGC
>JBCDEK010000108.1:0-9367 GCA_039179785.1 Pseudomonadota bacterium | reverse complement strand
GGGCGTGGATCGACGGCCCAACATGCGCCCCCATGCAGGCAGCAAGACAATGGCGACAGCCAGCATGATAGCCGCGATCACGTAGAACGACGCACGCAGGCCGAACCCCTCGGCCACATACCCCATGATCACAGGCCCAAGAAAGAAGGCCGCATAGCCCAGCGACGCGGCCTGACTGATCGCGGCAAGGCGGTGTTTCGGGCGCACCGCCTGCCCCACGAGGCCCAGCGCCAGCGGGCCCACGACCGAGACACCCAAGCCCCCCAGCAGAAACCCGATATAGGCCAATGTCAGCCCCGGTGCCGCGCCCGCGAGGGCTAGGCCGCCCCCTGCCATGCACGACGCCAGAACCATCACGCGGAACGGCGGCCAGCCCGCCCCAAACACATGCGCGCCCAACCGCCCAATCGCCATGCCCGTGGCCAACAGGGCGGGCCCCAGCGCGCCTTCTGCCGGGCCGCCACCCAGCGTGCGCTCCACATGCAGCGCGGACCATCCTTCGGACGCCGCCTCGCCCAGGAAGGCCGCCAGAACAACCAGACCACCCACCCAGACCAGCGCACGGGGCAGGCCACTTGCGTCCTGCGCATCCTCTTCGGACACCGTGCGCACAGGCAGCATCATCCAAGGCACCAGCACCGCAACGGCCACGCCCAACGCGACAAAGATCGCCACCGGCCCCCACTCCGCCGCCCGCGCCGCCCCCACGGCCACCGCCGCCAGCGCGTAGCCCAGCGAAAACAGACCGTGGTTCAGGTTCATTAGACTGCGGCCCGTCTCGGCCTCGGCCTCGCTCACCTCGGCATTGGCCAGCACATCCGCAACACCCGACCCGCCCGCCGCGAGAAACAGTGCGATGCCGATCACCAGCGGTGTCTGGGCAAACCCCGCCAGCACAAAGCCCGCCACCATGCCCGCGGCCCCCACGATCATCGCCCACCGCCCCACCAGACGGTAAACCAGCGGTGCCAGCCACATCGCCATGATGGCCCCGGTCGACCCGATCAGCACCAGCGTGCCCCAGAACCCGTCACCCACGCCGACCTGCGCCTTGATCACAGGCATCTGCGCCGAAAACGCGGCCCAGCCGAACCCCACGACGACAAAGCCCGCAAGGGCCCGGCGTGACGCGACAAGATCGTTCAGAATTTGCATGCGCCAGCGGTGACACGGGCACCGCCCACGGTCCAGCCAAAACAGACGCATTTTGCGTCTTTTCACGGGGGAAAAACCGGTCTATAGCGCAGCGTTCACGCGGGGTGACAGCCTTGGAGGCACCCTGCCCTTACAATTGGAGACATACTATGGCTGGTGAGATTCCTGATCTCGAAGCCCTGGAACGCACGGGGACAGGCAAGGGCGCCGCTCGTCAGGCCCGCCGCGACGGGCTGGTTCCGGGGATTGTTTTTGGTGGCGACACAGATCCGCTGCCGATCAACATTCCATTCAACAAACTGTTCAAGATGCTGAAGGCCGGTCGCTTCAAGTCGACCCTCTTCAACATGAAGGTTGAGGGCCACGACGACGTCCGCGTCATCTGCCGGGACGTGCAGCGTGACGTGGTCAAGGATCTGCCCACACACGTGGACTTCATGCGCCTGCGCCGCACCACCAAGATCAACCTCTTCATCGGGGTCGAGGTCGAAGGCGAAAGCGTCTCTCCCGGTCTGAAAAAAGGCGGCGTGCTGTCGCTGATACGCCCCGAGGTGGAACTGATCGTGACCGCCGGTGACATCCCCGAAAACATCACCATCGACGTGTCCGAGATGGAGATTGGCGACACGCTGACCATCTCGTCGGTGACGCTGCCAACAGGCGCCAAGCCGACCATCGACCGTGACTTCGTGATCGCCAACATCCAGGCGCCTTCGGGTCTCGCCTCGCAAAGCGACGATGACGACGCCGACGAAGATACCGCAGCTGACGAAGTGCCAGCGACCGAGCAGGCCGACGACGCCTAAGACGCATCCGGCTGCAGAGAATTGGGCCGCTCCCTCGGGGGCGGCCTTTTTCGTGGGCCGCTGGCCGCTCTTTGTGAAGACTGCGTTAACGCGGTTCGGAAAAGGTTAATCCTTTCCGATGTGTTAAGCCGCGCGCCACTCGCAAAATATGCAGTTTTCAGCGCAAAATACGCAAACCGGGGTTTTTGGCTGAAAAACCCGGCCCAATCGGGCCCTTCAAAATATGCAGTTTGCCCGCCAAATTGTGCAGTTTTGCCATCTCGACCGCATTCTGCTCCACCCCATGGCCCCTCTGCCCCACCGCGCGGTCCGTTTACACTGTGCTGGACCCGCCCGCGCGCCCCGCTTATGCTGCGCCGCAACATTGGCAAAGGACACTCCCATGAAGCTGATTGTCGGCCTTGGCAACCCGGGCCCGAAATACGCCCGCAACCGGCACAACATTGGCTTCATGGTGCTGGACCGGATTGCCGCCGATCACGGCTTTCCAGCGTGGAAGTCCAAGCATCAGGGCGTGGTGTCCGAAGGGCGTTTCGGGTCGGATCGCACGATCCTGCTGAAGCCCGAAACCTACATGAACAAGTCTGGCGATAGCATCGGTGCAGCCATGCGCTTTCACAAGCTGGACCCAGAGGATGTCATTGTTTTACATGACGAAATCGACCTCGCCCCGGGCAAGGTGCGGTGGAAGGTCGGCGGCGGTCATGCGGGCCATAACGGCTTGCGCTCGGTGCACGCCCATATCGGTCCAGACTATGCGCGGGTCCGCTTGGGCGTGGGGCACCCTGGCCACAAGGATGCGGTGCCGGGCTATGTTCTGCGCGACTTTCCCAAGGCGGATGAGGGCTGGCTGGATGACGTGATCCGCGGCTGTTCCGACGGGGCACCCTTTTTGGCCGTGGGCGACGGGTCGAAATTCATGAACGCGGTGGCCTTGCGCGTGGCCCCGCCCAGACCTAGCAAGACGCCGGAAAATTCAAAAGAAACAAAGGCTTCCACGTCCGAGGCGCCACCCGCTCCAGACACAAGATCGGCCCTACAAAAACTCATGGACCGCTTTTCGTGAGTTTGCGGCGGGCCTTTCTCGACCAGTCCGAAACCTGCGCCCGCATGGGGTCTCCGCTCATGGGGCGAGTGCTGAACATCCTGGCGGAGCGTTGGGATGAAGACACCACCTTAGGTCGAAAAATGGCGGAATATCAGGGGGATATCGGCCCTGCGGGACACTCTTTGCCCCTGCGTATCGGGGGCGGGCTGCATGCGCTGGTGCTACAGGGCAAGGATACCACCCTCAAAGCCGCGTATCCGCCCAATGACGCAGATGACGCAACGCTTGAGCGCGCGGTCGTCAACGCCCTGAAAACGCACGAGGATTTCTTTCTCGACTGGACACGCACCGCGCCGCAAACCAACGAAGTCCGGCGCAGCGCCGCGCTCATTGCCATGGCCCATGTGGCGCTTGCGCATTTTGACCGCCCCATCGTGCTGTCCGAACTGGGTGCAAGTGGTGGTCTCAACATGATGTGGGATCACTTTGCGCTCGACCTCGATGGCCACAGCTTCGGGCCGACGTCGCCCGCGTTGACCCTGCGCCCCGACTGGACCGGGCCGCACCCACCGGCCGCCACCCCACGTGTTATCGATCGCACCGGGGTCGACCTCAACCCGTTGAATTTGCGGGATGAAACCGATCATCTTCGGCTCTTGGCCTACCTCTGGGCGGATCAACCGCACCGCGTCGACCTGACCCGCGCCGCGATGTCCGTGCTGTCCGCGCAGGTGGACAAGGGGGATGCCATCGACTGGCTGGAACACCGCCTCGCCTCCGCGCCACCCGGGCATATGCACGTGATCCAACACACCGTCGCGTGGCAGTATTTTCCACAAGCCGCACAAGCCCGAGGCACGGCCCTGATGGAAGCCGCAGGCGCGCGGGCGACCCCGGATACGCCGCTGGCCTGGATGCAGATGGAAACCGATGGCGACACCACCGGCGCGGTTGGTGCAGCACTCACCTTGCGGCTCTGGCCCGGCGACCTCACCTTGCATCTGGGCCGCGCCGATTTTCACGGGCGCTGGATCAACTGGACGGGCTGACGCGTGGGCAGGCTTGCGTGGTTTGACCACCCTGTGGATAGCTTCATCAAAAGCGGAGGAAAAAGATGCGCGTTGTTCTAAAATGGATAGTTCGGGCGCTTCTGGCGTTGATATTTGCGGCCATCGTGATCGGATTGTGGAAGCGCGAGGAAATCACGCGCCTGCTCGCCGTCAACTCGCTTTTTGACGAAAACCGTATTGTATCCAACTTCTCAAACATGGACGCGGCATTTCTGCACCGTGAGATCGCAAAGGGAGACGGGGCCACAAGCCCCTTGCCACAAGGCGCAGTGATGACCATGCCCGACGCATATGCGCAGTGGGTAACCGACCGCACCGTCACCTCGACCCTTGTGCTGAAAGACGGCGAAATCGTGCACGAGGCCTATTACCAAGGCACGGATGCCGACGATCTGCGCATCAGCTGGTCGGTCGCCAAAAGCTATCTCTCTGCGCTGTTCGGCATTCTGGTGAACGAAGGGGCGATCCCGTCGCTTGATGCTCCGGTGACGGACTACGCTCCCGCTCTCAAGGGCGGCGCCTATGACGGGGCCACAATCCGCAATGTCTTGCAGATGTCGAGCGGGATCACGTTTGATGAGGACTATCTGGATTATGACAGTGATATCAACCGGATGGGTCGCGTTCTTGCCCTGGGCGGCAAGATGGACGACTTTGCCGCCGGGCTGACCGAACGGTTCGCAGACCCCGGCGAGACCTGGCAGTACACCTCAATCGACACGCACGTGGTGGGCATGGTGGCCCGTGGTGCCACCGGGCGCGACATCCCCCATCTGATGGCGGAAAAGCTGATTGGCCCTCTCGGGCTCGAACACTCACCGCTCTACCTGACCGACGGTGTCGGCGTCGCCTTCGTGCTGGGGGGCCTGAACATCACCACGCGGGACTACGCCCGCTTTGGCCAGATGATCCTGCAAAACGGGGAGTGGCAGGGAGAACAGGTGGTCCCTGCGGACTGGATTGCCGCCTCGACCGTGCCCAGCGCACGTACGAAACCGGGGCGGATCGGCTATGGCTATCAGTGGTGGATCCCTGTCGGTGCACAAAAGGGCCAGTTCATGGGGCGTGGCATCTATGGCCAATACCTCTATATCGACCAGCAAGCGGGTGTCGTCATTGTCAGCACAGCCGCGGACCGCAAGTTCCGCGAAGACGGCGTGAGCTCAGCCAATATCGACATGTTCCGCCAGATCGTGGCCGCAACGGAGTAGCCCATGGAACCCGAAGAGAGCGTCAACGTGCTGGGCACAGAGCTACAAATCTGCGGCATGGACCCGGTGACGGGGTTCTTCCGGGATGGCCACTGCAACACCTGCGCGGCCGATCAGGGCAGTCACACGGTCTGCGCGGTGATGACCGCAGAATTCCTGGCCTATTCAAAATATGTGGGCAATGACCTGAGCACCCCGCGCCCGGAATACCGCTTTGCGGGCCTCAAGCCCGGCGACAGCTGGTGCTTGTGCGCTTCACGCTTTCTGCAGGCCCACGATGAAGGCTGCGCGCCCAAAGTGTCTTTGGACGCCACGCACAAGCGCGCGCTGGACGTGGTGCCGCTTGACGTGCTGCAACAGCACGTGGCCTGAGTTTATTCGACGTTGCGCCCCTCGGGGCCTGACATGTCAAATCCCAGATGCCGCGCGACGGTAAAGATGTCCTTGTCCCCGCGCCCGCACATGTTCATGCAGATGATGTGATCGGATGGCAGGTCCGGTGCGATCTTCATCACGTGTGCCAGCGCGTGGCTGGGTTCAAGCGCGGGAATGATGCCCTCGGTCGTGCAGCACAGCTGGAACGCTTCCAGCGCTTCGGTGTCCGTGATTGACACATATTCGGCGCGGCCAATCTCGTGCAGCCATGCGTGTTCGGGGCCAATGCCCGGATAATCCAGACCCGCCGAGATCGAGAAGCCTTCCAGGATTTGCCCATCATCATCTTGCAGCAGATAGGTCCGGTTGCCGTGCAGCACGCCCGGACGACCACCGGTCAAAGACGCGCAATGCTCCATCTTGGCATTCACGCCCTTGCCACCGGCTTCGACACCGATAATCCCAACCTCTTTTTCGTCCAGGAAGGGAAAGAACAGACCCATCGCATTCGACCCACCGCCAATGGCGGCAATCACGGTATCCGGGAAGCGCCCTTCGGCCTCCACCATCTGCTCGCGCACTTCCTTGCCGATGATGCTTTGGAAATCACGGACCATAGCTGGGTACGGGTGCGGACCGGCCACCGTGCCGATGCAATAGAACGTGTCGCGCACATTGGTCACCCAGTCGCGCAGCGCATCGTTCATCGCGTCCTTAAGTGTGCCACGACCCGACGTTACCGGGATCACCTCGGCGCCCAGCAGCTTCATCCGAAACACGTTGGGGGCCTGACGTTCCACATCATGCGCGCCCATGTAAACCACGCATTTCAAACCAAACTTCGCACAGACAGTCGCTGTGGCCACACCGTGCTGTCCCGCCCCCGTCTCGGCGATAATCCGGGTCTTGCCCATGCGGCGCGCGAGGATGATCTGGCCCAGCACATTGTTGATCTTGTGCGCCCCGGTGTGGTTCAACTCGTCCCGCTTCATATAGATTTTGGCGCCGCCCAGATGGTCCGTCAGACGCTCGGCAAAATAGAGCGGGCTGGGACGGCCCACATAGTGCTTCCATAGGAAATCCATCTCGGCCCAAAAGCTGTCGTCGGTCTTGGCCTTTTCGTATTCCTCTTCCAGCGACAGGATCAGCGGCATCAGCGTCTCGGACACGAACCGCCCACCAAAATCGCCAAAGCGCCCGTTTTCGTCGGGGCCGGTCATGAAGGAATTGAAAAGGTCGTTCATCGGTGCACTCCCAGGCTACGGAAGCAGGGTGTAGCGTTGCGCGCGCATGGGGTAAAGCGATCCTTTCAAGGATCGCCCTGCGGCAATTCTTCAAGAATTGCCTTACCTCTCACTCAAACATCCGCAGTGGTTCGCGGTTGCAAAAAATCACGAAATTACCGCAGTTCTCGATGGCCCGGTATCCGCGCCGACGCAATTCATCGCGAAAGAGCGGTCGGCCCACAAATCGTTCGACATCACGCACCTTGCGGCGCACCACGCCGCCCTGCATCGCGGATTTCGAACTAAAGATATGGTCGAGCCACTGCTGCGGGGTCAAATAGTCGGGCAACGTATCTATGAGGTCAGTCTGACCCAGGCGGGGTTAACGACCGCTTACCGCGCTCATAAATGCGCGGATCAGGTCGGCGTCCTTCTCCCCCGGTGCGCGTTCCACACCCGAGCTGATGTCGACCTGCCGCGCCCCGGTCAACCTGACCGCTTCGGCCACGTTGCCAGCGGTCAAACCTCCGGCCAGCATCCACGGCACCGGCCAGCGCCGCCCTGCAATCAAGCGCCAATCAAAGGTCAGGCCATTGCCACCGGGCAGGTCTGCGTCCTGTGGTGGCTTGGCATCCACAAGGATCTGATCCGCCACCCGCGCATAGGCATCAAGCGCGGGCAGATCATCGGCCCCGGCCACACCAACCGCTTTCATCACCGGCAGCCCATAGCGCGCCTTGATCTCAGCCACGCGCGCGGGTGTCTCAGACCCATGGAGTTGCAACATATCCAGCGGCACTGCGGCGGTCAGCTTGTCCAAAAACGCGTCATCCGCATTCACGACCAGCGCGACCTTGGCGACACCGGGTGGGACATCCACCGCCAGGGCCCGCGCGTCTTCGATGCTGATATTTCGAGGGGATTTCGGAAAAAACACAAAGCCGATGTATGTTGCGCCAGCCTCAACCGCAGCGGCAATATGCTCTGGGCGGCGCAGGCCGCACATCTTTACTGACACATCTGACATGGGATGGGCTTAGCTAGCTTCGTCCAAAAGGGCCAGAACCTCGTCTTTGCCCTCATGCTTTTCGGATTTGAGGCGTTTGACCTCACGCTCCAATCGGCGCTTCTCGCGGGCGTTGCGCGCGTTCTCGGCCCGGATGGCATGTTCGCGCAGCCACTCCCACACGAACCCCACCAGCAGGCCCACGATAATGCCGCCAAAGATGACAACAAAAAGCGGAAGCTGGACAGTTGGAGCCACGGCAAACAGGCCCGCGATTTCATCCGGCAGCAGCTTCAGCGTCACCATGCCCCGATTGGCCAGCGCAACCGCAATCAGTGCCACGGCGAAGATGGCAATGCAGGCATAGCGAATGTAGCGCATCAGGCTTTCCCGTTCAGACGATCACGCAGCAGCTTGCCGGTCTTGAAGAACGGCACATGCTTTTCTTCGACCTCAACGGTTTCTCCGGTCCGCGGGTTCCGTCCGGTGCGCGCGTCTCGTTTCTTGACCGAAAATGCGCCAAAACCGCGCAATTCGACCCGGTCGCCGCGCGACATCGCGTTGGTCACTTCGTCAAAGATGGTATTCACGATCCGCTCCACGTCTCTTTGATACAGGTGTGGATTTTCATCGGCGATCTTTTGGATCAGCTCTGATCGGATCATGGTGAGTTCCTCCCGAGAGACTCGGCTTTTTTGTCTTTATGCGTCCCGTAACTATAAGAACAAACGCGCCTTTCGGGAATAGGCCCCGTTTGGGCTGAACGGGTTTTTTTGCCGTTCTGACAGGGAGATGACGCTGAATCCGGCGCCTTTCGGGCGCGACAAACCCTTATGCACCATTGTGCACCAAAGTGTGTGGACGTGATTCGAGACGTCTCATGACATAGCAAAAGGGGCCCGGCGGGGCCCCTCTTACATTCCCGCAATGGGGGAATTTCTTATTCGTCGCCCTTGAGCGCAGCACCCAGGATATCGCCCAGCGATGCACCGCTATCGGACGAACCGTACTGTTCCACGGCCTCTTTCTCTTCGGCGATTTCACGCGCCTTGATCGAGACGCCCAGACGGCGGGTCTTGTTGTCGATGTTGGTGATGCGGACGTCCACCTTGTCACCGACCGAGAAACGCTCGGGGCGCTGTTCGGCACGGTCACGCGACAGGTCGGAGCGGCGGATGAAGGATTTCATGCCCTCGTATTCCACTTCGACGCCACCATCTTCGATGGCTGTCACTTCCACGGTCACGATCGAGCCGCGCTTCACGCCGCCCACGGCTTCGGCAAACTTGTCGCCGCCAACCGCCTTGATCGAGAGCGAGATGCGCTCTTTCTCGACGTCAACCTCGGACACAACCGCGGGGACCAGCGCGGCGAGGAAGCCATTCAGGATTACCGCAAGGGCGACATGGTTCAGGCCGTTGTGTCCGAAGTGGACGTCGAGAAAGAGCGTATCTCGCTCTCGATCAAAGC
>JBCDEK010000036.1:0-30365 GCA_039179785.1 Pseudomonadota bacterium | reverse complement strand
TCGGCATGTGTCTGTCGCAGGAACCCCGCCTGCTGCTCCTGGACGAACCCACCGCCGGGATGGCGCGGGCCGACACGAACAACACGATCGACCTGCTGAAACAGATCAAGGACGAGCGGGACATTACCATTTCGATCATTGAACATGACATGCACGTGGTGTTCAGCCTGGCCGAACGGATCACTGTTCTGGCGCAGGGCACCCCGCTGGTCGAAGACACGCCCGACAACATCAAGGGCCACCCGAAAGTGCGCGAAGCCTATCTGGGCGAGACCCAAGACGCTGCATAGGTGGCAGAATGGTGGGCAATTTGCCCACCCAATATTCCCGCGTAGGGTGGGCAATTTGCCCACCTTGGCAATCGAAACGAGGACGGACACATGAACGTCAAACCCGACTTTTCCAAAGGTGTGAACCACGCCGCCACGGCCCCCGCGTTCCTGAGCGTCTGGGACATGCATTCCTATTACGGCGAAAGCTATATCGTTCAGGGCATCAGCTTTAACGTGCACGAGGGCGAAATCCTTGCCCTGTTGGGCCGGAACGGCGCGGGCAAGACATCGACCTTGCGGTCCATCGCCCGGATCGGTGACCCCGAAGTGCGGCACGGAGAGATTTGGCTGGACCACCAGCCGCTGCACAAGATGTCGAGCCATGAGGCAAGCCAGGCGGGTCTGGGCCTTGTCCCCGAAGATCGCAGGATCATTCCCGGTCTGACGGTGGAAGAGAACCTGAAGCTGGCGCAGATCGCACCCCCCATCGGCTGGTCGATCGAGCGGCTTTACGATCTGTTCCCCCGTCTGGGCGAGCGCCGCACCCAAGAGGGCACGACCCTTTCGGGCGGAGAACAGCAGATGCTGGCGATTGCGCGTGCGCTGGCCCGCGACATCAAGGTGCTGTTGCTGGACGAACCCTACGAAGGGCTGGCGCCGGTCATCGTGGACGAGATCGAAAAGACGCTGAGCGTGATCAAGGAACAGGGAATCACCACTGTCATTGTGGAACAGAACGCCGTGCGCGCGCTGCAACTGGCGGATCGGGCGGTGATCCTCGACACCGGTGGGATCGTGTTCGACGGCACCGCCGCCGAAGTGCTTGAGAACGAGGAATTGCGGTCGGAATACCTCGCCATCTGACTGAACTGGGGGGATTGGATGATGGGAGGCCGGTCCTTTGCGGGGCCGGTTTCTTTGCATTTGGGCGTTGCGATGCGTGTGGACGCACCAATGGTGTGTCAGGGCGCTTTCCTCTGCGTCATTGCACGGTTATAAGCAGCGTTGAGCATGACCGGCCGCGCATGGGACGGCACGGCAAAGACCAAACGGTTGAGGACAAGAATGACAAAGAGCAACCATGATGCGGATGTGGCCTTTATCCAGGCCCTGGCGGAACTGCTGCGCGAAAACGATCTGACGGAATTGCAGGTCAAGCGCGAGTACGGCGAAGATGACAGTCTGAACGTGCGCGTCTCGCGCCATATGGCGCAACAGGTGGTGGCCCAGGTTGCCTCGCCTGCCCCTGCCGCAGCGCCCGCTCCGGCAGCAGCCCCCGCCGCCCCCGTTGCGGATGCGCCCGCGGACCCCGCCAGCGACCCCGGTGCCGTCACCTCGCCCATGGTCGGCACCGTTTACATGCAAGCCGAGCCTGGCGCGCCGTCCTTTATCAAGGTGGGCCAGCAGGTCAGCGAAGGCGACACGCTGCTGATCGTCGAGGCGATGAAGACCATGAACCACATCCCTGCCCCGCGCGCAGGCACGGTCAAGCGCATCCTGGTGGACGATGGCGCAGCCGTGGAGTTTGGCGCCCCGCTTGTGATCCTCGAATAAGGATCGGCAGATGTTCAACAAAATCCTGATTGCCAACCGCGGAGAGATTGCCCTGCGCGTCATCCGCGCGGCGCGTGAGATGGGCATTGCGACTGTCGCCGTGCATTCGACTGCCGACGCGGATGCCATGCATGTGCGTATGGCGGACGAGAGTGTTTGCATTGGCCCGCCTGCGTCGCCGCAATCCTACCTGAGTTTCCCGGCCATCATCTCGGCCTGCGAGATCACGGGGGCGGAGGCGATCCACCCTGGCTATGGCTTTCTGTCGGAGAATGCGCAGTTTGTGCAGATCGTAGAAGATCACGGCCTGACCTTCATTGGCCCGACCGCCGAACACATCCGTGTCATGGGTGACAAGATCACCGCCAAGGACACGATGAAGGACCTTGGTGTGCCGTGTGTGCCTGGCTCCGACGGGGGCGTGGCCACGCTGGACGAGGCGAAGGCCATCGGTCAGGAATTCGGCTATCCCGTCATCATCAAGGCCACCGCCGGGGGCGGCGGGCGCGGCATGAAGGTGGCGCAGACCGCTGCCGATATGGAAAGCGCGTTCATGACCGCGCGGGCTGAGGGCAAGGCGGCCTTTGGCAATGACGAGGTGTATATCGAGAAATACCTGACCACGCCGCGGCACATCGAAATTCAGGTGTTTGGCGACGGCAAGGGCCGCGCGGTGCATCTGGGCGAGCGCGACTGTTCGCTGCAACGCCGTCACCAGAAGGTGTTCGAGGAGGCCCCAGGCCCCGCGATCAGCACGCAAGAGCGGGCCGAGATTGGGCGCGTCTGTGCAGAGGCTGTGGCCAAGATCAACTATATCGGCGCAGGCACCATCGAGTTCCTGTATGAAAACGGCGAGTTCTATTTCATCGAGATGAACACGCGGTTGCAGGTCGAGCATCCGGTGACCGAAGCCATCTTTGGCGTCGATCTGGTGCGCGAGCAAATCCGGGTGGCATCGGACATGGACATGTCGTTCCAGCAGGACGATCTGGAGATCAACGGACACTCGATCGAAGTGCGCCTGAACGCCGAAAAGCTGCCCAACTTCTCACCCTCGCCCGGTCGGATCACGCAGTATCATGCGCCGGGGGGCTTGGGTGTGCGCATGGATTCGGCGCTGTATGACGGCTATTCCATTCCGCCCTACTACGACAGCCTGATCGGCAAGCTGATCGTGCATGGCCGCGACCGGGCCGAAGCACTGGCACGGCTGAACCGGGCCTTGGGCGAGTTGATCATTGACGGCATCGACACGACTGTGCCGTTGTTCCACGCGTTGCTGGCGGAAAAGGACATCCACACCGGCGACTACAATATCCACTGGCTGGAAAAATGGCTTGAGGCGCAGGCGGACTGATCCGATACGCACGAATTGGCAAGGGATCGCTGCGGCGGTCCCTTTTTTATGTCTGGCGAGGGGCGTAAGATCGGGTGAACCCCGGTGGACCCGCCCATGAAAGACGACATCCGATTGACTCCTGATCTGCTGTTGCAGGGTTATGCCGCGGGCATCTTTCCCATGGCAGAGTCGCGCGATGATCCAGAGGTGTTCTGGGTCGATCCGCGGATGCGAGGCGTGCTGCCGCTGGGCGGGTTCCACATGTCGCGGTCGCTGGCGCGGGCCATGCGGCGCACGACCTGGACGCTAAAGCTGGATACCGATTTCGCAGGTGTCGTTGATGGATGCGCCGACCGCATCGACACGTGGATCAATCCCGAAATTCGGCGGCTATATCTGGCGCTGCACGCGCGTGGGCAGGCGCGCTCGATCGAGGTGTGGGACGGCGGGCAACTGGTCGGCGGCGTCTATGGCGTTGTTCTCAAAGGTGCTTTTTTCGGGGAAAGCATGTTTTCACGCCGCACGGATGCGTCAAAGATGGCGCTGGCAGCGACGGTGGATCATCTGCGACGTGCGGGCTTTGCGCTGTTTGACACACAATTCCTGACCACCCACCTGGCCAGTCTGGGCGCGCGGGAAATCAGCCGCGCAACCTATCACGCGCGGTTGGAGCGCGCCTTGACCGTGCACAAAGCTGATTTCGGAGCGGTGCCTGTGGCGACGTTTCAGGAGGTGGTGCAGCGCATGACCCAAACGTCATAACGCGGATGTTCCATAGCATTCAGGGCCGGCGCTGACGCGATCATCCAGCCTGAAAATACCACACCCTCGCGGCCAATCTCGGTGATTTGCAGGCCAGCATAGGCGTTGCTGGAGGGGTTGCCGGAGGGATAGCGGCATTCGGTCAGGGTGATGTTGAGCCGCTCAAAGCGCACCGTGCGACCGGCGGGCATCTCGATATCCACCACCTCGCCGCTGAATTTGTCGAGCCCGCGCAGCACCGCCCCAGTGGCACGTTCTGTGGCCTGCTGGGACATGGCGGCGCCGGTGCAGACCACCACCGCCAGCGCCGCCGTCAAAGCGGCGCGCGCCCTCATCCCTCTTCGCCCCCGGACACGAACCTGAGCAGCAATGAAATCAGGCTGACCGAGCCTTGGGTATCGAGGATTTCGTCACCGGATTCGAAATAGAAGGGCGAGCCGCCGGGCACGATTTCCACGAAATTGCCGCCAAGCAGTCCTTCGGAACTGATGATGATGGAACTGTCATCGGGAATCTGAGTGTCAGCGCGCAAGGACACCACCGTGTCGGCGCGATATGTATCGGCATTGAGCGCCACATCCGTCACGGTCCCGACCTTGACCCCGGCAAGGCGCACATCAGTCCCGATATTCACCCCTTCGAGGCTGCGAAAGCTCGCCGTCAGCGGATAGGTCGACCCACCGCTATTGCCCAGCCCGGCGACCTGTGCGCCGTAGACGGCAAAGCCAATGGCCGCCGCCAGCACCACGCCGCCCACCAGAACCTCGGTCGTGTTCTCGGCCATTTATTCGGGTGTCCACGCTTCGTAGTCAGAGCGGTCCGCCGGGTCCGCCCGCCGGATCGAACCCGCAGGCGCATAGGCCAACGCCGTGCCGGTCAGGTTGGGCTGGTGCGGTTTTTCCCAGTCCTTGCGCTTTAACGGTTTGTCGGTCGGTGGTTCATCCCAGGTGCGGTGCAGCCAGCCGTGCCATTCGGGGTCAACGCGGCTCGCCTCGGCCTCACCGTTGTAAATCACCCAACGACGCGCATCGTCCTGTGTTTTGTAAAACACGTTGCCCTGGCTGTCTTCGCCCACTTTCACACCCTTGCGCGCCGTAAAGAGCTGCGTGTTGAGGGTCTGGCCGTTCCACCATGTGACGGCCCGCAAAAGCGTGTTGAGAATGCCCATGTTTTGCCTCCGACATTTGTTCCTGTCTATGACGCATCACGCCCGCCGCGTCCAGTGGACAAGGCGGCACATCTGCGTGCGGCGCGGGTGCGCTTCCGGTCAGTCGCCGCGATAGGCGGTGACTTCGATTTCGATCCGGTCCTCGGGTGTGATCAACCCGCACTCGATCATTGTTGCCGCCGGTGGATTGTCGCCAAACGCGTCCCTCAGCATGGGCCAGCATGGGGGAAATTCGTTGCGGTCGGGCAGCATGTAGGTCACGCGCACCACGTGGCTGAAATCCGCGTCGAACTCGGCCAGCGCGTTGCTGATGATGTCCAGCGCCGAACGGCATTGTTCGACCGCGGTTGTGCCCGTGCCCACGGTGCCCGCCACGTGAATCCAGTCGCCCGCGGCAACGGCCCGGCAATAGCCGACCTTGGGTTCGTATGCGCCACCCGAATGAATGCGTTTGATCGACATGTGATGTCCTTTCTTTCTGATACCGCGCCATCAAGACAAAGAAAAAGGCGGGACCGGGCCCGCCTTCATTCTCAAACAGTCTGTTTTGATCAGCTTGCCGAGGCCGGTTCTTTCTCGGCCTCGGCATGGATCATCAGGGGGGCTGTGTCGGATGTCACCGCCTCTTCGTTCACCACGACTTCGGTCACCGACTCGAGGCCCGGCAGTTCGAACATGGTGTCGAGAAGGATATCTTCGAGGATCGACCGCAGGCCACGGGCGCCGGTCTTGCGTTCGATGGCCCGTTTGGCAATCGCGCTCAGCGCGTCTTCGGTGAAGGTCAGCGTCGTGTCTTCCAACTCGAACAGGCGTTGGTATTGTTTGACCAGTGCGTTCTTGGGTTGGGTCAGGATCGTGACAAGCGCGTCTTCGTCCAGGTCTTCAAGCGTGGCCAGAACGGGCAGACGACCGACAAATTCCGGGATCAGGCCGAACTTTAGCAGATCCTCGGGTTCAAGATCGGTGAAAATCTCACCCACACCACGCTCGTCATTATCGCGCACATCAGCGCCGAAGCCCATGGCCGACCCCTTGCCGCGTTGGGCGATGATCTTGTCGAGACCCGCGAAAGCGCCACCGCAGATGAACAGGATGTTCGTGGTGTCCACTTGCAGGAATTCCTGCTGCGGATGCTTGCGCCCGCCTTGCGGCGGGACTGAGGCCACGGTGCCTTCCATCAGTTTCAAGAGCGCCTGCTGCACGCCCTCACCCGACACGTCGCGGGTGATGGACGGGTTTTCGGACTTGCGCGTGATCTTGTCGACCTCGTCGATATAGACGATGCCGCGCTGCGCGCGTTCGACGTTGTATTCGGACGCTTGCAGCAGCTTGAGAATGATGTTCTCGACATCCTCGCCCACGTAACCCGCTTCGGTCAGGGTTGTCGCATCGGCCATCGTGAACGGCACATCCAGAATGCGCGCCAGCGTCTGGGCCAGCAGCGTCTTGCCGCAACCCGTGGGGCCGATCAGCAGGATGTTGGACTTCGCCAGTTCGATATCCCCGCCCTTCTGGGCGTGGTTCAGGCGCTTGTAGTGGTTGTGCACGGCGACAGACAACACGCGCTTGGCCATGGCCTGGCCGATTACGTAGTCATCGAGCACCTCACAGATATCCTTGGGCGTGGGCACGCCATCCGTGGACTTCAGGCCGGACGCCTTCGTCTCTTCGCGGATGATATCCATGCACAGTTCAACACATTCATCACAGATGAAGACCGTGGGCCCCGCAATCAGCTTGCGCACCTCGTGCTGGCTTTTGCCGCAGAAGCTGCAATAGAGGGTATTTTTGCTGTCGCCGCCCGAATTCGTGGCCATGTCGCATCCTTCCCGGCAATTGCCGCCATTCCAGGTGCCGGAAATCTCCGGCGCGCCTCGCGTTGCCCACCAGCTTAGGGCAGGCCCGCGGGGTCCACAATCGTCTTTTTGTCCGACCAGGTCGTCTGATCACGCGCCCCGTGAGGGGCGCTCGGAAGTTCAGCTTTCGTCATCGTCCGATTTTGCCCGCTGGTCGACGATTTCGTCGATATGACCCCATTCCTTGGCCTCTTCCGGGGTCATCCAGGTGTCACGGTCCAGCGCCTGCTGCACTGTTTCGTAATCCTGACCAGAGTGTTTCACATACATCTGGTAAATCCGTTCGCGCGTGCGTTCGATGTGGCGGGCGGAAATCAGGATATCTGCCGCCATGCCCTGCGACCCGCCCGAGGGCTGGTGCACCATCACTTCGGAATTGGGCAACGCGAACCGCATGCCAGGCTCGCCCCCGATTGCGATAACCGACCCCATCGATGCCGCCATGCCACAGATCAGCGTCGACACTTTGGGTTTGATGTACTGCATCGTATCGTAGATTGAAAAGCCTGCGGTGACTTCGCCACCGGGCGAATTGACGTACATGCTGATCTCTTTGCTGGGGTTTTCCGCCTCAAGGTGCAGAAGCTGGGCCACGACCAGGTGGCTCATTCCCGAGTGGATCGGACCGTTGATAAAGATGATCCGTTCCTTAAGCAGGCGCGAGAAAATGTCGTAAGCCCGTTCTCCCCGGCTGGTTTGTTCAACCACCATGGGGACCAGGTTGTCGGTGATATGTGCAAATTGATCGATGGGATCGCGCATGATGTTCTGCCTCGTCAGACTTCCGCGAGACCATACCCGCAGAGAAGTTACCCGAGTCTTAGTATCGGCTCTCGGGGGCTGCAAGAGCAGGTCGTCATCCTGTGGTCCGTGCGCTTGACCTCAATTTACTGCGAAATACGTATTAGTTTACCACACACATGATTGGGGACCACCATGCCGATCCTTTTCCACGCCGGGCGCATCATTCTCGCCTCTCTCTTTATCCTCGGCGGCATCGACAAAATCGTGACCCCCGAGAGGTCCATTGAGGCTATGACAATTGTTGGCCTGCCGTTTCCAGCCGTCTTGATCCTCGCCGTCATCGCGGTGGAACTTGGAGGTGGGTTGGCCGTCGCCGCAGGGATAGGACGCGTCGCGCAAGTGGCAGCGATCGTACTGATCGCGCACACGATTGCGGTCAATGTACTGCTGCATCCATTCTGGTCCATGACTGGCGATCTCGCCCGCACCGAACTCTCTTTGTTTTTCAAGAACATTGCCGTGATCGGGGGGCTGATGATGGTGGCAAGCGGCGCGCGCTCCGGCAAGCCGGTTCTGTGAGCGTTGACCGCGGAGGGTCCCGGCTTACCTCCGGTCCATGTCAGACGCCTTGGACCGCTTTCCCCCGACCCGCACCGCAGCGCTTGAGAAACTGCATGCATTCCTGCCTCATGCCGGGCGGGACTATGCCGCGCGGCGCAACTATGATCTGGGCCGGGATGCACATACAGGCGTTTCAACCCTGTCGCCCTACATTCGGGCACGCCTGATAACCGAGGCCGAGGTGCTCGAGGCCACGCTTGCCCGCCACAGCGCCAGCGCCGCCGAGAAGTTCATCCAAGAGGTCTATTGGCGCACCTATTGGAAGGGCTGGCTTGAGATGCGCCCTGCCGTCTGGGGACAGTACAAGACGGCGCTCAAAGGCGCGCTCGACCAGGTGCAGACGCAGTCCGGGCTGCGCGACCGGTGGGAGGCAGCGTGCACCGGTCAGACCGACATCGACTGCTTTAACAGTTGGGCGCAAGAGCTTGTCGAGACAGGATATCTGCACAATCACGCCCGCATGTGGTTCGCATCGATCTGGATCTTTACGCTGCGCCTGCCATGGGAGCTGGGCGCCGATTTCTTCCTGCGGCACCTGCTGGACGGGGACCCTGCGTCAAACACGCTCAGCTGGCGCTGGGTGGCGGGCATTCAGACCCCGGGCAAGACATATCTGGCGCGCACCTCCAACATCTCGAAATACACCGAAGGGCGGTTTGCGCCGAAGTGGCAATTGGCAGGCGAAGCGCACGCCCTTTCCGGGCCGCCGAAACCGGATGCCATGCCGCTGCCAGACGCGGACCGGCCCGTGCCATCGGACCGCACCGTCCTTGTCCTGCATGACGACGATCTGAGCCCGGGCTTTCTGCTTGATGCCAGGATCACGCCCGTCGCCACGGCTGTCATTGCCACGCGGTCGGGCCTGTCACCTCTCAAAATGGCCCCCCATGTGACGGAATTTGCCGCAGCGGCGGCGCAAGATGCCGTGGCGCGGTATGGCGCACGCCTGGGCACCGTATCCCACATCCCGCCCACACCGGAGGCGATACAGACCTGGGTGCAAGACATGCGCGCAGATCAGATCGTCACACCCTATGCCCCGGTGGGTCCGGCTGCTGATGTGATCGCAGCGCTGGCCGGGCGGGGCGATATGCCCCCCATCCGCCGCGCGCGCCGCGCCTATGACAGCGCAGCCTGGCCCTACGCCACCCACGGGTTCTTTCGCTTCAAGGACAAGATCCCCCGCCTGCTTGAGGCGGTGAGCAACCGGCACGCGGCAGAATAGCGGCAGGATAGTATTCAATCACTCATCGTGCTCAACGGGGTATGGCAGCGCCTTTCGGCGATGCTCCCGTGGATTTTGTCTGCAGGCGCGCCAGCCGTCGGGCTGACGCGCAATCACAAGGTCAGGGATCATCGCGCGACACGCACAGCACCTCACCGACAAGGGCACCGTGCCCTTGTGCGACAGCCACCTGTCAAAGCCAGGCCGGACTGACGCACTTTTTGGACCAAAGGAGGTCTGATCCTAGTTCAGGCACCCTGTCAGGCTGTCCGCCATGCCGCGGATCACATTGGCATAGAGGTCTTTGCCCGGCTCAAAGGCCACACCAAGCGGATCAATCTCGCCCAACCGGACATCGCCCAAGGCGTTGAGGATGCCGGGGTTGAACTGCGGTTCGGTCAGCGCGCAGACAGCGCCAAGCTGTTCAATCTCTTCGCGCAGTTCCGCGACGCGTTTGGGGCTGGGGTCTTCGGCGTCGGAGGCCGATATCGCCCCGGCCGCCGTCAAGCCAAACCGAGTTTCGAAGTACTGATAGGCATCGTGAAAGACGACGAAGTCACGCGATGTAACCGACGTGAGCTTTACTTCAATGTCGCCAATCATCGCATTGATATTGCTTTCAAAGGTCGCCGCATTGTCTGCATAGGCCTGTGCGTTGCCCGGATCCAGTTCGGCCAGTTCTTCGGCCAGGGCCGCAGCCCAGATCACCGCGTTGCGTGGGTCAAGCCAGGCGTGGGGGTCAATCCCGTCGGCATGTGCGTGCCCATGGTCATCGTGCCCGGCCTCTTCATGCGTGTCATCATGCGCTGCGTGGTCATGGTCGTGATCCTCGTGCCCGTGGTCGTCATGGCCCGCCTCTTTGTCACCATGGGCGTCATGGGCATGCTCATCATGGGCGTGCTCGTCGTGATCGTGGTCGTCGTGATCGTGGTCGTCATGCCCGGCTTCCTTATGGTCATGGCCCTCGTGGTCGTCATGCGCTTTGTCCGCGTGGGCGTGATCCCCATGATCATGATCGTGCGCCGCAAAGGTGGCACCCTCGCGAATGTCCAGCAGGATGGTATCGGGCAGGCCCAGCAGCGACACGTGATGCGCCTTCTCAGCCAGCGTTTCGATGGGACCTTCAAGCCAGGGGCTCAATCCCTCGCCGACCCAGACAACCAGATCGGCGTCGGACAGCGCCTGAGCCTCTGACGGGCGCAGGCTGTAGCCATGCGGTGACGCGCCCGCGGGAATAAGCAGGTCCGGTGCCCCGACCCCATCCATGACAGCGGCCACGATGCTGTGCACCGGCGCGATATCGACAACGACCCGCGGGGCGTCCGCCAAAGCGGTCGACCCAAGCAAGGCTACGAGTGTGGAAGGAAGTAAAGTGCGCATCAGGCCCCCAAGAATTGATATGTTATAACATTCAATTGGGCTTGCTATATGTCATAGTATAACATATCAACCCCAAACTTGATGGCCCGGACCCGACACCCCATGCCCCCCCTTGGTTTTCACAAGCACGACCATGCCGATTGCGTCCGCTCGACCCTCGACCGGGCCGAGGCGCATTGCGTCGCGCACAATCTCAAGTTCACCCGCGTGCGCAAGCGCACGCTTGAAATCCTGCTGGCGGAACACCGTGCCTTGGGCGCCTATGATGTGCTTGCGATCCTGGCCAAAGAAGGCATGGGCGCGGCCCCGCCCGTCGCCTATCGGGCGTTGGATTTCCTGACCGGCGCGGGATTTGCGCACAAGATCGAGGGGCTGAACGCCTATATTGCCTGCGCGCATCTGGGCGAAGACCACGCGCCTGCCTTTTTGGTGTGCACGCGCTGCAAATCGGTGGCCGAGGCGAATACAGCCACCGGCAAGGGACGTCTGGGCGAAGCCGCCGCCGCCGCGGGTTTTCGCATCGAACGCACGGTGGTCGAAGCCATGGGCATCTGCCCGGCCTGTATCGAGGACACCCCATGCGCCTGATGACCGCCGAAGGTCTCACGCTGGGTCATGGCAGCGGCGCGGCGCTGCGTGACGTCGACTTTCACATTGACCGGGGCGAGATCGTGACCATCGTGGGCCCGAACGGGTCGGGCAAGTCCACGCTGGTCAAAGGGTTGATCGGGGCGCTGCGTCCGCTCAAGGGGCGCGTGGATCAGGTCCGGGGGCTGCGCATCGGCTATGTGCCGCAGGCGTTGCACATGGACAGTTACCTGCCCCTGACAGTGGGACGCTTTTTGTGCCTGCCGCATCGCCATTCGGCAGATGCAATGGCGCGCGCGCTTGCCAAGGCCGGTGTACCAACCCTGATCGAACGGCAGATGCGTGGCCTGTCCGGCGGGCAGTTTCAGCGCGTTTTGCTGGCGCGGGCGCTGTTGATGGAACCCGATCTGCTGATCCTGGACGAGGCGACGCAGGGGCTCGACCAACCGGGAGCCGCGGCCTTTTACCACCAGATCGCCGATGTGCGCGATCAACTGGGCTGCGCCGTCTTGATGGTCAGCCACGACCTGCATGTGGTGATGTCGGCCTCGGACCGCGTGTTGTGCCTGAACGGGCATGTCTGCTGTCAGGGTACGCCCGCCGTCGTGCAGGATGCGCCCGAGTACCGTGCCCTGTTTGGCACCGGCACCCAGGGCGCGTTTGCGCTGTATCGCCACCAGCACGACCACCATCATCATCATCACGACCACGAACACGATCACGAAGATGCTTGACGATTTTCTTGTGCGCGCGGGCCTTGCCGGTGTCGGCACCGCGCTTGCTGCGGCCCCGCTTGGCTGCTTTGTGGTGTGGCGGCGCATGGCCTATTTCGGCGATGCGACAGCCCATGCCGCGTTGATGGGCGTTGCGCTGTCGCTGGCGTTTCAGGGGCCGATCATGGTCGGCGTTCTGGCGACCGCACTGGTGATGGCCGTGCTGGTACAGTCCCTGTCGGGGCGGGGTCTGGCCGAAGACACCCTGCTGGGCGTGCTGGCACATTCCGCGCTCGCCGTCGGGCTTGTCGCCGTCTCCCTTCTGTCGGGCGTGCGTGTGGACCTGATGGGCTATCTTTTTGGGGACATCCTGGCCGTATCAAAGGGTGATCTTGCTGTGATCTGGGCGGGGGCCGCCGTGGTGATTGGCCTGATTGTCTGGCGCTGGCAGCGCTTGCTCACCGCCACGCTGAACCCTGATCTGGCGCAATCCAGCGGCATCTCGGCCCGGACCGAACAGATGGTCGTCACCGCAGCACTCGCCGTGACAGTGGCGGTTGCGATCAAGGTTGTGGGGGCACTGTTGATCGGCGCGCTGCTTGTGATCCCCCCTGCCGTCGCGCGCCCGCTGTCGCGCACGCCCGAGGCGATGGCCCTGACAACCGCAGGGGTCGGCTGCGGGTCGGCGCTGGGGGGGCTGGCGGCGGCCTATCACTTTGACACGCCGACCGGGCCGACCATCGTGTGCGTCGCAGCAGCACTTTTTGTACTGGTCACACTTGTCGCCGCGCGCCTGCCCGCCCAACGCGGGGATCACACCCCGAGATAGCGGGTCGCCACATCGCCTGACACATCCGCCATCGCCCCGTGCCACACCGACCGCCCCCGTTCCAGAATGACCGCGCGCTCGGCAATCCGGCCCAGTTCCGCCAGCGACTTGTCCACGACCAGCAGGCACAGCCCCGTCTCACGCCGCACCGCATCGAGGGCCGCCCAAATCTCCTGCCGCACCACAGGGGCCAGCCCCTCGGTTGCCTCGTCCAGCAGCATCAGCCGCGGGTTCGTCATCAGCGCGCGGCCAATCGCCAGCATCTGCTGCTCGCCGCCCGACAGATGCGCCGCGCTTTGCGTCATCCGCTCCCCCAGCCGTGGGAAAAGGCCCGTCACCCGCGCCATATCCCAATGGCCGGGCCGCGCGGCGGCCAACAGGTTCTCCTGCACGCTGAGCCGGGCAAAGACACGGCGCCCCTCGGGCACCAGACCCAACCCCGCGCGCGCCGCCACATGCGGCGGCGTCTGGGCCATGTCCTGCCCGCCAAACACGACCCGCCCCGCGCTCTGCCGGATCAGACGGCAAATCACGCGGATGGTGGTCGACTTGCCCATCCCGTTGCGACCCAAAAGTGCCAGCACCTCACCCTCTTCCAGACTCAGATCAACGCCAAAAAGCGCCTGCGCCGCACCATAGCCCGCCTCAACCCCTTCCACGCGCAGCAAGGTCATGGCACCACCTCCTCACCCAGATAGGCGGCGCGCACCTCGGCATCCTCCCGAATCTGGTCCGGTGTCCCGGTCGCAATCACGCGCCCTGCCACCAACACCGAAATCCGATCAGCAAGGGCAAAAACGGCATCCATATCATGCTCGACCAGCAGGATCGGCGACTCGGCCCGCAGCGCATCCAGAAATCCGGTCATACGCGCCGATCCTTCCGCGCCCAGACCGGCCATGGGTTCATCCATCACAAACAGCTTCGGGCGCAAGGTCAGCGCGACGGCCACTTCCAGCAAACGCCGCTGCCCGTGGCTCAGATCGCTCACCCGCTTGCGCGCCGCATCGGCCAGCCCCACACGTTCCAGCGCCGCCTCTGCCGCTGATCGCACAGCCGTCCCACGCATCACCGGGCCAAAAAACCGCCACACTGCGCCCGACGCACCAACAGCGCCGAGCACTCCATTTTCCAGCACCGTATTCTCCATCGCCAGCGCGCTGATCTGGAACGTGCGTGCCAGCCCCGCCTGCGCCCGCGCCGCCGTGCCAAGATCCGTGATCTCCGCCCCGTCAAACACGATACGCCCCGCATCCGGCGCCAACCCACCCGCAATCTGCTGGATCAGCGTGGACTTGCCCGCGCCATTGGGCCCGATCAGCGCATGGATTTCCCCGGACTGCACGGTCAACGACACATCGTCAGTGGCTTTCAGCGCGCCAAAGGATTTCGACAGCCCCCGAATGTCCAGCAGCGCCTCAGTCATGGCGCACCCCCTGCCCCGCAAGCGCGCCGATCACGCCCCCACGGGCAAAAAGCACCACAAACAACAGGATTGCCCCCAGATAGATCAGCCAATACTCACTGACCCCACTCAGCATGTGTTCCAGCAGCACAAAAAGGCACGCGCCCACCACAGGGCCATAGAGCCGCCCAATCCCGCCCAGCACGATAAACACGATGAACTCGCCCGACATCTGCCAACTGAACATGGTGGGCGACACAAAGCGGTTGAGATCGGCAAAAAGCGCGCCTGCCAGCCCTGTCACTGCCCCCGAAATCACAAAGGCGACCAGCCGCAAGTGAAAGGGCGACAGGCCAACGGTTTCAACCCGCACCGCGTTTTGCCGCGCCGCCCCCAGCGCCAGCCCAAAGGCCGAGCGTTCAATGCGCCCCATCAGCCACAGCACGAGGGCCAACAGGCCAAAGACCAATGCAAAGAACTGGATCGGGTCCAGCGTGTTCAGCCCCGGAAAGTCGTTGCGCACATAGATGCTCAGCCCATCCTCGCCCCCGTAAGCAGGCCAGGAAATAGCGAAATAGTAAAACATCTGCCCAAAGGCGAGCGTGATCATGATGAAATACACCCCCGCCGTGCGCAGCGCCAACAGGCCAATCAGCAGCGCCACCAGCGCGCTGGTGATCACGGCCACCAGCCAGATCACCGGCATGGATTTCGTGCCCTCGACCGTGAACAGGCCCAGATCAAGCGGCGCATAGTTTTGCGCGTGGCTTGCCAGAATGCCCATCGCGTAGCCGCCCAGACCAAAGAAAACGGCGTGCCCCAGGCTGACCAGTCCCCCAATACCCAGCGCAAGGTTCAGGCCGACCGCGGCAAGCGCCAGAATGGCGGCGCGTGTGGCGAGCGTGATGGTGAAAGGTTCGTCCAACACGAGCGCCGCCACAGCCACCGCAGGCAGCAGGAGGAAGACCAGTGTATTGAGAACCGTCTCGCGCTGCATCATGCCGTGCCATAAAGGCCCGTGGGCCGAAAGATCAGCACGACAGCCATCAGGATATAGATCGACATCGACGCCAGTGCCGACCCCACAGATGTTGCCGCAGAGGCGTCCATGATCCCGCTCAGTGCCAGCGGCAAGAGCACGCCGCCCAGCGTGTCTGTCAGACCAACCAACAGGGCACCGACGAGGGCCCCCTTGATCGACCCGATGCCACCGATGACAATCACGACAAAGGCCAGGATCAGCACCGGTTCACCCATCCCGACCTGCACCGATTGGATCGCTCCGACCAGCGCCCCAGCCAGGCCAGCAAGCGCGGCTCCTAACGCGAAGATCAGCGTGTAAAGCCTTGATATGTCGACACCAAGGGCCGCGATCATCTCACGATCACTTTCACCAGCCCTGATCTGGATACCGATGCGCGTGCGGGCGATCAGCAGGAACAGGCCCGCCGCCACGAGCAGCCCCATGACGATGATCAGCAAGCGATAGGCCGGGTATTGGATACCGCCGGGCAGGGTCACCGGCCCTGCAAGCGCGGCGGGCACGTCCAGATACAGCGGAAACGATCCGAACACCCAACGTGTGCCTTCGGACAGGATCAGGATCAGCGCAAAGGTTGCCAGCACCTGATCCAGATGGTCACGGTCGTACAGCCGACGGATCACCCCGACCTCGATGACCGCGCCTGCGGCGGCGGCGGCGATCAGGCTGGCGATCAGGGCCAGCACAAACGACCCCGTCGCCCCCGCGACCGCCGCTGCGGCAAAGGCCCCGATCATATAGAGCGACCCATGCGCCAGGTTGATCAGGCCCATGACCCCGAAGATCAGCGTCAAACCCGCCGCCATCAGGAACAGCATAATCCCCGATTGCAGCCCGTTCAGCACCTGCTCGATCAACAGAAGTGCGCTCATTCACCCCGCCTTGCGAGGTGAAGATCACCTCGCAACCCTTTGTTATAGTGAAAAGCCTTGGCACACACGCCAAGGCCAAGGGCATCACATCTTGCAGTCGGCACCGTAGGGATCGCTGTGATCCGTCGCAGCGGTGGCCACGATCCGGTTTGTGACTAGATCGCCCTCTTTCACCACCTCTCGCATATAGATGTCCTGCACCGGGTGATGGTTGTCCGCAAAGGAAAATTTGCCCCGCACCGACTGGAAATCCGCCTCTTTCAGCGCGGCCCGGAAGGCATCCGCGTCCTCCACATCGGCCTTGGCCGCAGCAGATGCCAGCAGAAGACCCGTATCGAAGCCTTGCGCCGCATAGATCGACGGCAAACGGCCATACTCGGCCTGAAATGCCTCCACGAAGTCCGCATTGCCCGGCACATCCAGGTCCTTCGACCAATGTGCGGTGTTCTTGGCCCCCACCGCGGCATCGCCAATCGCACCCAAGATGCCCTGATCAAAGCTGAAGGCCGGGCCAGAGACGGGTTTGCCCACACCCGAGCCAGCATATTGCTTCATAAAGGAAATTCCCATGCCCCCAGGCAGGAAGAAATAGATCTGGTCGGCATCGCTCGCCCGCATCTGCGCAATCTCGGCGGCATAGTCGGTCTGGCCCAGCTTGGTATAAACTTCCGCCGCGATCTCGCCCTGATAGGTGCGCTTGAAGCCCGCCATGATGTCCTGACCCGCCGGATAGTTCGGGGCCATCAGGAACACCTTGCCCGCCTCTCCGCTGAGTGCGGTGCCAGCCGCTTCGGAAAACGCATCATTTTGCCAGCTGACATTGAAGTAATTCTCGTGACACCCCTTGCCCGCCAGCGGCGACGGCCCGGCATTGGGCGACAGGTAGAACTTGCCCTGTGCGGTCGCTGCGGGCACCACGGCGAGCGCGAGGTTCGACCAGATGATCCCGGTCATCACATCGACCTTTTCGGACTGGATCATCTTGTCGGCCAGTTGCACGGCGATATCTGGTTTGCGCTGGTCATCCTCGATCACCACTTCGATATCGTCATTGCCCTTCACGGCCAGCAGGAACCCATCGCGCACGTCGATGCCCAGCCCCGCGCCGCCGCCGGACAGGGTGGTGATCATCCCCACCTTCACGCCCTCGGCCTGCGCAGCCGTTCCCAGGGCCGCGACACAGGTCGCCGCCAGCAGTTTCTTGAATGTCATCAGTCTCTCCCTTGATGGTCGGGCTCTTGCGGCCCGTCTTTTCTGCGCCATCAGGCCCTTGAGGCCCCCGGTCGTCAAGCCCTAGGTGACGCGCTGGCGTGTCATATAGGTGGGATTGTCCCACAACCGGTCGCGCATCACCGCCTCGATATGGTCCACCGCCTCCATCACGTCGCCTTCATCCAGGTACAGGGGCGTAAACCCGAACCGCATGATATCCGGCGCGCGAAAATCCCCGATGACGCCCCGCGCAATCAGCGCCTGCATCGCGGCATAGCCGTGCTCAAAGGCAAAAGACACCTGGCTGCCTCGCTGCTCGGGGTCGCGCGGACTGGCAAGGGTCAACTCCGGCACCCGCGCCTCGACCTCCCGAATAAATACCTCCTGCAAGGCCAGGGACGCCGCGCGCAGGTCCCGCAGATCAATGCCCTCCCAGACCTCAAGCGCGGCCTCAAGCGCGGTCAGTTGGATTACGGGCGGCGTGCCCACACGCATCCGTTCAATACCCGGTGCAGGGCGATAGTCGAGATCGAAGGCAAAGGGCGCGTCATGCCCGAGCCACCCGGCCAGCGCAGGCTCCACCCGATCTGTAAGATCCGCGCGCGCATAGATAAAGGCCGGGGCACCCGGCCCACCGTTCAGGTATTTGTACGTACAACCCACCGCGAACTCACACCCACAGCCTGCAACATCGACCGGCATCGCCCCCGCGCTGTGCGCCAGATCCCAAATCATCACCGCCCCCGCACTGTGGGCCAGTTCAGTGATGGTCGGCATGTCGTGGACGCGTCCGGTGCGATAATCCACCTGCGTCAGCATCACTGCCGCAATGCTATCGTCGATGGCGTCCATTACCGCCTCGGGCGCGACAACCCGCAGTTCATAGCCCCCCTCCAGCATCTGGATGAGACCCTGCGCCATATAAAGGTCGGTCGGGAAGTTCCCGGAATCGCTTAAAATTACCTTCCGCCCCGGACGTATCTTCAGCGCGGCGGCCAACGCCTGAAACACCTTGATCGACAACGTGTCGCCCATCACAACCGTGCTTGCAGGCGCCCCAATCAACCGGCCCACCGCATCGCCCACGCGGCTGGGCTGCGCCATCCAGCCCGCGCTGTTCCAGCCCTTGATCAGTTGCGCACCCCATTCGTCCTGCATCATTGCGGCCACGCGCTCCTTGGCACCCTTCGGCAGCGGACCAAGCGAGTTGCCATCCAGATAAATCACCCCCTCGGGCAGATCAAAAAACTCTTTTCTCAGAACCATCTACAGGGCTCCCCTCACGTTCCAAAGCTCCGGAAACAGCACGACATCCAGCATCTTGCGCAGGTAGCTGACACCGGCTGTTCCCCCGGTGCCGCGCTTGAACCCGATGATCCGCTCGACCGTGGTGACATGGTTGAACCGCCAGCGCCGAAAATAATCCTCAAGGTCCACCAGCTTTTCGGCCAGTTCATACAATTCCCAATGGGTGGTTGGGTCCTCGTAGACCCGTTGCCACAGGTCCTGCACCTGATCCTGTGCGTTCCACGACCCTGTGTGTGCATCCCCGGCAAGACCGCCGACGTCAAAGTGCCCACCCAAACGGGCCAACGCCACCTGATACAGGCTGGGCCGCGCAAGCTCTTGTTGTAAAACAGAAAACGCCTCAGCCCGATGTTCATGTACCTTTGACACTGCAAGCTGCCGATTGCCCAGAATATACTCAATCAGCCGGTACTGATGCGACTGAAAGCCCGACGAATTGCCTAACGAGGGTCGAAACGTTGTGTATTCGCTGGGCGTCATGGTGCGCAGCACATCCCAGGCGCCATTCAACTGCTCAAATATCCGCGCCACGCGCGTCAGCATCTTGAACGCCGGGGCCAGATCGCACGCCCCAATCGCGTCGCGCGCCGAGTTCAGCTCGTGAATGGCCAACCGCATCCATAATTCCGACGTCTGGTGCTGGATGATGAACAGCATCTCGTCATGGGCATCCGACAGCGGGTGCTGCGACGCCAGCAGCGCATCCAACCCCAGATAGTCGCCATAGGACATGTCCTGCGCAAAATCGAGCTGCGCGCCGTGATGTTCGCTGTTGTCCGTCATGGTCCTCTCCCCTCGCACGATAATGTGCGCCCCGTCCGGGATGTCCACCGCGCGGCAAAGAGAAAAGTGGCGGAGACTGTGGGATTCGAACCCACGGGACGCTCTCACGCCCAACGGTTTTCAAGACCGCCGCATTCGACCACTCTGCCAAATCTCCGGTGCGCCTGCTTTAGGGCCGCGCGCGCGATTCGGCAAATAGCCACAGTCACGGGGAAATTTGCCGACACCCCTTGCGCGCGCTTTTCAGATTGCCCGTCTCGGTCTATTGTAGCGCTACAACACCGCATCAGCGGGATAAAAAAGTGCCGGACGCGGCATCAAAACAGCCCGAAAAGGGCACACAGGCAACAGCAGGCAAGGACTTGGTCCATGAGCAGAACTTCTTCCCGATTCACCCTTCGCAGCAGCACTGCGGCCCTTCTTGCCTTTGGCTTGTTGGCCGGATGCGACGAAAGCGGACAATTTGTGGCCATGGATGCGTTCAAGCGCGACAACACATCCGTTGAAGGCACCCCGGAACCCGGCGCGCCCATCAAAACCGTTGAGCGTGATGTCGAAGCGCCGGACGTCTTTGGCGTGACCGAAGCGGGCCTGTGGGACGGACGCCCGTCGCTGGGCGGTGTCTGGGTCGCGCACCCGGATGTGGTTGACCCCGAGCGAGTGATCATCCGCAACACCGAAAACGACCAATTCGTCGTGGGGGCGCTCTTCCGCCGCGAACGCGACATTCCCGGCCCGCGCCTGCAAATCAGTTCGGACGCCGCCGAAGCGTTGAACATGCTGGCCGGTGCACCGGCTGAGTTGAACGTGACCGCGCTGCGCAAGGAAGAAGTGGCCATCGAACCCGAGATCGAGGCCGAGGCCGTTGCCGCCCCTGCCGAGATCACTGAAACCACGCTTGATCCTATCGAAAGCGCTGCCGCGGCACTGGAGTCTGATGTGCCCGAGGCGACACCCGCCGCCGCCACGGCATCGGGCATTACCCCGGCGGCTGCCCCCGCACCCTCTGCCGCGCAAGGCATCCAGCCCGCCACCACCTCTCAAATCACGCCTGCAGCCGTCACGACGCGGCCCAGCGCATCGACCCTGGACAAACCGTTCATCCAGATCGGCATCTTCTCGATCGAAGGCAATGCCGAGCGGACGGCCAAGCAGATGCGCAGCGCGGGTGTCATCCCAACCGTGAAAACCTTTGAACGTGACGGCAAGCCGTTCTGGCGCGTGGTCGTAGGCCCCGCTGGCACGGCGTCTGAACGCAGCCAGCTCTTGAAAACCATCAAGGCCGAAGGGTTCACGGACGCATACGCCGTCACCAACTGACCAGGAGCATCAAACCCGTGATCCGCCCCCTTGCTGCCGCCGCCCTGCTGATCGCCACAACCGCCCTGCCCGTCACCGCGTTCGAGACGCGGGCGAGCGCGGCCTATGTGGTTGATCACACCACGGGCACTGTTTTGCTGAACAAGAACGCGGACGAGCCCCTGCCGCCCGCATCGATGTCCAAGCTGATGACGCTGTATATGGCGTTTGAGGCGGTAGAGCGCGGCCAGCTTGCGATGACGGACGAGCTGGTGACGTCGGCCCACGCGGCCAGCTTTGGCGGCTCGACCCTGTTTTTGCAGCAAGGTGAACGTGTCACGGTCGAGGACCTGATCCGCGGCATCATCGTGCTGTCGGGCAACGATGCCTGCGTGGTCATTGCCGAGGCGCTCAGCCCAGACGGGACCGAAGCGGGGTTTGCCCGGCTGATGACTCGGCGGGCGCAAGAGATGGGCATGACCAACTCAACTTTCGCCAATTCCAGCGGCTGGCCCGCCGCGGGGCACCGGATGTCGATGCGCGATCTGGGGCTGCTGTCACAACGACTGATCACGGATTATCCCGAATTCTATCCGATGTTCGCCGAAACCGAGTTTCTGTTCGACGAAAAGGAAAGCTCGAACCGCTACAACCGCAACCCGCTCCTGACCCTCGGTATCGGCGCTGACGGTCTCAAGACCGGCCATACGCAAGAGGCAGGCTACGGCCTCACCGGCTCGGCCAAACAGGGCGACCGCAGGGTGGTCTTTGTCATCTCCGGCCTCGACACCGTGGCCGCCCGCGCCCAGGAATCCGAAGCCATTGTAAACTGGGCCTTCCGCCAGTTTGCCGAACGCACCGTGGTCGAGGCGGGGGCCCGCGTCGCCACCGCCCGCGTCTGGGAAGGGGCCGAACCCGAAGTGGGTCTTGTTCCATCCGAAGACGTGACCGTTCTGCTGCCCATCCTCGCGGGCCGCACCGTGGATGCCGAAGTGGTCTATACCGGCCCCGTCCAGGCCCCAATCGCCGCAGGCACGGAATTGGCCGAACTGGTGATTCAGCCCGAGGGCCTGCCCGAACGCCGCATCCCGCTGGTGGCCGAGACGGACATCGCCCATGGCGGCTTTCTGGCAAAAATCTCGACCGCCGCCCTGTCCCTGATCGATCGCATCACCGACGGCGGCGCGCCCGAAGGTGGCGCGTGACGTCCACAGGGCACTTTATCACTTTCGAAGGCATCGACGGCTCCGGCAAATCCACCCAGGCTCGGCTGCTGGCGGACCACTTGCGCGCCCAGGGCCACGACGTGATCCTCACCCGCGAACCCGGCGGCAGCCCAGGGGCCGAGGAAATCCGCGCCCTCGTCCTGCAAGGCGACCCCGACCGCTGGTCCGCCGAAACCGAGCTTCTGCTCTTCACCGCCGCGCGCCGTGACCATATGGAGCGGCTGATCCAGCCCGCCATCGACGCAGGCAAAATCGTCATCTGCGACCGCTTCGCCGACAGCACACGCATGTACCAGGGCCTCAGCCGCGGCGACCTGCGCGCCAAGGTCGACACGCTGCACGCGCTGATGATCGGACGTGAGCCAGACCTCACGATTCTCATCGACATGGACCCCACCCAAGGGCTCGCCCGCGCGAAAGGTCGGCAAGGCACAGAGGAACGGTTCGAAGATTTCGGCACCGACCTACAGGAAAAAATGCGCGCGGGCTTCCTCGCCCTCGCCGACGAATTTGCGGACCGTTTCCGTACCATCGATGGCGCCCGCGATATCAACACCATCGCACACGACGTCCAAGCCAAAGTGCACACGCACCTGTCTCTGTCTGACTGAAAATACGACGAGGGGAGGCGCGCACGCGCCGGGGGGCTGGCCCCCCTCCCCGCTTGGGTGCTAGAGCGATCCCATGGCCGACGAGACCCCAGATCCAACGCGCGTTCCCGGCGCCCCGCATCCCCGCGACGCACAAACGCTGATCGGTCAGGACGCGGCACAGCATACATTTCTTGATGCCTTCACCACCGGCCGCCTGCACCACGCCTGGCTCCTCACGGGTCCCCGCGGCGTGGGCAAGGCCACACTGGCCTGGCGCATCGCCCGCTTCCTACTGGCCACGCCTGATCCCGACCCCAATGACATGTTCGGCGCGCCCGTGCCCACGTCGCTCGACATCTCGCCCGACCATCCCGTCGCCCGCCGCATCGCCGCAGGTGCCGATCCGGGCCTCAAATCCGTGCACCGCACCGAGAACGAAAAAACCAAACGGCTGCGCGACCAGATCACCATCGACGATATCCGCGCCCTCAGCGCCTTCTTCCAACTCAGCGCCACCGATGGCGGGCGCCGCGTGGTGATCATCGACGCCGCCGACGACATGAACGTGAATGCCGCCAACGCGCTTCTCAAAATGCTGGAAGAGCCCCCGGCGCGCACCACGCTCCTGCTCATCTGCCACCAACCCAGCCGCCTCTTGCCCACAATCCGCTCGCGCTGCCGCACATTGCGACTGGGCACACTCGACCCGGTCCAAATGGAACAGGCCATGGCGCAAGCGGGCATTGACCCCGGCCCCGACGCCGCCGCCCTTGCCGAACTCAGCGCAGGATCGGTTGGCGACGCCCTGCGCCTGTCGCTGCTCGATGGCCTCAAACTCTACCGCGAGGTCATCCACCTCATGGGCACCCTGCCCAATCTCGACCGCTCCCGCGCTCTGGCGCTGGCCGAAACCGCTGCCGGACGCGGGGCCGAAGAAAAACTCGACCTGCTTTACACCCTCATCGACGTCGCCCTCACCCGTCTCGCCCGCACCGGTGCCCTAGGCCATCCGCCACAGGTCGAAGCCGCCCCGGACGAGGCCGCGATCCTCACCCGCCTCGCCCCCCACGCTGCTCAGGCCCGCGCCTGGGCCGATACCGCGCAGACCGCATTGGCCCGCGCGCGCCATGGTCGGGCGGTCAACCTTGACCCTGCCGCACTCGTCCTAGATACGCTGTTCAAGCTTTCCGACACGGCCCCCGCCCGATGACCCCAGAAATCACCGACAGCCACTGCCACCTCGACTTCCCGGATTTCGAGGGTCAGCTTCCGCAGATCATCCAGAACGCCGCCGATGCGGGCGTCACCCGCATGGTCACCATCTGCACCAAGCTGCGGCTCGAACCCCAGGTGCGCGCCATCGCCGAAGCCCACGCGCCGGTGTTCTATGCCGCAGGCACGCATCCGATGAGCGCGGCCGACGAACCGCTCGCGACCACATATGACCTGATCGCCCTCGCGCAACACCCCAAATTGGTGGGCATCGGCGAAACCGGTCTCGACTACCACTACACCTCTGACTCAGCCGATATCCAGCAACGCTCCCTGCGCATCCACATCGACGCCGCACGCGAAACAGGCCTGCCCCTGATCATCCACGCCCGTGCCGCCGATGACGACATGGCCCGCATCCTGACCGAAGAATACCGCCAGGGCGCCTATGCGTGCGTCATGCACTGTTTCTCCTCGACCAAAGAATTGGCCCACACCGCCCTCGATCTGGGCTTCTACCTGTCCATGTCCGGCATCGCCGCCTTCCCCAAAAGCCAGGACTTGCGCGACATCTTTGCCGCCGCCCCCATCGACCGCATCCTTGTGGAAACCGACGCGCCCTACCTTGCCCCGCCGCCGCGCCGGGGCAAGCGGAACGAACCTGCCTACACCGCCCACACCGCGCGCAAAGGGGCCGAGGTCATGGGCCTCGACTACACAGAGTTCGCCGCGCAGACCCAAAAGAACTTTGACCGTCTCTTCTCCAAGGCCGCGGCCTACAGCGTGCCTGCATGAGCGATACCCTGACCTTCACGATCCTGGGCTGCGGCTCCTCCGGCGGTGTGCCGCGGCTGGGCGGGCACTGGGGGGCCTGCGATCCCGAGAACCCCAAAAACCGACGCCAACGCTGCTCCATGCTGGTCGAACGCAACGGCCCGGATGGCACCACCACCGTGCTGATCGACACCTCACCCGACCTGCGCAACCAGTTGCTCGCCAGCGGCACAGGCAGGCTCGACGGCGTGATCTACACCCACGAACACGCGGACCATGTGCATGGCATCGACGATTTGCGCATGATCGTCTTCAACATGCGCGAGAGGTTGCAAGTCTGGGCCAACGGCGACACCCAGAATGACCTGATCAGCCGCTTCGGCTACGCCTTTGTGCAGCCGAAATCCTCCCCCTACCCGCCGATCCTCGACCTCAACACCATCGACGGCGACACCGTGATCGACGGCCCCGGCGGCCCGATCACCTTCACCCCGTTCGAGGTGAACCACGGCAGCATCGACGCGCTCGGCTTCCGCATCGGCGATGTGGCCTACCTGCCCGATGTGGCCACCATCCCCGACACCGCGTGGCCCTATCTCGAAAACCTCGACATCTGGATCGTGGATGCCCTGCGCCGCGACCCGCACCCGACCCACAGCCACCTTGCCAACACGCTGGACTGGATCGCACAGGTCAAACCCAAACGCGCCATCCTGACAAACATGCACATCGACCTCGATTACGACACGGTGCTCAATGAAACCCCGGACCACATTGAGCCTGCATATGACGGCATGACGCTCAAAATCCCCGCGCCGTGATCCCCCGGTCATCTTGCAAAGTAAACTCCCGCCGGAGGCTCCCACCCTCTGACCCCGCCCCAGAGGCCTGATCATGCAAGCCCTCCTCGACGTCATCCTGCCCGTCTTTCTGGTGATCGGGTTTGGCTACGTCGCCGTCTGGCGCGGCTTTTTCACCTCCCAGGGCATCGATGCCCTGATGAAATTCACCCAGAATTTCGCCATCCCGTGCCTCTTGTTCTCGGCCATTGCTAATCTCGACCTTGCGACCAGCCTCGACGCCCGCCTGCTCACCAGCTTCTATGTCGGCGCCGCAACCGGCTTCGTCCTTGGCACGGCAGGGGCCTACTACATCTTCAAACGCGATATCGAAGACAGCATCGCCATCGGTTTCTGCTGCCTCTTCTCCAATTCCGTCCTTCTGGGCCTCGCCATCAACGAACGCGCCTACGGCCCCGACGCACTCGCGGGTGCCTACGCAATCATCGCCTTCCACTCCCCCTTCTGCTACGGCCTCGGCATCACCGCGATGGAGATTGCGCGCAACCGCGGCGGCTCCCCCGTCACCATGGCGCGTGGCGTCGCCCGCGCGATGTTCCGCAATGTGCTGGTGCTTGCGATCATCGCAGGCTTCATCGTCAACCTCAGCGGCTTAACTCTGCCGGGCGTCCTGCGCGACGGGCTCGACCTGGTTATCCGCGCGGCCCTGCCCACGGCTCTCTTCGCGCTTGGCGGCGTCCTGATACAGTACAAACCCCAAGGCGACGCGCGCGTGATCGCCATGGTCTGCGTCATCTCCCTGCTGATCCATCCGGCCATCACCTTCACGCTGGGCAGCGCCCTGTCGGTGCCCTCCGACACCTACAAGGCCGCCGTCCTGACCGCCGCCATGGCCCCCGGCGTCAACGGCTACATCTTCGCCAACATGTACGGCCGCGCCAAACGCGTGGCTGCAACCTCCGTACTGGTGGCGACAGCACTGACTATCCTGACGGCGTGGATGTGGCTTGTGGCTCTGGGATAGACAGTTTCGCCCGCCGCGCCCGTGCCAGCTCGGCGTTCAAGGCCCCACCCAGCAAAACCAGATACGCACTGATAAACAGCCATAACAGCATCACGATGACGGCCCCGATGGACCCGTACACCTCATTGTAATTCCCAAAATTCTGCAAATAGACCGAGAACCCGGTCGATGCCGCCACCCAGCACACAACCGCAAATCCCGCCCCCGGCGAAATCAGGCGCGGGCGCTGCCCCGACAGGTTTGGGCCCAGCCGGTAGATCACCGCAAAGCCAGCGGTCAACACGCCAATCCCCACAACCCAGCGAAACGCCTCGATCCCGAAATTCGCCCACGGCCCCAGCGGCAAAAACGCCAGCACAATAGGCACAATCACAATGCAGGCCATCGCCGTCAGCACCACGCCAATCAGACTAAAGGTCAGCAAAAACGCGCGCAGGTAATGCGCAAACCCGCTGCGGTTCGGCGCATCATAAATGGCGTTCAGCCCCTGCATCAGCGCCGCCACCCCGGCTCGCGCCGACCACAGCGCAAAGCCAAAGGACAGGATCGACGCCCACCCCAGGGTCAGCCCATCCGTTGTGGCCAGCTTGACCAACTGCCCCGCGAGCAGCGCATAGACATCCGCCGGGATCAGCGCCTGAAACTCCTGTATCTGCTCCAAGGCAAGCGCGGGGTCCCCCACAATCCCCCACAGCGCAATGGTCGCCGCAATGCCAGGAAACACGGCGAGAATAGCATAAAACGCCACCCCCGCCGCAATAAGCCCCAAATGCTTTTCGTCATTCAGCCGCACCACATGGCGGATCGCCCGCCACCACAGGGCAACATCTTTCGGGGCTTTCGTCGTTGTTTCCGGATGCGTCATGCCGTTTAAACGTTCCTTGCCCCGTGCCCGGTTCCAGAAAGGCCCCAGAAGAGCTGGTGCGGGCGGGGAGACTCGAACTCCCACACCTTGCGGCGCCAGAACCTAAATCTGGTGCGTCTACCAATTCCGCCACGCCCGCAACGCCGCCTCATGTAGCAAAGCCACACATGGGATGCGAGACGTATTTAAAGAAAAATCTCAGCGACATTAAGGGGCTGTTGAGGTAACCTGTGCCCAACCTAGAGGCAGGTTATCAGAAAGAGACGCCATGAAACCGAAAACGGTCGGGCGCGAAACGGGCACCATGATGCCCCCTTTGCGCATTGATATCGCACATGTCGGGCTCGTGTCCGGCACCCTTCTTTTGACAGCGGATGGTGAAATCCCGGTCGAGTATCTCTCGCCCGGCGACAAGATCATCACGCGCAATGCCGGCATGGTGCGGCTCACCGCGATCCAGTCCTACCGCACCAAGGACGAGGCGGTGAAAATCGCCGCCGGGTCTTTGGGCCACACCAAACCCACCCACAACATCATCATTCCCGCCGCCCAGATGGTACTGGTGCGCGACTGGCGCGCCATGGCGCTGCACGGTGCGTCGCAAGCCGTCGTCCCCGCCGGGTGCCTGATCGACGATGAATTCGTCACCTCGCTTGGTCCGCGCGAAATGACATTGGTGCGGTTGGGTTTCGAGGCCCCGCATGTCATCTACGCCGATGGGCTGGAACTGTCGGTTCCCGCCATGTCGATGACCGGGGTCGAAGCCGCCTAGGCGCTTAGTTCGCGCAACACTTGCGGCAAAATCTCGGGCAGGTCCTCGGCTATCAGGCCGGGGCCAAAGGCGCGCGCGCATTCTACATGCAACCACGCGGCGGCCTCGCAGGCCTCCATCGGCTCCAACCCGCGGGCCAGAAGCCCGGTGATGAACCCGGCCAGCACATCCCCTGCCCCGGCTGTGGCCAACCAGGGCGCCTCGCGCCCATAGGCCGCCGCATGCACCGAACAGCGCCCATCCGGGTGGGCAATCACGGTGTCCGGCCCCTTGTAAACCACAATCGCCCCCGACAGCGCCGCCGCCGCGCGCGCGGCATCCACCTTGGAATAGGCCGGGCCGCGCGTTGGGATCTGCGTATGCTTCTCTGCAATCTCCGGGAACAGCCGCGCAAACTCGCCGCCATGGGGCGTCAGTACACAGCGATCATGCAGCATGTCGCACAACTCTGCCGGATCATCCGCCCAAGCGCTCAACGCATCCGCATCGAGCACCACATAGGGTGTGCGCTCTGCGCGCACCGCCACCGGCACCAACGCGCGGGCCCGCTCAAACCCCATCCCCGGCCCCAGACACAGCGCATTGATCCGTGTATCCTCCAACGCCGCCTCCAGCGCCTCGGCATCCGCAACGCGTTTCAGCATCAGCGCCGTCACCTGCGATGCCACCTCCATCTGCGCCGACGGCGGCACGCCCAGCGTCACCAGCCCCGCCCCGATCCGCAACGCACCGCGCGCAGCCAGCCGGGCAGCCCCTGTGCGACCGGGACCGCCGGTTAGCACCAGCGCGTGGCCATGATCGAACTTGTGCAATGACCTTGGCACGCCCTTGTTCAGCAGGTCATAGGGCCAGATACGTCGGCTTCTGCCCTTCGGCGGATCAAAGTCCAGCAGGCACGCCACCTCGGGATCACGCGGGAACCGCAGATGCGACGGATGCCGATCCTCAGCACCCAAACCGATATCAACGACCCTGAGGTCAAAGTCGTGCGACGCTAGACAATGCCCCACCTTTCGCCTGTGAAATGTCACGGTCAGGTGGGTCTGCAAAAGCCGTTTCGATGCATCGCCAAGCCACCAGGCATGATGCGCCTCCACGTCCTCGGTTTCGCGCAATTCGGGCGGATGTTCCGGCATCAGAAAATGACCACTGTCGCAATCCATGCCCGATGGACAATCCAGCGCCACCACGTGGTAGCGTACGAGCCAGGGGTGAGTGTCGCCCACGTCCCGGTCCTTCACCGCATGATGCGCCAGCGCACACGTCAACGGAATAGCGCGCGACAGGCCGGTGCCGAACATCGCGTCGACCATCAGCGTCGGGCGCGGACCTTCCGCGACCCGGTCCACAACCATCGGCTCGACAGAGCCGAGCGTGCACCAGCGCTCGTAGTTCACCTTCGCATCGGGTGGCAATGTGTCCGCATCGCCGTACAAGAAAACCTCGATCTGCCAGCCCCGCGCGTGCAGCAAGCGCGCCACGACAAATCCATCCCCCCCATTGTTGCCCGGTCCGCACAGCACCACCGCCCTATGCACACCGTCACGCAGCTTCGGCCATTCCTCCAAAACGGCCTCAACCACACCAGTGCCCGCACGCTCCATCAACTCAAGGCCCGTCACCTGCCCCGACTCAATCGCGGCCTGCTCGATGGCCCGCATCTGGGCTGCGGTCAGCAACTCTGTCACGCCCAAATCCTCAAAGTTTTCATATTGCCCACTTTTTGTGCGCTATGCATATTTTTCACTCGCACATCTCACAATCGCACTTTATCGCATACAATCTCTACCCCATCCCATGGACCTTCCAAACCGCGAAATGGTCCATCCCAACTCAAGGCGCGACAAAGGGAGGCCAGCCCCATGAAAAAGATCGAAGCAATCATCAAGCCGTTCAAGCTTGATGAAGTCAAAGAGGCCCTGCAAGAGGTCGGTGTGCAAGGGCTGTCGGTCATCGAGGTCAAGGGCTTTGGCCGTCAAAAGGGCCACACCGAGTTGTACCGTGGTGCCGAATACGTGGTGGATTTCCTGCCCAAGGTGAAGGTCGAGGTCGTGCTTGACGACGATCAGGTCGATGCCGCCATTGATGCCATCACGGCAGCGGCCAAGACAGATAAAATCGGCGACG
>JBCDEK010000071.1:0-17932 GCA_039179785.1 Pseudomonadota bacterium | reverse complement strand
CAGGCACCTCGCTTTCATCAGACCAGAGATCCGGCGCGCGAGCGAGCAGACATCCCCCCAGGTGGCGCGCGCAGCTGGACATCCCGCAAGGCGGGACGAGGGCGGCGGGTTGATCAGTGGCAGCAGATCAACCCGCCGTTTTCCTTTCCGGCCCCGCAAAGGGCCAATCAATAGAGCCCCGCAAAGAGGGCCGCGGCGACTGGGGAAAGCATAAGCGCGGGGGCGCGAAACGGTAAGAGGCGCGGCTGCGCGCCAGACAGTAGGGACGGGCCAACAGGTGGCACGCAGGTTCAGAGGCGAAAGCGACCACAAGGTGGACGCAAAGGGGCGGGTGTCTATCCCGGCCTCGTTTCGTCGTGTGATCGAAGCCTGTGACCCTGACTGGACCGAGGGCCTGCCGCCCCGCATCATCATCGTCTATGGCGGCGCCACCCGCGACTACCTCGAAGGCTTCACGGTCGAGGCCATGGACGAGGTGGATGAGAAGATTTCCAAATTCCCGCGGGGCTCGGCCAAGCGGAAGGCGATGGAGCGGTTGTACAGCGCGCAATCGATAGAAACGGTTGTGGACGATACGGGCCGTATCGTGTTGCCCGCCAAGTTGCGCGAAAAGATCGGGTTGGAGGGCATGGCACGGTTTGTGTCGTCCGGCGACACGTTCGAGATCTGGCAGCCCGAGGCCTATGACGAGAGTATCGCGGCGCTGGATGACGATGGGTTCGATCCTGATCTGGACCCGTCAGCCTACCTTGACGGGGACATGGAGTAGGGAATGGCTGGGGGGCCTCATATTCCGGTTCTGATTGACGCGATCCTGCGGGAATGCGCGCCGGTGACGGGTGTTTGGCTGGATGGCACCTTTGGTGCGGGCGGATATACGCGGGCTCTTCTGGATGCGGGCGCCGAACAGGTCATTGCAGTGGATCGCGATCCGTTGGCGTTTGAATTGGCAGCGGAGTGGGCTGCGGCCTATGGCGACCGGATTGTCATGCAGCCGGGCGTGTTTTCGAAACTGGATGCGTATGGGCAGGGTCTGGACGGGGTTGTGCTGGATTTGGGCGTGTCGTCTATGCAGTTGGATCGGGCCGAGCGCGGGTTTTCGTTTATGCAGGACGGGCCGCTGGATATGCGCATGTCGCAGGATGGACCCCCTGCGGCCGACATCGTGAATGGGGCCGAAGAGGGCGTGCTGGCGGATATTCTGTTTCAGTACGGCGAAGAGCGGGCCAGCCGCCGCATTGCGCGTGCGATCATCACGGCGCGGCCCATCACCACGACGCTGGAACTGGTGGGTGTGATCGAGAAGTGTTTGCCGCGTCCGAAGCCGGGTCAATCGCATCCGGCAACCCGCAGCTTTCAGGCGCTGCGTATTGCGGTAAACAATGAATATGATGAATTGTATCAGGGACTTATGGCGGCTGAGCGGGCTTTGAAGCCGGGCGGAAAGCTGGCTGTTGTGACCTTTCATTCGGTTGAGGACCGAATGGTCAAACGTTTCATGACTGCGCGCGGTGGGCGGCAGGCGAATGCTAATCGCTATGCGCCCGAAGTTGAGTCCGCACCTGCGCAATTTGAACTGCGAACCCGCAAGGCGATTGGGCCGGCCAAGGACGAGCTGGAGATGAACCCGCGCAGCCGGTCGGCCAAGCTGCGGGTCGCGGTGCGCACGGATGCGGCGCCCGGTGAAATTGACGCGAAGAGTATTGGGATGCCGCAGGTCAGGGGGGCCATCTGATGCGCACGGTTTTGTATATTTTGACGACGCTTGGGGTGATTGGCCTCGCCTTTTGGGCCTATCGTGAGAATTACGCGACGCAGGAAGCGTTGGCCGAGACGGATCGGCTGCACAGTGACATTCGCGAGGCGCATGCTCGACTGGCGGTGCTGAGGGCCGAGTGGGCCTATCTGAACCGTCCCGACCGTCTGCGTGACTTGGCGGATATCAACTTTGACCGGTTGGGCCTGTTGCCCTTCCGGCCCGATCAGTTCGGCCATGTGGACGAGGTGGCGTATCCCAAGCCGCCGGAATTGATCATCGACAATGCGGTCGAAGTGTCCGGCGAATTGGAGAAGCAACCATGACCCGCACACCGCTGCGTCCGCTTGCCCGCATCCTGCCCGCCCGCGCGGCAGGCGAAAGCACCGAGGCCATCGAGCGCGAGAACCTGCGCGCGCGCCACGAAGAGATGCGCGACCGGTCGCGGCAGCGCGCTGAGGGGCGTTTGCTGGTGCTGGGGCTGTTCTTTTTCTGTGCCTTTGTGACGGTGGCATTGCGGATGGGCATGTTGGCCACATCCGAGCCGGTCGAGCCGCGCGCGAGTGCGCAGGGGGCTGCCATTTCGGCGGCGCGGGCGGATATTGTGGACCGCGACGGGCGGCTTCTGGCCACGAATTTCGAAACACACGCTCTGTATGCGCAGCCACCGCAGATGGTGGACCCGGAAGCGGCGGCCAAGGGGCTTGTCGCGATCTTTCCCGACATGGACGAAAAGAAGCTGCTGGCGGACTTTGGCGGTAAGCGCAAGTTCCTGTGGTTGCGCAAGAAAATCAGCCCCGAGCAGATGCAGGCGGTGCACGAGATTGGCGATCCCGGCCTGCTGTTTGGACCGCGGGACATGCGGCTTTATCCCAATGGAACGCTAGCCGCCCACGTGCTGGGTGGGGCAAGCTTTGGCAAGGAGGGCGTGAGTGCGGCAGAGGTGATCGGCGTCGCCGGGGTCGAGAAGCAGTTTGATGACTATTTGCGCGATCCGGCCAACGGGCAGAAGCCGTTGCAATTGTCGCTGGACCTGACGGTCCAAGCGGCGGCGGAGCGTGTGTTGTACGGTGGGATGCGGCTGATGAACGCCAAGGGCGCGACATCTGTGCTGATGGACGTGCAGACGGGCGAGGTGATCTCGGTCGTGTCGTTGCCGCATTTTGATCCCAACAACCGCCCGCGGCCCGCGACGCAAGGTGATCAGAGCGACAGCCCGCTGTTCAACCGGTCGGTGCAGGGGGTGTACGAGCTGGGCTCGGCCTTCAAGATCTTTACGGCGGCGCAGGCGGTCGATCTGGGACTGGTGTCGCCGTCGACCATCATAGACACCAAGGGGCCGATGAAGGTGGGCGGGTTCCGTATCGGGGAGTTCCGCAACAAGAATTACGGCAAGCTGAGCGTCGCGGACATCATTGTGAAGTCGTCGAACCGGGGCACGGGGCGGATGGCGTTGCAGATCGGGGCGGAGCGGCAGCAGGAGTTTCTGAAGAAGCTGGGATTCTTTGAACCGACGGGGTTCGAGATTGTGGAGGCGCGCACGGGCAAGCCGTTGTTGCCGAAGCGCTGGACTGAGTTGAGCGCGGTCACGGTGAGCTATGGGCACGGGCTGTCATCGTCGCCGATGCATCTGGCGGCGGGCTATGCGGCGATTGCCAACGGGGGGCGGCTGGTGCAGCCGACGATCCTCAAGCAACATGGGCCGCGTCTGGGGGACCGGGTGATGAGCGAGGGGGCCGCACGGGCCGCGCGTGACATGCTGCGCAAGGTTGTGACAGAGGGCACGGCGAGCATGGCGGAGGTGCCGGGCTATGCCGTGGCGGGCAAGACGGGGACGGCGGACAAGCCGAAGCCGCGCGGCGGGTATTATGATGACAAGGTGATCGCGACCTTTGCCACCATGTTCCCCGCGCATGATCCGAAATACGTGCTGGTGGTGACGCTGGACGAGCCGGTGGAGACAAGCGGTGACAAGCCGCGCCGGACGGCGGGGTGGACGGCGGTGCCGGTGGCGGCCGAGATGATCGGGCGCATCGCGCCGCTTCTGGGTCTGCGCCCGACCGTTGAACCTGCCACCCTCGCTGATATAACGCTGACCAGCAGCAACAACTGAGCCAAAAGGCCATCCATATGGGCGCGCAGGCACGATCACTTTCATCGCTGGGCCTGACGGCCCGGGGTGGGGCCAATCCCGACATCACCGGTGTTGCCGTGGACAGCCGCGAGGTGAAGGACGGGTTCCTGTTTGCCGCCATGCCGGGCAGTCGCGTGCATGGGGCGGAGTTCATTCAATATGCGGTGCGAATGGGCGCGGCGGCGGTGCTGACCGATGCCGAAGGTGCAGAGATCGCGGCGGAGTGGCTGAAGGATGTCGCAGTGGTGATAACCGACGCCCCGCGCGAGGCGCTGAGCCTGACGGCGGCGCTCTGGTTCGGTGGCCAGCCCGAGGTGATGGTGGCGGTGACCGGGACCAACGGAAAGACGTCTGTGTCCACCTTTGTGCGCCAGATCTGGCTTGAGATGGAATTGCCAGCGGTCAATCTGGGCACCACCGGGGTTGAGGGCGCGTGGACCGCGCCGCTGGCCCACACCACGCCTGAGCCGATCACCCTGCACCGGACATTGGCGGAGGCCAAGGCCCACGGGATCACCCATGCGGCGATGGAGGCGTCGTCGCATGGGCTTGACCAGCGGCGGCTGGATGGGGTGACGCTGAGGGCGGCGGGGTTCACGAATTTCACGCAGGATCATCTGGATTATCACGAGACGTTCGAGGCGTATTTCGATGCCAAGGCGGGGCTATTTGCGCGTGTTCTGCCCGAGGACGGGATTGCTGTCATTAACATGGACGATGCACGCGGCGTGGACATGGCTGCCATCGCCACCGCGCGGGGGCAGACCGTGTTGGCGGTGGGTCGCGACGGGGGCGATTTGCGGCTGACGGCGCAGCGCTTTGATGCCACAGGCCAGGACGTGCGGTTTGAGTATGAGGGCAAGGCGTATACCGCGCGGCTGCCGCTGATCGGTGGCTTTCAGGCGGACAATGTGATGCTGGCCTGCGGGCTGGTCATTGCCTGCGGGGCCGAGCCTGCGCGCGTGTTCGAGACGCTGCCGCATCTTGGCACGGTGCGGGGCCGCATGCAGTTGGCCGCAACGCGCGAGAACGGTGCCGCGGTGTTTGTGGATTACGCCCATACACCCGATGCGGTGGCCACGGCGCTCAAGGCGATGCGGCCCCATGTGATGGGGCGTTTGATTGCCGTTGTTGGCGCGGGCGGCGACCGGGATGCGGGCAAGCGGCCCCTGATGGGGCAAGCAGCCGCGGACAATGCCGACATCGTCTTTGTCACCGATGACAACCCGCGCAGCGAAGACCCGGCGACAATCCGGGCGGCGGTCATGGAAGGCTGCCCCGAGGCCACCGAGGTGGGCGATCGGGCCGAGGCGATCTTGCGCGCCGTGGACGCGCTTGGCCCCGGGGATGCGCTGTTGATCGCGGGCAAGGGGCACGAGACGGGGCAAGTGGTGGGCGATGATGTGCTGCCCTTTGACGATGTGGAACAGGCAAGTGTGGCAGTGGCCGCGCTGGAGGGACGGCTGGCATGACGCTTTGGACGGCTGCAGCGGCGGCGGAGGCCACGGGGGGGCGGGCAACGACCGCGTGGGAGGCGACGGGTGTGTCGATTGACACCCGGACGTTGCTGCCTGGCGATCTGTTTGTGGCCTTGAAGGCGGCGCGCGACGGGCATGATTTCGTGGCCCAGGCGTTGGAGAAGGGCGCGGCGGCTGCCTTGGTCACCCATGTGCCCGACGGCGTGACCGAGGATGCGGCGCTTTTGATCGTGGACGACGTTCTTGAAGGGTTGGAAGCGCTGGGTATCGCGGCGCGGGCCCGGACCGGGGCGCGCGTCGTGGCGATCACCGGGTCGGTTGGCAAAACCTCGACCAAGGAGATGTTGCGCGCAATCTTGTCGGATCAGGGGCGCACCCATGCGAGTGTGGCGAGCTACAACAACCATTGGGGCGTGCCGCTCACCCTGGCGCGGATGCCTGCCGATACCGAATACGCGGTGATCGAGATCGGGATGAACCATCCCGGAGAGATCGCGCCGCTGGCCCGCATGGCGCGGCCCCATGTGGCGATGATCACCACGGTGGCGGCGGCGCATCTGGAGGCATTCGAGAATATCGAGGGGATCGCGGTCGAGAAGGCGTCGATTCTGGATGGGTTGGAGTATGGCGGGGCGGCAGTCCTGAACAACGACTGTTCGACGGCGGCGATCTTGCAAGCCAAGGCGCATGACGTGAAACGGCGCGACATTGGGTTTGGCGAACATGGCTTTGATTTCAAACTGAACTCTGTAGATCTGGGGCGCGACACAACCGTGGTGCAGGCCGAAGCGCATGAGGCGCCGCTGCTGTTCAAAATCGGCGCGGTGGGCAAGCATTACGCCATGAACGGGCTGGGCGCGCTGGCGGCGGCAGAGGCTTTGGGGGCCGATCTGGCACTGGCGGCGCAATCGCTGGGCCGCTGGTCACCTTACGAGGGGCGTGGCGCGCGGGAGGTGATCACGCTGGACCCGGTCGAGACGCACATGACGCTTGAGCTGATTGACGACAGCTATAACGCCAATCCGACCTCGATGGCGGCGGCGCTTGAAGTGCTGGCCGCGGCGCAGGTGACCCATGACATCGGGCGCGTCAGCAAGGGGCGACGCATCGCATTTGTCGGCGACATGAAGGAACTGGGAGAGGGCGGCCCCGCGATGCATGCCGATCTGGCTGCGCTGGACGCGATGCAGGCCATCGACCGGGTGCATTGCGTCGGCCCGCTCATGAAGCATCTGCACGACGCGTTGCCCGCAGAGCGGCAGGGGCTGTGGACTGAGACGTCAGACGAGATGGCCGCGCAGGTGCGGCACCGTCTGGACAGCGGAGACGTGGTTCTGGTCAAGGGATCGCTGAGTATGCAACTGGCGCAGGTCGTTGACGCGATCCGCAAAATGGGCCATCCGATAAACAAGGGCGCAGACCCACAAGAACAAGAATAGGGACAGGCAGGCATGCTCTATTGGTTGACGGCACTTTCCGATGGCGGGGACTTTTTCAACCTGTTCCGCTATATCACGTTCCGGGCCGGGGGCGCGTTTCTGACGGCGCTGGTGTTCGGGTTTCTGTTTGGCCGTCCGCTGATCGCGGTGCTGCGCAGGCGGCAGGGCAAGGGCCAGCCCATTCGCGATGACGGGCCCGAGGGGCATTTTGTCAAAGCAGGCACGCCAACAATGGGTGGGCTGCTGATTGTCGGGGCGCTTTTGACTTCGACCCTGCTGTGGGCGCGCTGGGACAACCCGTTTGTGTGGATCGTGCTTGGGGTGACGATGGCGTTTGCGGTGATCGGCTTTGCGGATGATTATGCCAAGGTGTCCAAGCAGACGACGGCAGGCGTGCCGGGCAAGGTGCGGTTGCTGCTGGGTTTTGTCATCGCGGGTTTGGCGGCCTATTTCGCGACGGTGAGCCACCCCGAGGCGTTGCAGAACCAGCTTGCGGTGCCGGTGCTGAAGGACGTGTTGATCAATCTGGGTGTCTTCTTCATTCCGTTCTCGATCATTGTGATTGTGGGATCGGCCAATGCCGTGAATCTGACGGATGGGTTGGACGGTCTGGCGATCATGCCGGTGATGATTGCGGGCGGCACGCTGGGTATCATCGCCTATGCGGTGGGGCGCGTGGACTTCACCGAGTATCTGGACGTGCATTATGTGCCGGGCACCGGGGAATTGTTGATCTTTGCGGCGGCGCTGTTCGGTGGGGGGCTGGGCTTTCTATGGTACAACGCACCCCCGGCGGCGGTGTTCATGGGCGATACCGGGTCGCTGGCCTTGGGGGGCGCGCTGGGCGCGATTGCGGTGGTGACCAAGCACGAATTGGTGCTGGCCATTGTCGGCGGGTTGTTCGTGGTCGAGGCGCTGTCGGTGATCATTCAGGTACTCTACTTCAAGCGCACGGGCAAGCGGGTGTTCCTGATGGCGCCGATCCACCACCATTATGAGAAAAAGGGCTGGGCCGAGCCGCAGATCGTGATCCGGTTCTGGATCATCTCGCTGATCCTGGCGATGATCGGCCTTGCCACGCTGAAGGTGCGGTGATGACGCGCGTGCTGGTCACTGGCGGCAATCGCGGGATCGGCTATGCGATGGCCGAGGGCCTGCTGGCGCGTGGTTGCGAGGTGGTGATCGGCGCGCGGGATACCGCCGCGGGGGCGGAGGCTGCGCAAACCCTGGGATGCGCGTGGGTCCACCTGGATCTGGAAACGCTCGAGACCTTCGGTCCTGCGGTTGAGGCTGCGGGCGCTGTTGATGTGCTGATCAACAATGCCGGTGTGCTGATCGAGGACAGCATGGTGGCCAACCCCGACGGGTTGCGCCGGTCCATGCAGGTGATGTTTCACGCGCCCTTTGAATTGATCCTGCTGTGCCTGCCGCACATGGCACGCGCGGGGCAGGGGCGGATCGTCAATGTGAGTTCTGGCTGGGGTGCGTATGACGAAGGGCTTCAGGGGCCGGGCGGCTATGGCGTGGCCAAGGCCGCGCTCAATGCGCTGAGCCACGCGCTGCCGCGCGATTTGCCTGAAGGCGTCAGCATCAACGCGATGTGCCCCGGCTGGGTCCACACGCGCATGGGCGGGGCATCCGCGCCGCGCACGCCGGAAGAGGGTGCCGACACTGCCATCTGGCTGGCCCTTGATGCGCCCAGCGACGTGACGGGCAAGTTCTTTCGCGACCGGGTGGAAAAGGCGTGGTGATGACCTTTCTTCTGGCTGACAATACTCCGGGGGAGGCCGCAGGCCGGGGGCAGCGCCCCCAAGGAGCCACGCTGTGATCCCGGTGCAAGGTCTGAGCGGCGCGCGGGTTGCGGTGCTGGGGCTGGGACGCTCGGGCCTGTCTGCGGCGCGGGCATTGGCGGAGGGGGGCGCAACTCCGGTGTGCTGGGACGACAGCCCTGATGCGCGCGCGCGGGTGGAGGCAGAAGGCTTTGCCTGTCTGGACCTGAAGAAACAGGCGGCCTTTGACGGCATTGCGCGGCTGATCGTCAGCCCGGGCATTCCGCATCTCTATCCCGCGCCGAACCCGGTTGTGGCGGCGGCCTGGGCGGCTGGCGTGCCGGTCGATAACGACATCGGGCTGTTCTTTCAGTCCTTTGCCACATCCGACTGGCACCGGTTCGACACCGCTCCGCGGGTGATCGCGGTCACCGGGTCGAACGGCAAGTCGACCACCTGCGCGCTGCTGCATCACATCATGGAGGTTGCGGGCCGGCCCAGCCAGTTGGCGGGAAATATCGGGCGCGGGGTGCTGGATATTGATCCGCCGCATGATGGTGAGGTGGTGGTGCTGGAATTGTCAAGCTACCAGACCGATCTGGCGCGCAGTCTGACGCCGGATGTTGCAGTCTTTACCAACCTGTCGCCGGATCATCTGGATCGGCACGCGGGCATGGGTGGGTATTTTGCCGCCAAGCGACGGCTTTTTGCCGAAGGTGGGCCTGACCGGGCCGTGATCGGTGTGGACGAGGACGAAGGGCGGTTTCTGGCGGGCCAATTGTCCGAAGGCCCCACGGATGATCGCGTCATTCGCGTGTCGGCGGGTACGAAACTGACCGGGCCGGGCTGGCAGGTTTATGCGAAGAAAGGATTTCTGGCGGAGTTTCGCAAGAGCCGTCAGGTGGCGTCGATTGACTTGCGGGACGTGGCGGGCTTGCCAGGCGCACACAATCACCAGAACGCATGCGCGGCTTATGCGGCGGCGCGCGCGGTCGGAGTGGCACCGAAGTTGATCGAGCAGGCGTTTCACAGCTTCGCAGGTCTGCCGCACCGCAGCCAGACCATCGCTGAGGCGGGTGGCGTGCGCTATGTCAACGACAGCAAGGCCACGAATGTCGATAGCGCCGCCAAGGCGCTCGCGGCCTTTGACAACATCCGCTGGATTTGTGGCGGCTTGCAGAAGGAAGGCGGGCTGGAGGGCCTGAGGAACGCGCGGGATCGGGTCAGGAAGGCCTATGTGATCGGGCGCGAGGCGGCGCAGTTCGCGATGCAGTTGGAGGTCGAGGCGCAGGTCTGCGGAACCATGGCCGAGGCGGTGGCCGCTGCGATGGCGGACGCAGAGCGGGGCGATGTGGTGCTGCTGGCGCCTGCGGCTGCAAGTTTCGATCAGTACGACAGTTTTGAGAAGCGCGGTGAGGATTTCGTGGCGCAGGTGACCGCGCGGCTGTGATCCGGCGGAGCGCGCGTGCGCGCGCACGACATTATTGGGTTCTCAGCTTCACGCTCACCAAAACAGATATCTGTCTCGCATCCACGTTCGCCTGAGGCTGGCCTGACAGGGGATGGTCTGCCGCTCAAGCAGAAATACGGTTTCCTCTTTCAGGGACCCTCCGCATTTCAGCTGGATCGTCAGCCCATCCCCTGTCTGTCCATTTTCAGGCGAACGCGGCTCCGAGACAGAGCGTGCTGTTGCGTCGGCATTCACCCTGCGTGGGGCGGGCCTTGGGGTCGATCAAGTCTTTTGCGACAGGTGGCGCGCTGCGGCCATGGCGGATGACCAGGCCCACTGGAAGTTGTAGCCGCCGAGCCAGCCTGTCACGTCCAGCGCTTCGCCAATGAAGAAGAGGTCCGGAGTGGTCTGGGATTCCATGGTTTTGGAACTGATCTGGTCGGTTGACACACCGCCGCGGGTCACTTCCGCGGTGCGGTAGCCTTCGGTGCCACTTGGGGTAAGTTGCCAGTGGCTGAGGTCGTGGGCAAGCGCGTCGATGCGGGTGTCTGAGAGGTCGCCGAGGCGGCCCGAGAGGTCCATATGCGCGCTTAGATGATCGACCAGCCGGGCGGGCAGGTGGCGGGCGAGTTCGGTGGTCAGAGCTTTTTTGCCATCGCTGGTGCGCTTGTCGCGCAGGATCGCGGCGAGGTCCTTGTCGGGGTTGAGGTGGACGGTGATCGGGTCGCCCGCATTCCAATAGCTGGAGGCTTGCAGGATCGCGGGACCGGAGAGGCCGCGGTGGGTGAACAACATCGCCTCGTCAAAGCTGGTTGCGCCCGCTGTGACACGGGCAGGGCAGGCCACGCCGGAGATGTCGGCAAAGCGGCGGTCGGGGAAGGTGAAGGGGACAAGCGCCGGTTCGGTTGGCGTGACCCGGTGACCGAACTGTCGCGCGATGTCGTAGGCAAAGCCTGTGGCCCCCATTTTGGGAATGGACTTGCCACCGGTCGCGATCACCGCGTTGCGGGCGCTGAGCGTGGGCCCGCCGTTGAGGCGAAACGTGAAGCCTTCGTTATGCTTTGCAAAATCTGCGACCTCAGTTTGCAAATGCAGATCCACGCCAGCTTGCTGCAAAAGGCCGCGCAGCATCGCGATGATATCCTTGGCGGAGGTGTCGCAGAACAACTGACCCAGTGTCTTTTCATGCCAGGGGATGCCGTGTTGGTCCACCAGCGCGATAAAGTCCCATTGGGTATAGCGGGCGAGTGCGGATTTGGCGAAATGCGGGTTCTCGCTGATGAAAGCATCGGCGTCGCAGTACATGTTGGTGAAATTGCAGCGCCCGCCCCCCGAGATGCGGATTTTCTCGCCCGGGGCTTTGGCGTGGTCAACGAGCAGCACGCGACCGCCCGCATGGGCCGCGCACATCATGCCGGCTGCGCCAGCGCCGATGACAAGCGTATCGAAATCCATGACGTCCCCGTGCATCATCGCACAGAAAGGGTCAAGTCGGAGGGGTTGTGCGCGCGGCGCTTCCGCTTACCTCGACCGCAAGGACACCACTCGCGGGATACCGAACATGACTGCATTGGCTGCTGGATCTGACTTTCCGAAACTTGAAGTTGCGCAATTGGGGGGCGGCACGCTGACGCTGGGCGCGCCACGTGGCGACCACGATTGGCAACTTGTCGTCGTTTATCGGGGTCTGCACTGCCCGCTTTGCAAAAAGTACCTTGCGCAACTGCAGGAGATGGAAGGCGCGTTCAACGCCGAAGGTGTGGACGTGGTGGCCGTGTCCGGCGACCCCGAGGGCAAAGCGCAGGCGATGGCGGATGAAAAGGATCTGAGCATCACCTTGGGCTATGGGCTGACTGTAGACCAGATGGAGACGTTGGGCGTTTATGTGTCGGACCCGCGCAGCCCGCAGGAAACCGACCGGCCCTTCCCTGAACCGGGCCTGTTCGTGGTCAATGGCAATGGTGCAATCCAAATGGTGGATGTGTCGAATGCCCCGTTCCTGCGGCCCGATCTGGAGGGCGTGCTGAACGGCATCAAGTTCGTGCGGGCCAATGATTATCCGATCCGTGGCATGCACAAGGCTGCCTGACAGGGTGGCGTGACCTTGCCTGCGGGCCAGTAAACTAAGGCTGGCCCGCGCGTCTGTTTGTCGCTATGCTATGCCCATGCACGCCCGGATCAACCGGCGGCATGAGGCAGAGACAGGCAGCAAGGCGGCAGATCATGACTGAAATGGTCTATGGCGCGGTCCCGGTGCGGGACGGTGAACCCATTCTTCCCAAGTGGTGGCGCACGGTCGACAAGTGGTCGTTGAGTTGTGTGCTGTTTCTGTTCGCGATCGGGTTGTTGCTGGGGCTGGCGGCGTCTGTACCGCTTGCCGAAAAGAACGGTTTTCCTCCCTTTCACTACGTTACGCGGCAGGCGTTTTTTGGTGTGCTGGCGCTGATGGTGATGATTGTCACGTCGATGATGTCGCCGGTTGTCGTGCGGCGTCTGGCTGTGCTGGGCTTTCTGGTGGCTTTTGTGGCGCTGGCGCTGTTGCCCTTTTTCGGGACGGATTTCGGCAAGGGCGCTGTGCGCTGGTACAGCTTGGGCTTTGCGTCGATCCAGCCGTCGGAGTTTTTGAAGCCCGGTTTTGTGGTGGCGGCGGCGTGGATGCTGGCCGCGAGCCAGGATTTGAACGGTCCGCCCGGGCGGACGTGGTCCTTTGCCCTGTGCATCTCCATTGTTCTGATGCTCGCCTTGCAGCCCGATTTTGGGCAGGCTTGTCTGGTTCTGTTCGGCTGGGGTGTGATGTATTTCGTCGCCGGTGCGCCCATGATCCTGCTGGTGGGCATGGCGGGTCTGGTCGTCTTTGGTGGCACGATTGCCTATTCCAATTCTGAACACTTTGCCCGCCGGATTGACGGGTTTCTGAGCCCGGACGTCGATCCGCGCACGCAGCTTGGATATGCGACCAATGCCATTCAGGAAGGCGGGCTGTTCGGTGTTGGCGTGGGTGAGGGACAGGTGAAATGGTCGCTGCCCGACGCACATACGGATTTTATCATTGCTGTGGCGGCAGAGGAGTATGGCCTGATCCTCGTGCTGTGCATCATTGCACTCTATACTGGGATCGTCGTGCGGTCGCTGCTGCGTCTGATGCGCGAGCGTGATCCGTTCATTCGGTTGGCAGGCACGGGACTGGCCTGCATGTTCGGGGTGCAAGCGATGATCAATATGGGTGTTGCGGTGCGGCTGCTGCCCGCTAAGGGTATGACACTGCCCTTTGTCAGCTATGGCGGGTCGTCTGTGATTGCCTCGGGCATTGCTGTTGGGATGCTCTTGGCCTTTACGCGGTCGCGCCCGCAGGGTGAGATTTCGGACCTGCTGGGGCGGCGCAGATGAGCCAGCCGCTTCTCCTTATCGCTGCGGGCGGCACGGGCGGGCATATGTTCCCGGCCCAGGCGTTGGCCGAGGCGATGCTGGCACGTGGCTGGCGGGTGAAGCTGAGCACGGACGCGCGCGGTGCGCGGTACACCGGAGGGTTTCCCCACACGACGGAGATCGAGCAGGTGTCGTCCGCCACCTTCGCGCGCGGCGGTTTGATCGCCAAGGCGGCGGTGCCGTTTCGCATCGCGGGTGGAGTGCTGGGCGCAGTCCTTAAGCTGATGCGCGACAAGCCGGCCGTGGTGGTGGGATTTGGCGGCTATCCGACCATCCCGGCCATGGCTGCGGCGACATTGCTGCGCCTGCCGCGCATGATCCACGAACAAAACGGCGTGCTGGGTCGCGTGAACGAAGTGCTGGCCAAGCGTGTCGACGCGGTCGCCTGTGGTACATGGCCGACTGAGTTGCCCGAGGGCATCGAAGGTAGCCACGTGGGCAATCCGGTGCGTGGAGCGGTGCTGGAGCGGGCCGGGGCGGGCTATATCCAGCCCGGAGACTACCCGATGGAGATTCTTGTCATTGGCGGCAGTCAGGGCGCGCGCATCCTGTCGGATGTGATCCCGCCCGCAATTGCCAGCCTGCCCATGGAACGTTTGCGCAATATTCGCGTCAGCCATCAGGCACGAGGCGAGGATGAAGAGCGTGTGCAGGCGTTCTATGCCGAGAATGGGATCAATGCCGATGTGCAGCCGTTTTTTCAGGATGTGCCCCGGCGGATGTCGGAAGCGCAGTTGATCATCAGCCGTGCGGGCGCCTCGTCCGTCGCGGATATTTCGATTATTGGTCGACCGTCGATCCTCATCCCCTACGCTGCGGCAACAGCCGATCATCAGACCGCCAACGCGCGCGGCCTTGTCGATGCAGGGGCCGCCATTCTGATCCCCGAAAGCAAAATGACGATTGAGAACGTCGCGGAACAGATCGCGACCGTGCTGGACAATCCGGGCGGTGCGTTGCAGATGGCGCAGGCCGCGCTGAGCGTTGCAAAGCCGGACGCCACCGAACACCTTGTCCATATGGTCGAAACCCTCAGTGAGAAAGGGAATGCCGAATGAACGCCGCCACCAAATTGCCCGGAGACGTGGGCCCCATTCACTTCGTCGGAATCGGCGGTATTGGCATGTCGGGTATTGCCGAAGTGTTGTTGAACCATGGCTACAACGTGCAGGGGTCCGACCTGAAGCGAACGCCGATCACGGACCGTCTGGAAGAGTTGGGCGCGCGCATCTTTGTGGGGCAGACCGCCAAGAACATTGAAGCGGCCGAGGTGGTTGTGATCTCGTCCGCGATCAAACCCGGCAATGCAGAACTGGACGCGGCACGGGCGCGCGGGCTGCCGATTGTGCGCCGGGCCGAAATGCTGGCCGAGCTGATGCGCCTGCGGTCGAACATCGCCGTGGCGGGCACGCACGGCAAGACGACCACAACCACAATGGTCGCCGCGCTGCTGGATGAGGGCAAGTTCGACCCCACGGTCGTGAATGGCGGTATCATCCATGCCTATGGCTCGAATGCCCGTAAGGGAGATGGCGAGTGGATGGTGGTCGAGGCGGACGAGAGCGATGGCACCTTCAACCGGTTGCCCGCAACCATCGCTATCGTGACCAATATCGACCCCGAGCACATGGAGCATTGGGGCACCGAAGAGGCGCTGCACAAGGGCTTTTATGACTTTGTGTCCAACATTCCATTCTATGGGCTGGCTGTGTGCTGCACCGATGACCCGGATGTTCAGGCTCTGGTGGGCAAGATCACTGACCGGCGCGTGACCACCTATGGGTTTAATGCACAAGCCGATGTGCGGGCCATGAACCTGACCTACGCGCACGGTGTGGCGCATTTCGACATCGCGCTTCAGGCCGAAGAGCAGGTGATCGAAGGCTGCAGCCTGCCGATGCCTGGCGATCACAACGTATCGAATGCGCTGAGCGCTGTGGCTGTGGCCCGGCATCTGGGCATGAAAGCAGATGAAATCCGCACAGCGCTGGCAAATTTTGGTGGCGTTAACCGACGGTTCACCCGCGTGGGCGAAGTTGAGGGCGTGACGATTATCGACGATTACGGCCACCACCCGACCGAGATTGCCGCCGTTTTGAAAGCCGCGCGTCAGGCGACGGAAGGACGGGTGATCGCCGTGCATCAGCCGCACCGGTACACGCGTCTGCACCACCATTTCGAAGATTTCTGCTCGTGCTTCAACGATGCGGATGTCGTGGGCATTGGTGACGTGTTTGCCGCCGGAGAGGACCCGATTGAGGGCGCAAGCCGTGATGATCTGGTCGCAGGGTTGATCCGTCATGGCCACCGCCACGCCCGCGCTGTCGTGGACGAGAATGATCTGGAGCGGCTGGTGCGCGAACAGGCACGCCCGGGCGATATGGTGGTGTGTCTGGGGGCCGGGTCGATCAGTGCCTGGGCCAATGGTCTGCCCGCGCGCTTGCACAAGGGGGCCGCGTGACTGCGCTTGTCATCATTTTCATCCTGCTGATGCTGCCGCTGGGCATTCTTTTACGGATGCGCGACCTGTCCGCCGTGCTGGGTGGGCTGGTTGTGATCTGCGCGGTTTTGAGCCTGTATCACTTGTTTGCGGGCCGTCCGGGATCGCCCTTGTTCTTTGCCGGGCCGGCGGCCCTTGCGCTCATGCTGGGCTGGACAGCGGGCAAATTTCTCAAGAGGGGCGAATGATGCTGGTGTGGCTTTGCATCGCGTGGGTCTTTGCCGCGACCGTTGTGGCGATGCTGCCGATGCGGCATCAGTACGTCCCCGGTGTCGCATTGCTGGTCGCGGCCCCTGTTCTCATCCTGTGGATTGGACTGAGCGTGACATGGTGGGCGGGCGTGTTGGCCCTTGCTGCTTTTGTGTCTATGTTCCGCAATCCTTTACGTTATTTCTGGGCCAAGGCGCGCGGCCAGAACCCTCAACTACCACCGGAGCTGCGCTCATGAGCCTGTCCCTGATCCTTGCGTGTTTGTGGGGTGTTATCGCGAATGTGCTCGCCATGATGCCCAGCAAAGACAACCATTGGAGCAACGCCTATATCCTGATTGCCGTGGGTATACCGATCATCGGGTTCACGACCTGGCAACACGGGCCCTGGGCGGGGCTGGCCGTGATGGTCGCAGGCATGAGCATCCTGCGTTGGCCGGTCATTTATCTAAGCCGCTGGATCAAAGGGAGGCTGATCCGATGATGTACGCCATTGCGCTGAGTGCGCTGGGATTGGGAATTGTGGCAGGCTGGTTGCTGGCTGCGCGGTTCATGGTACGCAGCCTTGTGGGGCTGGTGCTGCTGCTGATCGGCATTGTGATTTTCGTAGGCACGGCCCCGGACATGCTGCCGGGTGACGGTTTTGCGACGGTGGTTGCGGCCTATCTGGTGGCGTTGCCCGTGGCCTCTGGACTACTTGGTGGCGGCGTGTTCCGCTGGCTGGTGCAGCGCCACCGCGAGACGGCTTGACGTCACCCGCGGCGGGCGGCATTGCGGGAGCATGATTGATACGCTCCCGCCTACGCGCGGAACCCTGACCCAGAACAAGGATTTGTCCGGTTTGACCTGGCTGCGCGTCGGCGGACCGGCGGACTGGTTTTTCCAGCCCGCAGATGTTGAGGATCTGGCCGCGTTTCTGGCCGATCTTGACCCAACTGTCCCCATCTTTCCGATGGGTGTAGGCAGCAATCTGATTGTGCGGGACGGCGGCCTGCGGGCCGTTGTGATCCGGTTGGGCCGGGGCTTTAACGGTATTGAGGTTCAGGGCGACACGGTTGTCGCAGGGGCCGCAGCACTGGACGCGCATGTGGCACGGCGGGCGGCGGATGCGGGGGTTGATCTGACCTTTCTGCGGACGATCCCGGGGGCCATTGGCGGCGCTGTGCGGATGAACGCCGGATGCTATGGCAGCTATACGGCAGATGTGTTTGTCGAGGCGCAGGTCGTTTTGCGGAACGGCACTGTGACGACGCTGACTGCCGATGACCTGAACTTCGGCTACCGCCAAAGCGACCTGCCAGACGGGGCCATTCTGACGCGCGTGACGTTGCAGGGGCCCAAAGGCGCGCCCGAGGCGCTGCAGGCGCGCATGGCGGATCAACTGGCGAAACGCGATGCGACCCAACCCACGAAAGACCGCAGTGCCGGGTCAACCTTTCGCAATCCAGCGGGGTTTTCGTCAACCGGTCGCGTCGATGACGTGCACGACCTCAAAGCCTGGAAGGTGATTGACGACGCAGGCCTGCGCGGCGCGCGGCGGGGTGGGGCGCAGATGAGCGAGAAGCACTCGAACTTCATGATCAACACGGGCGACGCCACGGCGGCCGACCTCGAAGGATTGGGTGAAGAGGTGCGAAAAAAGGTTTACGATTCCAGCGGCATCACGCTAGAATGGGAAATCATGCGGGTTGGCGAACCAAAGTAGGATCGCGCCGCTGGGCAGGCCGAAAATCGGCAAATAATCGAGGGTCCGCAAAAGGGCTCCGGGACT
>JBCDEK010000087.1:0-13107 GCA_039179785.1 Pseudomonadota bacterium | reverse complement strand
TTGCTCCCTCCCGCCAGTGGTTCTATGACCTCTGTGGCTACTGTCAGAGTTCTCTCCACCCGCCGCCTCAGAGGCTCGGTATCAGTGACCTCAGCAGCCACTGAGGTCAGAGACAGATATCTCCACCCGCCGCCTCGGAGTCTCAGTATCAGAGACCTCATCAGCCGCTGCTACAGCGACGGCATCCAGCAGAGCCCTCAGACTCGTAGACTGCAACTGCAACAGTTAATGAAAAGAACATCCGCAACTGAAAGATACATCATGCATAAAGTTACATCTAAATTAATGAGCCAAAGACGTAGTTGAGGTAACTATAGCCATTCACGAGATAAAAGGACCTCCAAAGTATCGCATTGATATTGCTGCATTTTTCACTAGTTAAGGCAGTTTCAGGGGATAGATTTAGGTCCCACTCGAGGGACCAGGACGACTAACGACCCCTGCGGTCGAGAACGATGGCCTGTTCCTCGAACGACAAACAAGCCGGGCCGTGGGCTGTTCATAGGACCCGGCAGCCGTTGCAGTGTTTGTGTTCGAGCTGTCAAGTCAGTTTCTGGCACAACCCGCGCCTGTGGCAGCCCACGTTTTCGGCCGACGGATAGCGGGCAAAGCCCAACATCAGCTCATTCTCGATCCGGTCGAGGTCTTCCTGAAACAGCTCCATCCCGTAGTTCCACGGCGCGCCGTCCATGGCCCAATGCTGGTGCTCGATCTCGTAGATGCCGATCAGGATGCCCTTCTGGTCCTGCCGCATGTACGTGAACCCTTCGAGGTCCACGGTCATGGGCATCTCGAAGTCGTGGGCAGCCACCTCGGGGATCTGGTCGGTGATCAGGTAATGGTGTTTCAGCGGCGACACGGGCAGTTCGATCCCCGCCATGCGCCCCACCTGCTTGGCCCAGAGGCCTGCGGCATTGACCACATGTTCGCAGCGGATGTCGCCCTTGTCCGTCTTCACGATCCAGCCGTCATGCACCTGCTCCAGCGCTTCGACCTTGGTGTGTTCGAAAACGCTTGCGCCACGTTTCTTGGCGGCGGTGGCATAGGCGTGCACGGTGCCGGTGGTGTCCACATACCCTTCGCGATCCGCCCACATGGCGCCCAGAACGCCGTCGGTGGACATGATCGGGCAACGCTCCTGCGCTTGCTGCGGTGTCAGCAATTCGCAGTCTTCGATCCCAATGGATTGGAACACGCGGTAGGCCGATTGCAGCCATTCCCACCGTTCCGGGGTGCCTGCCAAGGTCAGGCCGCCCGTCATGTGCAGGCCGATGTTCTGGCCGCTTTCCTCTTCAATCTCTGACAAAAGGTCGATGGTATAGGCCTGCAGAGACGCCATGTTCGGGTCCGCATTCAGCGCATGGATGCCACCCGCGGCGTGCCAACTTGATCCAGCGGTCAGCACCGATCGTTCGATAAGTGCCACGTCCGACCACCCCATCTTGGCCAGGTGATACAGGACCGATGCCCCGACCACACCACCACCAATTACGACAACACGGTATTGCGAATTCATGTTTTTCCCCATCGCCTGAGTCTGGTTTCGGGTCAGGTTGGCGGATACTGGACAGCCCTGTCCAGTGCTTTCGCGACATAGGGCAGCGTGGCAGCGACCGCCTGCGGCCAGCCGGGGATTGACCATACGAATCAGCATGTGCAGTTGGTGTGTCCACCCCAATGCGTCGCGATTGGCCATCAAATACAACTTCAGATGGGTTGCTGCGGTGGGCGAAATAGAAATGTCTTGCCACATCGAGCCGGGGCCACTCTAATATGTTATGGTATTTTCCTCGGCGTTTTTTTGGCGTCAGTTAATATTTTTTTGTGAATCCCTGTTTGCGCAGGACCGTTTAAAAAAGTTGGTTGATATGCGGTGTATTAAGCCACCACTCCTTTTCCTGATCCTCATATCCTTGCCCAACCTTGCCATGGCGGAAAGCCTGCGTGATGCGGTCCGGTCTGCGTTGACGTCCAACCCCGAGGTCAAGGCCGCGAGCGCGGAGATGCGCGCCAGCGCGTTTGAGCTTTTGCGGCTGCGCAGTGAGTACCAGCCTGTCGTGACAGCCTTTGGAGCGCTGGGGGCGCAGCACTTTAACACCGACAGTTCATCCTTGGTCAGCGATGGCAGGAAGACGGTGTTTTCCCGCGAAATCGGCGTCGAAGCAGAGATCGTGCTATTTGACGGTCAGCGCCGCGCCAATCTGGTGTATGCCAATGCCGCCCGGGTGGACGCCAACGTCTTTCGTTTGCTCGACGCCAGCGAGACGATGGCTCTGAACGCCACCGAAGTCTACATTGATGCGATGCGGCTGGTCCGATTGCGTGATGCGGCCAGTCGGAATGTCAGGCGGCATCAGGCCATCCTGACCCGGGTGATTGATCTGGTCGAAGGCGGGCGATTGCCGCTGAGCGATCAGCTACAGGCGCAAGACCGTTTGACGGCGGCCCAGCTTGCCTTGGTTGAGGTCAGTCGATCGGCCCGCGACGCCGACGCCCGATACGAGCGCATCATCGGCAAGCCGCGACAGGGTGAATTAAACGTGCCCCCCCTGCACAACCTGCCCTCGGACAGGGTGAGCCTGATACGGGCCGCTGTGGACAACAGCTATCGGGTGCGGATCGCCAACATCGAGGTGGATCGCGCAGCCTACGAACGAAGGGTCGTTGAATCTGACCGCAAGCCACGCATCAGTTTCAATGCGGGTGTCACCCGAGGCTTGGATGTTGATCGGACGGCAGAGGCCGACACTGACGCCTTTGTTGGCGTGCGCATGTCGTGGATCCTGCATCAGGGCGGGCGCCGCGCGCAAAGCCGGGCGGCGGATGAAAGGCGCCACAAGGCCATATCCGAGCGGAACGTCGCAATTCGCGAGGTCCGCGAATTGGCGGAAAGCAGTTGGAACAGTTACACCGCAAATCAGGAGCGTTCGCGAATACTGGCGCGTCAACTGCGTGCCAATAATGAGCTGGTCACACAGTTCGAGTCCGAATTTGATGCGGGCACGCGGTCTCTTTTGGATGTTCTGGAAATAGAGCGCGCCAGATTTGAAGTGAGGTTTGAAAAGATCAGCGCAGATGCCGGATTGGCCTTTAGCGCCTATCGATTGTTGGCGGCACAAAGCAAATTGGCAGACAACTTTGGTGCCGCCCCGGCAAATACTGTCCTGACACCGGATTTCGAAAGCCGTGCCTTGCAAAAGCCGACATCTGTTTTTCAGACCGAGATTGAGCCGCTGAGGTAAAATGTCTTCTGGTTCGCTGCAGATCAAACCCGGACCGGATTTGCTGAGCGGGACAGAGGCAGGGCGGGATGACGCATCTGACATCGCCATTGTTGAGTGGTTTGCAAAGGCGCACGCGCGGCCCTACGCCGAGGCCGCTGTGCGCACTGCTTTGCCAGCGGGTCCGCTTGCGCGTTCGGGCCCCGGCATTGCGCGCGCCCTGAGTTTGGTTGGGCTGTCGGCCCGCCAGGTGCCGCTGTCGCCCGCCGGGCTCGACCCGGCAACGTTGCCGGCGATCCTGTTCCGCAAGTCCGGGCCGCCCGCGATCCTGGTCGGCATGACGAAAAACCGAAAAACGTTCACGATCGTCGACCCTGCGCATAATGCGTTGAAGGTCGACATGTCGGCGCGTCAATTGCGTCAGGAGTTCACGCAATCCATCCTGCTGGTCACGCCCGAAAAATCGCTGGCCGAGGCGCGGCTTGACCCGGGCACGGCCAAGGGTCTGCAGACAGGCAAGCACTGGCTTTGGCAACCGGTGGTCCAGAACTGGCCCGTCTGGGTGCAGGTGTTTGTGGCGGCCCTTTGCCTGAACCTGTTGAACCTGGCGCTGCCGATCTTTGTGATGAATGTCTATGACAGGGTCATCCCAAATGCCGCGATGGTCACGCTTTGGACATTGGCGATTGGCGTTTCTATCGCGTTGGTCCTTGATTTTCTGTTACGATTGCTGCGCAGCGCCACGCTTGAGCGTCTGGCCCAGCGGGTCGATCTGACGGTTGCCAGCACGCTTTTTCGTCAGGCGATGGCCGTGCGTTTAACGGCGCGCATGACAGGTGCGGCCGGGATGGCCAACACCATCCGAGACTTTGAATCGGTCAGGGATTTCTTTGGGTCGGCCTCTTTTGTCGCTCTCATCGATGTGTTGTTCATCGGCGTGTTCGGCGCGGCGTTGTTTTTGATTGTCGGACCGCTGGCCTGGGTGCCGCTGTTGGCGGTGCCGGTGGTTTTGGTCTTGGCCGTCATCGCGCAGGTGCCACTGGCGCACAGCGCTGTGCGCGCGCAATCACTGGCCACAAAACGGCATGTGGTTCTTGTGGAATCCCTGCTGGGCATCGCTGCGATCAAGAGTTTGAATGCCGAGCCCGTCATGCAGCGGGAATGGGAAAGCGCCATTGCGGCCAGCTCAAGCATCTCGGGCAAAGCGCGTTTCTGGTCCGGCCTTGCCACCAGCGGCACGTTGCTTGTGCAGCAAGTCGTCAGTGTGGCGATTATTGTCTGGGGTGTGTTCCTGGTCTCTGAAAACGAGATCACGATTGGCGCGCTCATCGCCGCCAATATCCTGGCCGGGCGGATACTCGCGCCCCTGGCAGTGGTGTCGCAAACCATCTTCCGCTCGCATTATGCATTCAAGGCCATGCACGCCTTGAACGACCTGATGCAGATGCCGCGTGATGGCGACACGACCGTCAAGAAGGCACAAACCGTGACGCGAGGTGATGTCGAGTTTCGGGCCGTGACGTTTCGCTATCCCGGCGCTGAACACCCCGCCCTGAACGATGTGTCTTTCAAGATTTCCCAAGGAGAGCGCGTTGCGCTGCTCGGGCGCGTCGGGTCGGGCAAGTCGACGACGGGCATGCTGCTGAATGGCCTGCTTGAGGTGGAACAGGGCAACATTCTGGTCGGAGGCCATGCACTGGCGCAATATGAACCGGCAGAGTTGCGGGCCGGTATCGGCTATCTGACCCAGGACAGCGAGCTGTTCACCGGGACCATGCGCGAGAACCTGACGATCGGGCATCCAAACGCAACCGATGATGAGATCACTCAGGCTTTGTTTTACGCCGGTATGGATCAGTTCGTCGCGGCCAATCCTGCTGGCCTTGATGTGTTTCTTGGTGAAAAGGGCAAGCACTTGTCGGGCGGCCAGCGGCAGGGGGTCGCCCTGGCCAGGTTGCTGCTGCGCAAGCCAAAGGTGCTTTTTCTGGATGAGCCGACCAATGCCATGGACCAACAGATGGAGGCGATGGTCACCACCCGGCTGGGCAGGATTTCGGACAGTGGTGCGACGATCATATTCTGCACCCATCGCATGTCACTGGCCAATATGGCAGAGCGTTTTGTCGTCCTTGACCGGGGCCGCATTGTGCTGGACGGCCCCAAAGACGACGTGCTGGCGCAACTGCGCCATGCCCGTAGCGACGGATCGGGGGCGGTCTGAATGTTTGGCCGCGATCCCCAGGCAGACTTTGTCAATGACGCTGCCGCATCGGGGCGCGTGCGCGGGGGCTTGGGATGGCCCCTGCTGGTGCTGATTGTGCTCGGTCTTGCGGCGTTTCTGGTCTGGGCCTGGCACCACGAGATCGAAGAGGTCACGCGCGGCGCCGGTCAAGTTGTCCCTTCGCAGCAGATCCAAGTCATTCAAAGCCTGGAGCCCGCCCTGGTCGGAGCGATCGCAGTGGCAGAGGGCGAACGGGTGGAAGCCGGCCAGATCCTGATGCAGTTGACTGACATCGCAGCCGACGCCGAACGCGGTGAATTGTTGCGGCGCGAGGCCGCGCTGATGGTCGAGCGCGTGCGTCTTCAGGCCGAGGTCGCATTGGACCGCGCGCCCAGCTTTCCAGAGGCCCTTGAACGCCGGGCCGGGTCGCAGGTCATCGCGGAACTGGATGTGCTGGGGTCCAGGTTTGCGCAGCTGGACGGCGAAATCAGGCTTTTGAGCGACCAGTTGAACCAGAAGATCGCCGCCTTGGACGAGTTGATGGCCCAACGCCAAAAGCTGATCAAAGTCAGCGCCCCCCTGCAGGAAGAAGCCGAGTTGACAGAACGCCTGGTGAGCACCGGCGCTGTACCGCGGATCGAGCTGTTGCGGCTCCGGTCTCGTATTGCGGAACTGCAGGGAGAATTGGAGGTTGGGCGCGCCGCTGAACCCAACCTCAGGGCTGCGATAGAAGAAGCGGAAGCGGCAATTGAACTGGCAAAAACCGGATTTACGCTGACCGCGCGCCAACGTCTTGCCCGCCTCAACATTGAAATCGAAATCATCCGCGAAAGCCTGCGTGCTGCCGACGATCGTGTGACACGCACCGAATTGCGCGCCCCGATCAAAGGGGTCGTCAATGCGATCAATGTCAGCACCATCGGACAGGTCGTCGAACCGGGGCAGCCCGTCATCGAGATCGTGCCGGTGGATGATCGGCTGGAGGTCGAGGTTGACGTGCTGCCGCGCGACGTTGCCTTTATCCGCCCCGGTGATCGAGCATCGGTCAAGATCAGTGCCTACAACTATCTGGTCTACGGCGCGCTCGAAGGACAGGTGGTACGCATTGGCGCGTTTACCCGACAGGCAGATGACGGGCGTGACGTTTTTCAGGTGACGGTGCAGACCGATGAATTCGCCTTGGGTAACGGGGGCGACACCCTGCCCATCTCTCCGGGGATGCAGGCGACGGTCGACATACAAACCGGATCGCGATCCGTGCTCAGCTATCTGCTTGCGCCTGTGTTCCGCATGCAGTCAGAGGCTCTGCGAGAGCGTTGATCACTTGCTGGTCGATTTGTGCACCCCGTCCCAATCTGCATCCGGTGGCGACATTCGAAAGTGGCCAATCCGGTCCTTCATCATGCTCAGGTGCATGCCCAGTTTGGAGTCAACCGAGACCGCCAGGGGCATCAGCTTTTGCAGGCGGGCTGCCGCCGCGTCCCAGTCTCTGGCCCGGTAGCGTTCGAGCATCTCAGCGTTGAGCGATGAGATCTGCCAAAAGGCTGGATCGTTCAGGATCGTCTCGCGCCCCAGCAGCGCAAAGATACGCTCTGGCGCGTGCTTTCCCTTGACCCGGATCAGATCAAGCTCAAAGAACGCATAGCTGTCTCCGGCTGCTGCGTGGGTGGCCGATCCGACAATGATGGGCATGTTATAGACCCTCGACTGCCCTTCCAGCCGCGAGGCCAGGTTCACCGGATCGCCCATGGCCGTGTAGTCAAACCGCAGATCAGAGCCCATGTTCCCAACCGTGCAAGACCCGGTGTTTATGCCGATGCCGATGTCGATCCGGTGGAATACCTGTCCGCTTTTCTGGGCTTCGCTTTGACGTGCGGTATCGAAGTTGCGCACTTCCTGCATCATCTTCAGCGCGCTTTCGCAGGCAGCTTTGGCGTGATCGGGATGGCTGAGTGGTGCATTCCAGAACGCCATGACCGCATCGCCCATGAATTTGTCGATGGTGCCGTTGGTGTCGAGAATGGCCTGCGACAGCAACGTCAGAAACCGGTTCATCAGACGCGTCAGACCGCCGGGGTCGTCGCGAAAGCTTTCGGCGATGGCGGTGAATTCCTTAACGTCACTGAACAGCAGCGTGATCTCTCGGGTTTCACCGCCCAGCGTCAAACGCTCTTCGTTGTCGGACAGCTCGTTGACAAGATCCTTCGACACGTATTGTCCAAACGCCGATCTGATTTGGCGCCGTCGCCGCTCTTCTCGCAGGTAGTTGGCCGAGGACATGAAAACGATCGTCAGAATACCAGCGACAATCGGAAAGGTCGGATCGATCAGGATGCGATAGTTTTGGAACATCACAAATGACGCGAGGCCATAGGACGTCAGAAACAAAAGCGCCGACACGATCAAGATTGTCGCGTTCATGATAGGGGTAAGGATGACGATCAGCAGGCACATCACAAATGCCACGACCAGTTCAACGGCGATGGCGTAGTTCGGGCGGATCAGCAATGTGTTCGACAGGATGTTTTCAAGCAACTGCGCATGCATCTCAACCCCGGCCATTTGCACCCCCAAGGGGCTGGCGCGGAAATCCTCCAGCCCGATGGCCGAGGTGCCGACAAACACCAGGTGCCCGCGCAGCCGCCCCTCTGGCATTCGGCCCAGGATCAGGTCAGCCGCCGACACAAATCTGCTGGGGTCCGAATGCGTCAGATACGGTCGCACGGTTCCGTCACCCGCGGTCTGGATCAACTGACCACCAATCACGACGCCATCGACCCCCGCCGCATTGCTGCGCACGATGAAAGGCGCTCCGCCGGTTGCAACGCGCAGCAGTTCTGGCCCCAGGCCCAGCCTTACCGTGTCGCCCACCGCAGCGATGATGGGCACGCGTCGAAACACCCCGTCGGTGTCGGGGCGCACGCTGAAAAGGCCACGGCCTGCCGCGCCGGCTTCCAGCTCGGGCAGGTTTAAAATCAATCGAGAGTGACTTTCCAGGAACGGCCCGGGATCGGGCCCCACGAATGCATGGGGCACCTGCACCGCCTTTGTCTGCGTGTCGCGCACGGTCGAGCCCCTGCGCGCACCGGTTTGCCCGACAATGACCCGCGACCGTAGAAAGGCCGCGGCAAGGGTCGCGTCCGTGTCGGGCTGGGCGGCGAGGGTTTCCCGAAGATCCGGGGGCAGGTCGATATTGTCCTTTGCGATCGTTCGAGGAGAAAGACGATCACGTTCGGAAAATATGATGTCAAATGCGATGGCCACCGCCCCGTCCGCTGTCGCATTGTCGACCAATTCGGCAAATCGGGATCGCGGCCAGGGCCATTGGCCAAGTTCCGCGATACTGGCGTCATCGACATCAATAATGGTGACCGGAAGCGCCACTGGCTCACGCGGTTTGATTTGATGAAAGTAGTCGAACGAAATGTTCCTGATGATATGGACCGGTAGCGGGTCTTCGATGCGTATTGCCATGGACAAAAACACCAGGGCGAGCGCGACAACCCGCGCGAGGCCGATTCGTTTTGAAAACCACGTCAACATGAAAACCAGCAAACCGGCAGACCTGAAGTAAAGCAAGCTGACGATACGCTGGAATGGAATGTTCCCCTATATGTGGAATTTGGCGGCTCTATTCACCGAAAGGCTCAGAAATGCGCTGCAAAAACTACTATGAGGCGAAGCCTCTCGCTCAATTCGATTGCGGAGAATAAATCGCAAAACGGGACACGCGGTGCTATAATTGCCCAATTATATTAAGTCGTATTGCTTTGCGGGATTAACCGAATGTCTTTGAATGGAGAGGGCGCAGATGTCACTGTGACGCCACCGCCAGTGCTGCTGAGCGACAGCGGCGGTGTGGTGATCCTCCCCGACGCAGCGATGGTATTCGACGCTGAGTTTGTCCGGGCCAACACTGACCTGATCCTCAGGAATTCAGGCGCGCCGGACATCCGGGTGACCGACTATTTCAAACAGGCCGAACCAAGCGATCTGGTCACGCAAGACGGCGCCGTTCTGCGGGGCGCGACCGTTCAACGCCTCGCGGGTCCGGAGGCACCGGGCCAATACGCACAAGCAGGGTCAGCCAACGCTGCAAACCCGATTGGCCAGGTCGAAGCCGTCAGCGGTCAGGCGCAGGTACAACGTGCTGACGGCGCGGTCGATGACCTACAGGTCGGTACCAAGATCTTTACCGACGATGTGCTGCAGACCGGAGAGGCGGCAAACCTCTCTGTCACCTTTGTCGACGGCACCATCTTCACCCTCGCACCAGAAAGCCGGATGGTCGTCGATGCGCTGATTTATGATCCCGACAGCCAGGACAATGCCGGTGCCTTCAGCCTGATCCAGGGGGGCTTTGTCTTCATCGCGGGGCAAGTGGCCGCGACCGGCGGCATGGAGGTTCAAACCCCCTCTTCCACGATGGGCATCCGGGGAACAACCGTACTGGTCGACCTGCAGACAAATGGCGCGATCACCACGACAGCGGTCACGCTCACACGGGACCCCGACGGCGGCCTGGGCCGGGTTGAACTGTTCGATCTGTCGGGGAACCTGATCACGACAATCACCTCGACCACCACGAAGTGGATCGTATCGACCCTGCAGGGTGAAACCCGCGAAGTGGATCGCACCGCCGAGGATGAGGCAGAGGACAGCGTTCTGCTGATCGAGGCCGTCGCGGCCTATCAATCTGCGTTTGCCCGATTTGAACAGGGGGGCACCTTCGTCGAATTGGATCGCGTGGGCCGCGGCGACGGTGCTGCAGACTTTGGCGACAGCGACGTCGATCTGGATTCCATCGATGACGAGCCTGTGCCAGAGGTGACCCCCCCCAGCCTCCCGGACCCGCAGAACGGCGGCTCATTCGACGAAGGCAATCTGGATATCGAAGGCGTGATCCCAAGCGAACGAGTGATTGTGCTGACAGGCTTTGAAGACAGCGCGGAAGATGCCGAATTTTCGGGCAGCCTGGCCGCTCTGACCAGCGGCGCGGGGACTTTTTCGCTGGTAAGCACACCGCAAAACGGAACGGTCGACCTGCAGACGGACGGGACATATTCATTTGTCCCCGATCTGAACTTCAATGGCACTGACCAGTTCCGCTACGATCTCGTGGGCCCTTCGGGTGTCCTTGAAAGCGGCACGGTGCAGATCACCGTGCTTCCGGTCAACGACGCGCCGCAGATCGAACCAGACAATCGCAGTGTTGATGAAGATATCATTTTGACCGGGCTTGCCGCCGCCACGGACGTTGACGGCGATGACCTGCAATACACGCTTGGCACAGGCGCGCAAAACGGCAGCGCGTCCGTTGCGCGCGATGGCGCGTGGTCCTACACGGCCGACCCGGACTTTGCGGGGCAGGACAGCTTTGAAATCGTGGTGACTGACGCGGCTGGCGCTCAGGCGACACAAGCTGTGAACATCGACGTGATCGGGCAACCTGACGCCCCCCGCATCACCAGCGACATCTCTGACGCAACGGGTGGGGTTGTCGAAGACGATGCGCCACAGATCGGCGGCACATTGACGGCGACAGACCCGGATGCCGGTGCAACCTTGTCCTGGTCCGGGTCGACGGCGGGATCGGTCGGCACATTCGTGATCAGCGCCGCGGGTGTCTGGACCTACACGCTCGCGGCGGCGGCGCAAATGCTGCAAGCGGATGAAACCGTGGCGGAAAGTTTCGTCGCGACCGTCACCGACGACACCGGCCTTGTGGCATCGCAAGTTGTGAACATCACCGTCACGGGCACCAATGATACGCCGATCATTGTCAGCGATGCGTCCAACGCGACGGGCAATGTGATCGAAACATCATCCCCGGTCGCAACGGGCGTGTTGACGGCGACTGACGTGGATGCCGGGGCCGAACTGGCCTGGTCAGGGTCCGAAACCGGCAGCTTGGGCGTCTTTGAAATTTCGCCAGATGGCGCGTGGTCCTACATGCTTGGCACAGCCGCCGAGGGTTTGGCAGCAGGTCAAGTCGCCACCGAAAGCTTCACGGCAACCGTGACCGACGGATTGGGCGGCGTTGCTGATCAGACCGTCACCCTTACTGTCACCGGCAGCAATGACGGCCCAGTCATCACCAGTGCCGGATCTGCCGCCCAGGGCGCGGTGGTCGAAAATGTCGCCCCAGTGGCCTCGGGCGTATTGACCGCCTCGGATGTCGATGACGGCGCCACGCTGACATGGGCGGGCACGGCAACCGGGGCGCTGGGCACCTTCACCATCGATCCCACCGGCGCATGGACCTACACTCTGACGGCCGCCGCGGACGGGCTGGCCGAAGGGACCACAACAACCGAGGCTTTTGTCGCCACTGTAAGCGATGGGCAGGGCGCCACGGCGACACAGACGGTCACCGTGTCGATCACAGGCCGAAATGACGCGCCCATGGTTGTCGCCGAGCAATCTGTCGCGCAGGGCATGGCGACTGAAAACACAGCACCCGTCGCGACAGGTCTCCTGATCGCAAGTGATGCCGATCTTGATGCGACATTGCGCTGGTCTGGCACGGCAAGCGGCGATTTCGGAGACTTCACGATCACCGAAGATGGCGCCTGGAGCTATACCCTCAACGCCGCCGCAGAGGCTCTCGCGGCGGGTCAGGTCGAACGTGAGAGTTTCACTGCGTTGGTGACCGACGATCAGGGGGCCGTGGCCACCCAGGTGGTGACCACCACAATTGTCGGGACCAATGACGCTCCTACCGCCGAGGCGTTCGATATCGAGGTGACGCAGGGCCAAACCGTGATGGCACTGCTCACAGCGGATGATATCGACATCAACGATGTGTTGGACTTTGCGTTGGCGCCCAGTGCTGCGCCCGCGGGCGCGGTTGAATTGGCGTCGGATGGCACGTTGTCCTATACGGGCGCGTCCGACTTTGTGGGCCTCGATCAATTCGACTATGTGGTGTCGGACGGTGCGGGCGGATCGTTTGCCGCGACGGTCTCTGTCTTTGTCGAATCCGCCGAACAAACGGGGACGGGCGGCCAAAAGGTCACGCTCAATATCTATCCGGATCCGGTCGTCGGTCCTGCGGGCACGATTGTGACCACCGCAAGTGCCGCGAACAGTTCCAATGTCAATCTCGTGGTGGCCCTGGACCGGTCCGGCAGTATCGGTGAAGAGGCCTGGGAGACAAAGATCAATGCCGTCGCAGACGCGCTTGCCGAAATCGCCCCTACATTCGACGGCGCACAGACCCAGGTTGACGTGCAGATCATCACCTATGCGACCACATCTCAGGTCGAAGGCACCTTTGACCTGACCGACCCCGCGCTTCTGACAACCCTCCGCACTCTGCCGTTTACCGGCGGGGGAACCAACTGGGATCAACCGCTTGAACAGGCCGAGGCCTTCTATGACGCGCAACCCGCAGGCGAGGTGAACTTCCTCTATTTCATCACCGATGGCGACCCTTCAAACAATGCATGGGAACCTGTGCTCGCGCGACTGACCGACGCCGAAACCAAAGGGTACGATCTGGTCATCGAAGCGTTCGGGATCGGCAATGATGTCGCCCTGAACGCTTCGATGACCAGATCCTACCCTTTGGTTTCGGCGTCGGTCAGTCGCGCGAGCACAGGTTCCCATGCATTGTCTGAAGGGTCGCCATCGGTGATGAAATAGAGGAAGTTCACCTCGCCT
>JBCDEK010000077.1:0-16078 GCA_039179785.1 Pseudomonadota bacterium | reverse complement strand
TCGAACATGTCGCGCACGCGGCTGGCGCCGACGCCCACGAACATTTCCACAAAGTCGGAGCCCGAGATGGTGAAGAACGGCACACCCGCCTCGCCGGCGATGGCGCGGGCCAGCAGCGTCTTACCGGTGCCCGGAGGGCCCACCAGCAGCGCGCCTTTGGGGATCTTGCCGCCCAGACGGCTGAATTTCTGCGGGTTGCGCAGGAACTCGACAATCTCGTCCAACTCATCCTTGGCTTCATCAATGCCTGCCACATCGTCAAAGGTCACGCGCCCGTGCTTCTCGGTCAGCATCTTGGCCTTGGATTTGCCAAAGCCCATCGCACCACCTTTGCCGCCACCTTGCATGCGGTTCATGAAATACACCCACACACCGATCAACAGCAGGAACGGCAGCAGCGAGATGATAAAGGTCTGGAACCCCGACTGTTGCTGCGGCTCGACCTGCAACGGCACATCGTTGGCAATCAGCAGATCGGTAACAGATGCGTCTTCCGGCTTGATGGTCACGAAATCCTCGGTCCCGCGACGGAACCGGATTTGTTCGCCGTCCAGCGTTACCTGGGCGACAGAGCCGTCTTCGACGGCATCCACGAACTCGGAATATGTGATCTCGCGGCTTTGCAGCGTGTTGCCCGACCCGCCGAACAGGTTGAACAAGGCGAGGATCAGCAGGAACAAAACGACCCAGAAGGCGATATTACGTGCGTTTCCCAAGGAAAATCTCCTGATTGTACCGGTCAGCGGATCGCGCCCGCACCGTTTCCTTTAAGATAGAGATGCTGAAGACATCTTCAATGCGATAAAAGTGCGGCGAAAAAGGCATCTTTTCCGCCATCCAGCTCTACGGTCCAATCATCATCGAACCCAACAAAGGGGGCGGCGACCAAATTGTCCTCGTACCAGACGGCGGGCGAAGCGGCCAAAGCGGCGCGGGGCAACCCGATGTCGCGCCAGCCCTCAATGCCCGACAGCGCCTCATAGCCCAGGGCGCGCACCTCGAACTCGGGGTCGTCTTCCGGCCCCGAGATCAGCCAGCGGTCATCCCACATGTCACCCACTTCACAGACCGTGTCCTTGACCGCGTTGAGTTCGCGAAAGACCCAGATCATCCCGTTCTCGACGCTCACCTGACAGCCATCCAATGTCGCCGACTGGCCCGTGCGCACCGCGGCAATGGCGCGGGCCACGGGGTCCTTGCGCGGCGGATAGGTGTGCTGCGACGTCCAGTTGAGCGTGTGCACCATCAACCGGCGGGCGGTCTCCTGCGGCAACAGCCGAAACTTGGCCAGATCAATGGCGATCACACCGTGGATCACTTGCGCCATGTCCTGTGCGGCCAGAAAAGTCTGCCAATTCAATGCCTCGCGCGCGCGGCCCATATGGTCCGCCACCTCGATCAGCTTGTCGGTCGTGATCCCCAGCGTGCCCAGAACGGTCAACACATCGCGCACCCGCACCCGTTCGAAATCCCGCGACCGGTTGCTGGGGTCCTCGCACCACTTGATCCCCGCGGCTTGCAGATAATGCCGCAGCGCCGACCGCTCGATCCCTAGAAAGGGGCGCACCCAGGTGATGCCATGGCGCATAAATCGTGCGGGCATCGCGCTCAGCCCGTCAACACCCGACGCGCGTGCCAGCCGCATCAGGAACGTCTCCGCCTGATCGTCCGCCGTATGTCCCACCGCAATCACCGAGATGCGGTTGGCATAGGCCCAGTCGGCCATGATCTCGTAGCGCGCATCGCGCGCCGCGGCCTGCAAATTGCCCTGCCCGTCCCAGCCGGTCCAGTATTCCACATGATGCGGCAGGTCCCACTTCGCGCACAGATCCGTCACCAGGGCGATCTCTTCCTTGGTGCCCTCGCGCAACCCATGATCCACGGTGATCACGTGCAACTCGACGCCCTTGTCCTGACAATAGCGCACAAGGGCAGCCATCAGGGCCACCGAATCCCCGCCCCCCGACACCGCAACCCCAACCCGGTCGGGCGGGGTGACGCCCATCTGGGCCTCAATCGCCGCGATCAGCGGGGCCAGCATTGATCAGGAACACCCCAGGTTCTGCATCGCACCTTGCGCCTCGGGCAGCACCGCAGCGCCCGGAAACCGCACGCCCACTTCGGCCAGTGTCACACAGGCCTCCTGTGTCTGGCCCAACCGACCCAACGCAGCACCCAGCTTGTAAAGCGCCTCGGCTGCCAGCGGGCCTTGTGGCGACAGGGTGAAAGCCGACAGATAGGCCCGCGCGCCCTCGCGCACGTCGCCCAGCCCCTCCAGCGCATCGCCACGCCGTAAATCCGCCTCTACCGCGAGGGGTCCGCCGGGATAGGTCTCATTAAAGGTCGCAAACTGGTCCGCGGCGGCGCGAAAGTCACCGGCAGCGAGCGCCTCCTGCGCCCGCTCGAAATCCGCTTGCTCCTGTGTGGCCAGTTGCGGCGCATCGGTGGCAGGTTTCACGGCGGGCGCGGTCGCCGGGGCCTCACCCCCACCCAGAACGGGCGTGTCACCCAAGGCGCCAATGTCGCACCCGTCCTCAAGCTCACACAGCCGGAACTCAAGATCACCAATGCGGTTGGTGCCATCCGACACCACACTGTCGATGCGGAACCGCAACTGTTCGGTCATGTCGGTCAGACGCCGCAATTCGGCCTCGATCACATCCACACGGTCCAGAACGGACCCGCCGGTGGCAACGCCCGACACACCGCCCGTGGTCGACAACTCACGCTTCAGGCGCTGGACTTCGGTGTTCAGCACAACCAGTTCCTGCCGAATGTCGGCCAGTGTCTGGTCCTGCGCCTGCCCCGGCCCCGCCAGCGCACACGCGACCAGCGCGCCCAGTATCACCCGTTTCCCCAAAGCCTTGCCCCTTGTCACATCAACCTAGCTCGTAAGCCCGCCCGCCAGCACGGTAACAGCGCGCCGGTTCTTGGCATAGCAGGCTTCTTCGCTGCACACCTCGATCGGGCGCTCTTTGCCAAAGCTGACCACCTGCAAACGACCCGGCTGCACGCCCTGGCTCACCAAATAGGCCCGCGCGGCATCCGCCCGGCGCGCACCCAGCGCAAGGTTGTACTCCCGCGTGCCCTGCTCGTCCGCATGGCCTTCGATCACAGCGGTATAGTCAGCGTTCTGCAACAGCCAAACAGCCTGCCCATCCAGTGTCGCGCGCCCTTCGGGTGTCAGGCTGGACTGATCGACGGCAAACAACACACGGTCGCCAATGGCCTGCTGGAAATACGCAGGCGACGCCGGATCAGACGCACTGCCCGCCACACCGGCCCCTGCCGCGCCGTTCGCAAACGGGTCGTCAGCCCCCGCACCGCCCAGACGCGCGGGATCGGTACAGGCGGCCACGCTCAGCGCCGCACACAGCATCACAATCGAAGATTTCAGTTTCATGGCCTCTGCCTCTCTGGTTATCGCGCCGTCTTTAGCGGCGTATTATGTTCAGACTATCACGTTCCGTCAGGATAGGAAAACGCGACCAATTAGCGTTGCAATGGCCCCCAGGACGGGTCCGACCCACCATCGGGCGTGCGCACCGGGCGCAGGTTCCGGCCGGTAATATCGACCGAATATAAAGTTGACCGCCCCGCCGCCCCTTGGGTCTCGCGCGCGAACATGATCACGCGGCCATTGGGCGACCATGTGGGGCCTTCATCCAGGAACGACGCTGTCAATAACCGTTCTTCACTGCCATCCGTACGCATCACACCAATGTGGAACCGACCCTTCGACTGCTTGGTAAAGGCAATCAGATCGCCCCGCGGCGACCAGACCGGTGTGCCATAGCGGCCCTCGCCAAAAGAAATCCGCCGCGCTTCACCGCCGCCCGCGGGCATGACATAGAGCTGCTGCGTGCCCGATCGGTCGCTTTCAAACACAATCTGCGTGCCATCGGGGCTAAAACTCGGGGCCGTCTCGATCGCCGGGGTCGAGGTCAGGCGTTGCGACTGTCCCGATGCAATATTCATCGCCCAGATATCGGTGTTGGCCCCTTGGGTAAGCGAATAGACCACCGTCTGTCCGTTCGGGGCAAAACGGGGCGCAAAGCTCATCGTGCCTTGCTGGCTTTCCAAAACCCGGCGCTGGACGCTGCCCACGTCCAGCACATAGATGCGGGGAAACCCGGTTTCATAGCTGGTGTACAGCACCCGGTCGCCCGTGGACGAAAACCGCGGGGCCAGCACGATAGACTCTGACCCGGTCAGGTACTGCACATTGGCCCCATCGTAGTCCATGATCGCCAGCCGCTTGCGGCGCTCATCCTTGGGGCCTGTCTCGCTCACAAACACCACGCGGCTGTCAAAATACCCGGTTTCGCCCGTGATGCGGCTGTACACCACATCCGCCATCTTGTGCGCGATCCGCCGCCAGCCATCCGTAGTGCCCGCCAATTGCAGGCCGTCCCCCAACTCGGCACCAGAAAACACATCATAAAGCCGGAACTTCACGTTGATCTGGTTGCCGTTCACGCTCACCGCACCGGCCACCAGCGCCTGCGCATTGATCGCCTTCCAGTCGGCATACTGCACGGGGGCCGCAAAACTGCTGACCTGGCTGATAAAGGCAGATGACGGGATTTCCCGGAACAGGCCTGTGCCGGTCAAATCCTCTGCCACCACGCGGGCAATACGCTGGCCCCAATCGCCTGCACCGGCGCCCTCTGGCACCAGATCGGGGATAGCGGCCGGCAGGGGTTCAATCACCCCTTCGGTGATTTCGATCCGCAAGGGGCCGTCCTGCGCCGCCGCCCAGGCGGGGACCAGACACAGAACCATCAGACAAAGCACTCGAACCATCATTTGATACGCATCCTTTCGGGATTGAACGTCATCTCGATTTCCTTCCACTGCCCGTATTTTTCAACCGGCAGGTCATATCCATCACGCGTGCAGCGAATAATCGCGCGCCGCGCGGCTTCGAACGCCTGTTGCGCCGCCGCCTGGCTGCCACCCGAACTGCTCGCCAGCCGGATCGACGGGATCACGGGCTTGCCGTCCTGGGTCATGTCCACGGTCACAACCACCGTGGTCTGCAAGGCTTCTGACGACAGTGACCCGACATTCCAGCAATTCGACACCGCCACGCGCAACGCATCCTTCTCTCCGGCAGACAGCGGCGGACCTTGCGGCACTTCCGCCTCCTCTGCCCCACCCAACGCTTCACGCAGCGCATCGTTCACATCTTCCGACGTGTCCGCAGGTTCGGCGGTCTGCGTGGGCTCCGGATCAGGCGTTGCGTCCGGCTCAGGCTCTGCCGTCTGCACCGGCGGGCTTGGCCGCCGCGCGGGCGGACGCAGCGACGCTGTGGGCGCGCCACTTGGCTCTTCGGCCTCAGTCACAATCTCGGTCGCGGCCTCTTCCGGCGCCGTCGCCTCCTGCGCCTCGGCCGGTGTCTCGCCCGTCTCGCTTTCGGTCACGGCCTCTTGCTGCACGTCATCCGGCGTCGCTTCCGGCGCGGGCGGGGCCACCGGCTCGGGCGCCACCCGCTCGGAGGGGCGCGGCACCGGGGTCGGCGACACGTCGGGCGCAACCACCGCCTGATCCTGCGGCGCTGGCAGCACGGGCGCGTCATCCACCACCTCAGGCTCCGGGTCCGGTGCAGGCGGTTCAGGCACGGCTTCGGGTTCCGGCGCGGGCGTCGGCTCCGGCGGCTCCACCTCCACCGCCTCATCGGGCACGGGTGTCTCTACCGGGTCCGGGATCACCTTAGGCTCCACCGGCAAGGCCACATCGGTCGCCGTGTCCGGTGTCGGCCCGCTCGGCAACAGCGCCTCAAACGCGTCGGTCGAAATCACCGACACTTCCGTCACCTCAAAGGGCAACGGCTCGGACTGGAATGAACCGCCAAACAGGATCCACCCAATCAGGCCTGCGTGCCCGATCCCCGATATGACCTGACCGGTGTTCAAGGATCACCCGTCCTCGCCATCCAGCGTCGGCCCGCCTATATCGGTCACCAGCCCAATGTTGGAAAAGCCCCCAGCATTGAGGGCCCCCATCACCTGCATCACCTGCTCGTACGGCACAGCCCCATCGGCACGCAGGAAAACCCGGTCACTCTCGCGCTCCGCCGCAATCCCGCGCAAGCGGACCACCAACTCGTCCCGCGGCACAGGCGTGGTCTGGATTTGCACCTCGCCTTCCGCGGTGACGGTAATGGTCAACGGCTCCTCCTGATCCGTCGGCAACGCATTGGCCGCCGTCTCGGGCAGGTTCACCGGCACGCCCACGGTCAACAAGGGCGCCGCCACCATGAAGATGATCAAAAGCACCAGCATCACGTCCACAAAGGGCGTGACGTTGATCTCGGACATGGGCCGCGCCCGGCTGCGTTTGCGCCGCCGCGACCCGCCGCCATCCTTCTGAATGACACCTGCACCCATGGCTTAGCCGTCCAACTGGCGGCTCAGGATGGTGGCAAACTCGTCCGAGAACGCCTCGTACCCCGCCACGATCTGATCACTGTCCGCACTCAGCTTGTTGTAGAAGATCACCGCCGGGATCGCCGCTAGCAGCCCCAAACCGGTAGCTAAAAGCGCCTCCGCAATACCGGGTGCCACAACAGCCAGATTGGTATTCTGCTGTTCCGCAATCTCGATAAAGGCGTTCATGATGCCGATGACCGTGCCGAACAGCCCGATAAACGGCGCCGACGACCCCACAGTCGCCAGCACGGTCAAACCGCCCTGCAGCTTCTCGGCCTCCTTCGCAATCGCCACGTCCATAGACCGGTCAATCCGCGACGTCGCGCCCGCAATCAGCCCGCCATCCTCACGATGCGACCGCTGCCACTCGATCATCCCTGCGGCAAAGACCTTCTCCGCCGGTCCATCCGGCTCCGGCCCAATCTGCTCGAACAGCCCATCCAAAGGCTCCCCCGACCAGAACGCCCGGTCAAAGCGCTCGGCCTCGGCCCGCGCCCTGCGGTAGACCAGCAATTTTTGAATGATAATGCCCCACGCCCAGAACGAGGCGACGATCAGCATGATCATCACCAGCTTCACCGTCAGGGTCGCGCGCAAGAAAAGCCCCCACATCGAGAAATCAACCTCGTGCGCCAGGGCGAGCGTTTCTGCTTCCATACTGCCTGCTCTTTTGTTTGGCCGCTCTTCGGCTCTTTGTTGCGCAGATGTATACGGCAGACCCAAGGGGAAAGCTATCACTTCGGCGTCAGAACGCCCCTATTTCGCAATCGCTGCGCGGATTTCCGCGGGCAACCGCATCGGTTTTCCTTCGGTGGTCATGGTCACCGCGATCACATGCGCCCGAAACAGCACCTGCCCATCCCGCTGCACCTCCTGATCAAAGGTCCAGCGCACCGGACTTGCCGCCCGGTGCGTGGTCACAACCTCCAACCGGTCCGCCATCCGCGCAGGCGCGATGTAGTCGGCCTCCACCCGCGTTATAACAAAGACAATCCCCCGGCTGCGCATCTCGACCTGATCCAGACCGATCTCTTCTACAATGGTCGACCGCGCCCGCTCGATATACCGCAGGTAGTTGGCGTAATAGACAACCCCCGCCATGTCGGTGTCTTCGTAGAACACGGTGATCGGGAAACGGTGTGGGGTCATGGGCGGCTCGGTCTCTTGATGCACCGCCATAGATCACAAGCCGAACGAAGCGCGCAAGCGGAAGAGACCGGAAGGACGCAGCGGCGCCGCGCACTGCCCATATGGGTCCGGCCCGCCGCCCAAAGTTCAAGCACCTACGCAGACCAAAGCTCGACCTTGACCTGCGCAAAACCATGCGCTCCTGCGATACCCAGATCGTTCAGCCTCAAGACAGCTTCGACAGCTTGTCCTGCAATTCCGCCAATTGCTTCTTGATCGCGTCGAGGTCCTCTCCCCCCTCGTCGCTCTCTGCGTCGGGCGCAGGGCCGGACGATCCCCAGGCAGAGCCCAACCCACCGGTCATCGCTTTCATGAACGCTTGCTGCTGCGCCTGCATCATCTCAAACCCCGGCATCTTGGCCATCGGGTTCATGGCGGTCATGTTCTCCATCACCTTGCTTTGCCCATCACGCAGCATCTCGAACGACGCTTGCAGGAACTGCGGCACCACGGACGCCCCGCCCCCCATATAGCTGCGCACCAGATCGTTCAGCACATCCACCGGCAGCACGCTTTCCCCGCGGCTTTCGTGTTCGGCGATGATCTGCAGCAGATACTGCCGGGTCAGGTCGTCCCCGGTCTTGAGGTCTACGATCTGCACCTCGCGCCCATCCCGGATGAACCCCGAGATGTCTTCGAGCGTGACATAGTCACTGGTCTCGGTGTTATAGAGCCGCCGGCTGGCATACCGCTTGATCAACAAGGGTGCTGGTTTGTCTGTCACGTGCCTGATCTCCCCGATGCCGCGTGCTGCATTGCAGCTTAGGCGCAGCATCGGGAAAAAGAAAGAGTGGTTGCGGCCCGCGCGCTTCAGGTCCGCTGTACCGCAGAAACATACGCCATCGTTTGCTCCGACAGGCAATCCGCCAAGGCCAACTCAACCGGCGTCTGACGAAACTCAGGCAGCGCAGCCTGCAGCTTGGAACCCCCCACCGCATGCGGCCTCTCCCACAGATACCGCATCTCATAAACCTCCCGCATCAGCGGCGACCACAGGCCCATGACGCGCACCGCCCACCACGGCAGGCGCGACACCCGCATCGGCTTGCCCACCGCCTGCGCCACCAGATCAACCAGTGCCTCCCCGGTCAGCGCATAGCCCGGAAACCCGAACTCCTCGAACGCCGCAAACTCGGCCCGCCGGTCCGCCAGCCCCACCAACGCCCGCGCCATATCGGGCAGGTACGCCCAGGCATGCACCCGGTCCAACGGCCCCGGATAGGTGATCTTCCCCTGCCCCGCCTTGGGCGCGATGTGGCTGTCAAACCAGTTACCGGTCTGCGCCGCCTCCAGAAAATCGCCGCCCCGCAGCACGATCGTCCGCACATGACTGTCGCGAAACGCATCTTCCATACGGATGCGAATAGCGCCTTTGCGCGTGTCACCCACCCACGGGCTGTCCTCGCGCACCAGCGGCGGCATGACCCGCCCGTAATTATAGACGTTGCCGGGGATCATCACCGTGGCCCCGCTGGCCTGTGCCGCGGCAATCACGGCCTCGGTCACCTGCGGTACTACCTCCGCCCAGTGGTGATAGGGCGGGTTTACCGCGTTCACGATCACATCCTGGCCCATGCAAGCCCGGATCACCGCCGCGCGGTCTGTCGCATCAACGTCCACCGTGCCCGGCCCCGACAGGCCCCGCCCCGCGCGGTCCACGGACCAGCCCGCCGCGCCAAACGCTTGTGCCGCGGCACGCCCGAACCGCCCCTTGGCACCCAATACAATGACTGTTCCCATAATATTACCCTCTGCTTGTCTGATCTTCCCCCTATCTAACGCCCCTAAAATCGGATATTAATTGCCTCAATTTGAAACTATCAATCCAAATATGAATACCCCCATGCCCCTCGACTGGTCCCAAATCCAATCCTTCGCCGCCGTGGCCGAACATGGCTCCCTCTCTGCCGCAGCCCGCGCGCAAAACAGCAGCCAACCCACGCTCAGCCGCCATATAGCGCAGCTCGAAGCGACCTTGGGGCGTCGCCTCTTTGACCGCTCAAGCGGTGGCATGGTGCTGACCGCGGATGGCACCGACCTGATGGCACACGCGGCACAAATGGCCGATGCCGCCGCCCGCTTTGACAGCCAAAATGACGGACACGGGTCGGACATCGCCGGAACCGTCAGACTCACGGCCAGCCACATCGTCGCCAATTTCATCCTGCCCCCGATCCTGTCCGACCTGCACGCCGCCTACCCGCACCTGCAGATCGAGGTCGTGGCCTCCGACACCACCGAAAACCTGCTGCGACGCGAGGCGGACATCGCCCTGCGCATGTACCGCCCCACCCAGCCTGATGTGATCGCAAAACACATCACCGACCTGCCGCTGGGCGTATACGCCGCCCCCAGCTATATCGAAAAGCACGGAGCGCCAGCGACGCTCGATGACCTGCACACACACACCGTGATCGGCTATGACCGCAGCCCGCTGATCATCGACGGCTTTGCCCAGCGCGGGGTCAAGGTCGGGCGCGACTTCTTTGGCTTTCGCAGCGATGACCAGGTGCTGTGCTGGCACATGGTGGTGGCGGGCTATGGGATTGGCTTTGCCCAAAGGCGGATGGGTGACGGCGACCCGCGCGTGGTGCGCATATCAGGGGATGAGGATGTGGGGACCATGCCGCTCTGGCTCACAGCGCATCCCGACCTGCGGCGCATCCCGCGCGTGCGCCGTGTCTATGACTGGCTGGCCAAACACCTGACCTGACAAAGAAAAAGGCGGGCCCAATTAAGGACCCGCCGTAGTCACCGCGCCGTTTCAGGGAGGAAAGATGGCGCAGTATTCTGTCTTATGCGATTACTTCGCAGCAGCAGCTTTCTTGGCAGCGGCGGTCATGTCACCGGTCGCTTTTTTCACGGCTGCTTGCGCGTCTTCGCTCATGTCTTTTCCAGCGGCCATCATCAGCTCGACAGTGTCCATTTGGACTTTCTTGGCAACTTCAGCAAAGGCGGCCATATGCTCGGCTGTCACTTCAGCATAGGACGACGCGAAGTCGGTCATTGCTTTGGCATAGTCGGCAGGCTCGGCTTTGGCTTTGGACATGTCGCCCAGTTTCGCCAGAGTTTCTTTGGTCCACTTGGAGGAAATCTCGGTCGACTTTTCAGCCGCGTCAATCGCCACATGGCTCAGTTTTTCGTTCAGCGTGGTTGCGGTTTTGAACGCGTCTTCCATCGCTGCTGTGTCCACGGGGAACGAACCCATGATGTCTTTGAACATTGCTGTCACGTCTTGTGCTTGCTTAGCCATTGTCTTCAATCCTTTCGATCGCTGCGGGCCCACCCCGCGTTTCTGCGTCTGCAAAAGGATATACATGCTGCACCGCAGCAAATCAAGTGTTTTGCTGCGGTGCAGCAAAATAAATTTCCGTAGCGGAAAGCGCCAGTGATTTCAGGGTCTTGCCTTGACCGTCACATAGGTTCCGGGCGCATCTTCCAGGATCGGATGCTCGGAATCACCGGGCTCGCGCGCCTTGACCATGGCCCCGCCCCGCTTTTTCAGCCAGTCGCCCCAGCGCGGCCACCATGACCCTTCATGGAAATCGGCCGTCGCCTGCCAGTCCTTATGATCAAGGCTCAGGTCCTCGTTGGTATAGTGGCCATACTTGTTCTTGGTGGGCGGGTTCACGATCCCCGCGATATGGCCCGACTGGGTCATGATGAACGTCTTGTCCTTCGATCCCATCGCTTGGACACCGCGATAGCTGTCTTTCCACGGCGCGATGTGATCCGTCTCGCACGCAATGGCGCACAGCGGCACGTCGATGTCCGACAGTTTCAGCGTGTGGCCCATCAGATCAAAGCCACCATCGGCCAATTCATTGCGCTGGCACAGGCCCCGCAAATACTGCATCGCCATCTTGGCGGGCAGGTTGGCCCCGTCCCCGTTCCAGTACAGCAGGTCAAAGGCGGGCGGCGTCTCGCCCAACATGTAGCTCTTGATCGCGGGGGTATAGACCAGATCGTTCGAGCGCAGGAACGTGAATGTCCGCGCCATGATCACCGATGGCAGGATACCCTTGTCCTTGGTCTCTTCCTCGATCCCATCAATAAAGTCGTCTGTCAGGAACGGAGTGAACTCGCCCTGATCGCTGAAATCCGTCAGCGCGGTAAAGAAGGTGGCCGACTTGATCGACTTGTCCTTGCGCTGCTTGAGCAGGCTCAGTGTCAACGACAGCGTGGTGCCCGCAATGCAGTAGCCAATCGTGTTGACCTGTTTTTCGCCGGTGATCGCCTTCGCTTCGCGGATCGCGGCCAGATATCCGTCCTCCACATAGTCTTCGAGGCCGACCCCGGCATAGGCCGCATCCGGGTTCACCCAAGACACGACAAACAGGGTGTGCCCCTGTTCGACAATCCACTTCACCAGACTGTTCTGCTGCTTCAGGTCGAGGATATAGAACTTGTTGATCCAGGGTGGGAACAGCAGGACGGGCGTCTTGTGCACCTTCTCCGTCGTGGGCGTGTACTGGATCAGCTCCATCATCCGGTTGCGATAGACAACCTTGCCCGGCGTGGTAGCGATATTGCCGCCCAACTCGAACGCCTTGTCATCGGCCAGCTTCACGATCAACTCGCCATTGTTGGCCTCAAGATCCGAAATCAGGTTCTCCAACCCATCGATCAGGCTCTGCCCTTCGGTCGCCACCGCCTTTTCCAATGCATCCGGGTTCGTCGCCAGAAAATTCGTCGGCGCCATCATGTCCACGATCTGTCGCGAGAAGTAGGCCAGCCGTTGCTTTTCTTTCGGCTCCAGATCCGACACATCCTCGACCGCCTGCGCGATGGCATCGGCGTTGATCAGATACTGCTGCTTGACGTAGTTGAAATAGGGGTGCGTATCCCACAGCGGATTGGCAAAACGCCGATCCTTGGGGCCGGGATTGTCCGGCGCCTGCAACTTACCCTGCGCCAGCGCCCTTTGCGCCTCTACAAAATGGGTGACGGACTTCGACCAGAACTGCAACTGATGCTCCAGTACCTTGGCCGGATCACGGAACGCTTCCTGCCAATACGCCGACGCCGCCTTCTGGAACAACTCCTGATTCGGCCCGTCCAGTGCTGCATTATGCGTGCTGCGGTGCGTCAAAACCTGGGTAAGACGCTGCGTCAACTCCTCAACCTTACGAAGATTTGTATTCAATTTGTCGAGGTTTTCGCCCGAGACCGCACCATCGGTAGTGTCCTTGGTTGTCATATTAACGTCTTCCTCGTAGTCTTCGCATGTGCAGCATTGATGCCGACGTATCAGCGCCGCCTATGTATGGTCGCATGTTTCAGGGGGCAAAGCGACAAACCGTCCGACGCGGGCCAACTGCGGGATCGTGCGTACCCGCCCCAGAATGAAGGAAAGCGCAATGCGCTACATGTTAAGCTACGACTTCATGGAAACCATGCGGAACACCAACCAGTGGCTCGGCGCCACAGCCCAAGCCATCGGCGCCTACCCCGCCTATTCGATGTTCCCCAACCCCGCCATGGAATGGATGCGCGCCTGGGGCGAGGTCACGGAACGCACCTTCCAGCGCATGGTCGTCAAACCCGACTGGGGCATCCCCTCCTTCACCGCCGAAGACGGCAAGGACCACCTTGTCACCATCGACACCGTCGTGCCGGGTGCCTTTGGCGATCTGATCCACATCAACGTCACCGGCTGCAAGCCCCGCAACCGCAAGGTCCTGCTGGTGGCACCCATGTCCGGCCACTACGCCACACTGCTGCGCTCCACCGTCATTTCGCTGCTCCCCGATTGCGAGGTCTACGTCACCGACTGGCACAACGCCCGCGACATCCCCGTCAGCGCCGGCAAGTTCGATGTCGAGGATTATACCCTCTACCTCGTCGACTATATGCGCCACCTCGGCCCCGACACCCACGTGATCGCCGTCTGCCAACCCGCCCCGCTCACGCTGGCCGCCACCGCCTACCTGGCCGAGGCGGATCCCAGCGCCCAGCCCCAGACCCTCACACTCATCGGCGGACCCATCGACCCCGACGCAACGCCCACCGAAGTCACCGACTTTGGCCGCCGCGTCACCATGGGCCAACTCGAAGAAACCATGATCCAGCGCGTCGGCTTCAAATATCCCGGCGTCGGGCGCATGGTCTACCCGGGCCTGCTGCAACTGGCCTCCTTCATGTCGATGAACGCCGAAAAGCACACCAAAGCCTTCACCGACCAGATCAGCCGCGCCGCACGCGGCGATGCGGGTGACCACGACAAGCACAACGCCTTCTACGACGAATACCTCGCCGTGATGGACATGACCGCCGAATTTTACCTCTCCACCGTCGACCGCATCTTCAAACGCGGCGAGATCGCGAAAAACATCTTCACCGTGAACGGCAAACAGGTCGATATCGGCAAGATCACCACCGTTGCCGTTAAAACGGTCGAAGGGGCGAATGACGACATCTCGGCCCCCGGCCAATGCGTCGCGGCCCTCGCCCTCTGCACCGGCCTGCCGGACGACAAAAAGGCCAGCCATGTCGAACCGGGTGCCGGTCACTACGGCATCTTCGCGGGCAAAAGCTGGCGCAACAATATCCGTCCGCTCGTGCTCGACTTCATCGACGCTAACTCGCCCCCGCCGCCCGCCAAAAAAGCGGCGAACAAGAACAAAGCCGCGTAATCCATGGCAGGCGTCGATCTTCCCTTCGCCTGCGACTGCGGCAAACTGCGCGGCACGCTTCTGGGCGTGTCGCCATCAAACGGCACCCGCGCCGAATGCTACTGCCACGACTGCCGCGCCACCGAACTTTACGCGGGCCAACCCGATCCGGCCCCCGGCGGAGTGCAACTCTACCAGACCGTGCCCGACCGCGTGCGCTTTGATGCGGGTCTCGATCAACTCGCGGTCTTCTCCCTCTCCGAAAAGGGGCTCCTGCGCTGGCAGGCCCGCTGCTGCGGCGCGGTTCTCTTCAACACCATGCGCACCCCCAAAGTGCCATTCGCATCCTTCCGCACCGACCGGCTGGAGAATGACAGCGCCCTCGGCCCCATCCGCGCCCGCGCCTTTGTCCGCAAGCCCAACGGCAAACGCGGGCACGAGGGGGGCATGCGCTTTCTCTTTGGCTTTGTGACCCGGGCGTTGTCGCGCCGCCTCACCGGTCAATGGAAGCAGACGCCGTTTTTCAACGCGGACGGCGCTTCCGTGCGTGACATCCACGTGGTGCCCGAGGCTGAGCGCACCGCGCTCTACCCGGAGCGGAGCGCGAGCTAACCGTCAAGCGCCTTTACGGTGCCATCCCCGAAACAGGCCAAGCGTTCGGGCAACAGACCACCGGCCCCTGCCCCTCGTTCACCGTCAGCGCAATGCGTCCGCCATCCAGCCCAAAAGGCCCGGCCTTGGGCGCAGGCCGCTCGCCTGCATCACCGCAAAATAAAGCGCGGTGTCAGAGGACACCACCGGACAGCCCAGCGCGGCCTCAAATTCTGGCGTGGCATTCAGCATTCTGACACCCGCGCCCGCAACCACCATGGCATCAGCCTCGGGGGCGTCCTCACGCAGGCTCTCCAAAAGGTGCCGGACAGTCGCCATGTCGGACGCCTTGTGATGGTCCGCAATCCCTCCGATCTTGTCCCTGCCGCTCAGCCGATCCGCAGAGGCGATCGACAGAACGTCAAACCCGAACGTGCTCAAAGCCAATCGCGTCTGCGCGCACCAACGCTCGGTATAGTACGGGGCCGCGACCGCGATTTGCCTCGCCCCCAAAGCGCGCAGCGCGTCCACAAGGGCGGTCCCCGCCATGCACACATCACAACCCGCCGCTGCCGCAATGCGCGCCTGCCGGTCCAGAATGTCAGAGCGGCTGGAAAGCCCGGCCCAGACAAAGGGCGTTCCGGTCATACCAATCACGCGGGCCCCGGCATGGCCAAGCAGCCTCGCGGCATCTGCAACATCCGGGGCCGCCGCCGCAATGTCGTTCAGGTCGTCGTAATTCAACCCGGCCCGTGACACCATCGTCTGTTGCATGCGGACGTCGCTGGCACATAGCGACCGGAACTCATCGACCGACGGGTCAAACCAGTCAGGCGGAGATATAATCCCGATGATCGGTGCATTCTGCATCACGCCCGTGCCACCCTCATTCCTCATACCTGTCCTTTGTCGCCACGCGCGCGGCACCATGTTCCCCGGACAGCGACCGGTCGGGACAATCATGACGCGTGCCCGAGTTTCAGATCAAGTGTCCTGCCCCAGGCGTTCTTGCCATTTTAACGCGGGCTGGCCGTGGCATACCACCGTCAAACAAAGGGTTGGGCACCGCCTGCATTGGACCCGGAACAGACCGCACGCGCAAGACATGCCCATCGTCGATGTTGTGCACCGCCAGAACGCGCCGTGCATCACCGCCGGATGCGGCAGAACACATGGCCCGGTTCCACCGGCCCCGCCACCAATGCTCTCTTGCCCCTGTTCCGCTCTCTATCGGTGGCGGCCGCCACGCTC
>JBCDEK010000127.1:0-5398 GCA_039179785.1 Pseudomonadota bacterium | reverse complement strand
CCTGAGCCTGAGCCTGAGCCTGAGCCTGAGCCTGAGCCTGAGCCTGAGCCTGAGCCTGAGCCTGAGCCTGAGCCTGAGCCTGAGCCTGAGCCTGAGCCTGAGCCTGAGCCTATCAATATCCCTGATCCCGAACCGGAGCCCTTACCGGACCCGACACCCGAAGCGCCGCCGCGCGCGGTTGACGTGGAAATGGACAGCCCCGCCATGGCCGCTTTGGACGTGCCCGAAGCCGTCGATCCTGAACCGGCCCCCATGCCCGCTGCGATTACGCCAGTTGCTTTGACCGAACCAGAGCCCGCGCCCGAACAGCCCAAGCGCGGCCTCCTTGGGCGTCTTCTGGGCCGTCGTGACGCCGCCCCCGTCATACGCCGCGAACTTGACGACGACATGCTGGAACAGCTTGAGGAGTTGCTGATCGCCGCTGACATGGGCGTCGACACGGCCCTGCGCGTCACGGCCAATATGGCCGAAGGGCGCATGGGCAAAAAACTGTCTGTGCAGGAAATCAAGGAACTGATGGCGCAGGAGATCGCGCGCATCATGGACCCCGTTGCCAAACCCCTGCCGCTCTATCCGCAGAAACCGCAGGTCGTTCTGGTCGTGGGGGTGAATGGTTCGGGCAAGACCACCACCATCGGCAAACTCGCCAGCCAGTTCCGCGCGGCAGGCAAGTCCGTTGTGATCGCGGCAGGCGACACGTTCCGCGCCGCCGCAGTGGAACAGTTGCAGGTCTGGGGCGAGCGGGCAGGGGTGCCAGTGCTGACCGCACCCGAAGGTACAGACCCCGCGAGCCTTGCCTTTGACGCCATGACCAAAGCACAAGCCGAAGGCGCGGACCTGTTGATGATCGACACGGCGGGCCGCCTGCAAAACCGGGGCGATCTGATGGAGGAACTGGCCAAGATCGTCCGCGTCATCCGCAAAAAGGACGAAAGCGCGCCGCACAACACGATGCTGGTGCTGGATGCCACCACCGGGCAGAACGCGCTCAATCAGGTCAAGGTGTTTCAGGAGGTGTCTGACGTGTCTGGCCTTGTGATGACCAAGCTTGACGGCACCGCCAAGGGCGGTGTGTTGGTCGCCCTCGCGGACAAGTTCGGCCTGCCCATCCATGCCATCGGCGTGGGTGAACAGATCGACGATCTGTCCCCCTTCGATCCAGAGGATTTTGCCGCTGCCCTGACCGGCCTTGAAAATGACAGATGAGCCTTTTCAAAGGCTTAGACCTGTCCCCACGGGGACACTTTTTGAATGACCGCGTGGCTGGCCAGTATTGAAGGCACCGAAACGGGCCACACGGTGGCCCTCTACCTCGCCATTCTCGCCGCCTTTCTGCACGCGGTGTTCGGCGCGCTGCAAAAGGGCCGCCACGACCCTTGGCTGACACGCGGGGCCGTCGACGCGTCCTACGGTGTCATGGCTGCCCCCTTTGCCTTGTTCGTCGTGCCCTGGCCCGAGCCGCATATGTGGCCCATCTTTGGCGTCGTGTTCGTGATCCACGTGGGCTACAAGCTGCTGCAGGCTTGGGCCTATACCAAGGGTGATTTCACCGTCGTTTACCCGGTGGTGCGCGGCACTGGCCCGCTTTTTACCGTGATCGGTGCTTACCTTCTGTTCTCAGAAACCTTCACTTTTGTTCAGTGGCTGGGCGTTGGCGTCCTGCTGGCGGGCATCTACGGCCTCGCGCTCTACAACCTGCGCAACCTGCAAACCAACCGCGACACGCTGCCGATGGCGCTGGGCCTTGCGGTGATCACGGGTCTCTTTGTCGCGCTCTACACCACCTATGATGCCTACGGCATTCGGGCGACCGAGAACCCGTTCACGTTCCTCGCGTGGTTCTTCATGATCGACGGTATCTTTATGCCGCCCGTGGCCTACATGCGCTGGAGGCGGATGGAGAACCCGCCCGCGATCCCGCCGCTCATGCTGCGCGGTGTGATCGGCGGCATCGTTGCTTTCCTGAGCTTCGGCTCCATCATGATGGCGACGCGGCTCGACAAAGTGGGTGAGGCGGCGGTGCTTAGGGAAACATCTACCGTCTTTGCCGCAATCATCGGTTGGCTGGTGCTGAAAGAAACGGTAGGACCGCGCAGAATTGCCTTGATGGCGCTGATCGCCGCCGGGGCCGTGATCGTCGAGATAGGCGGATAAAAAGGGCAGAGCATGGCAGACGCGCGCGAGATCAATCCCCTGTTGAAACAGGTTCTGGAACTGGGGCCACCCATTGTCTTCTTCCTGATCTACCTGCGCATCCGCGACAACACCTATGAGTTCGCAGGCACTGAATACTCGGGCTTCATCGTCGCCACGCTGATCTTTGTGCCCATTCTGCTGGTCGCCATGGGGGTGCTGTGGGCGCTGACCCGGCAGCTCAGCCGGATGCAGATATTCACCGCCTTCATGGTCATTTTTTTTGGTGCGCTGACGGCATGGTTCAATGACGAGCGGTTCTTCAAGATGAAGACCAGTATTGTTTACGGCCTTTTCGCGCTGCTGCTCGGAATCGGTCTGTTGCGCAAGCAAAGCTGGCTGGCCTTTGTCCTGAGCGATGCCGTGCCCATGGAGCATGAGGGCTGGATGATCCTCACGCGGCGGCTGTGCGCCATGTTCGCCGTGCTTGCCGTCGCCAACGAAATCATCTGGCGCACCATGTCGACCGATACGTGGGTCAAAATCGAAACCTTCGGCTTTCCGATCGCCATGGTCGCGTTCATTTTCCTGCAATTCGCAGCGCTTCAGAAATACATGATTTCCGAAGAAGGCGAGGAAGAAGCCTAGGCCCGTTTGGGCCGGGCGTTTGCGGCGTCTTCGTTCCAGCTTTCCGAATGGGGGGCCACGGCAAAGGCGACTTTCAGGGCCAGATCCTTGGTGATCATCGCCTCAATCGCCAGGGCAAAGCGCGAGTTTTTGGCGGCGCGTCTGCGCAATTCGGCCACATCCCATTCCAGCACTTCGCTGCCCGCATCCAGCCGGGTTGTGGCGGCGCTGGTTTGTTGGGTGGCATAAGCAACCTCGCCGACGAACAGGTTCGGCGGCATGGTGAAGCGCTCGCCCCGCTTGGTGATGTGGATCGGGCCAGAAATCACATAGTACAGCTTTTCCGGTTGCACGCCTTCGGTTGTCACCTGCGTGCGCTCTTCCAGCACGTGACGCCGGGCGCGTTTGACCAGATCGCGGAAGTCCCCGGGGGGCAGGCCATCGAACAAGGGATAGATGTCGCGATGCGCTGCGGGCACGGCCAGTTTGGAGCGGTGCCAAAGTAGGCTACCAAGGCCGATCAGATTGGCGGTGCCCATCACGACCGAGGTATATATCGCCTCCCAGAGTGGCGTGTCGGCAGCGGTAAAATAGTAGTAAACGTAAAGGCTTGTGCCCAGCAGGATCATCAGGCGTAGGATGATCTGGTTGGTGATCAGATAGCCCACGGTGAACACCGCACCGGCGGACAAGATCACCGCTTCGGGTGCCACATAGTCGCTGACCATGAACATGATTTTGTACTCCCACTCGTGACCCTGCGGTCAAGCCTTGGGCTTGAATAGCGTATCTTGTGCAGATTTGTCTTGCGTCGTCGTGCGCAAGTCCAAATGCAGGGCGTGGCCCCGCTGAACCGCGGGGCGGTTGCCCACCAGATCGAGCCAGCGGGCGAGGTTGGGCTTGTCCTCAAGCGTCTGCTCTTGCCCTTCCCACAACGAGGCCCAGGGCCAGATCGCCATGTCGGCGATGGAGTAGTCGCCCGCGACATATTCATTGTCCGCCAGTTGCCGGTCGAGCACGCCGTAGAGCCGTGCGGTTTCATTGCGATAGCGGTCCTTCGCATAAGGAATGTCGTGGCCCATTTGTGGAGCGTATTTGAGGAAATGATGGGTCTGTCCCGCCATCGGGCCCACGCCACCCATCTGCCACATGAGCCATTGATCCACGACAATACGGTTGCGTTCGGATGTGCCGCCGAACTGACCGGTCTTGCGGGCGAGGTATTGCAGGATTGCGCCGCTTTCAAAGATCGAGATCGGTGCGCCATCCGGGCCGTCGGGATCGCTGATCGCGGGCATCCGGTTGTTGGGTGAGATTTTAAGGAACTCGGGCGCAAACTGATCGCCCTTGCCGATGTTGATCAGGTGCACCTTGTAAGGCAGCCCGAATTCTTCCAGCGCGATGGAGGCCTTCCAACCGTTGGGCGTGGGCCAGTAGTATAGGTCGATCATGGGAGCCTCCGGGCAATCCGGCGGTCATGATGCGGGTTTCGCGCGCAGGGGCAAGGGGATGGGCATCCGGGGCCGCGCAAACATCCGTGACCAGCGTGGCGCGCACCTGTGGGGCAGCGCCTGTCGTAGGGTGTCGAGTGTCAGATCGTCGCTTTGGCGCAACGCGCGGGCGTAGAATTGCAACGCGCCGGGCCGCGCGTAGCCGGACCAATGAGACACGCGGCGTTTGGGCGGTTGGATGGGATTGCCCAGCCGGGCAAGGGCCGCAAGCGTATCTGGGCAGTCCAGTTGCAGGTTCAGCGCGTTGGGCAGGTCAAGACCGGCGCCCATGGCACGGTCCTGCGGTGCGCCGGGGGTCATCAGCCGCTCGAACGCGGCGTCAAACAGGTCGTTTTCGCGGGTTGTGATGTTGAGCAGTTCGGCGGTTTGGCCTGCCGCCGTCTGCATCGCCGCATGTGCACGACTGCCATAGCTGGCGCCCGTGATGGCCACGATGCGCTGTATCGCGTGGGTCGGCAGGTGGGGCAGGGCGGCAAAGATCGCCTCGGACCCCATGGAGTGGGTGATGGCGTGGATCGGGCGGTGGGGCGCGCGGGTGCGAAGGGTGTCGATGGCTTTGGCAAGTAAGACCCCCGCGTGTTGGGCCGCCGCCTGAGCCTCCCACAGCGTGCCGCGGGCGCGCCAGCCAAAGGCCAGCGCAAGCCCTTCGTCGGGATCGCCGTTGGTGAAGCCCAGGGCGTGCGGCCACTGGATACGGTGTTCGTGGGGCGCAGGGGCATGGGCAAAGATGCGGGTATGCGGACAATGGCGGGGATCGGCGGGGTCGTATTTGAAGCCGTGGATCAACAGGATGATGGGGCCCGCGCCGCGGGCGGCGGTGCGCAGGGTGGGCAAGGCGGGGGCAGGCGAGCCATGCAGGGCCAGTCCGTCGGGGCCTGCATTCAGTCTCAGGATGGGCATGTCTGCGCCTCCTACCACATATTGTGGTGCCGCTGTGCTAAAGGCATATGGGGCGGACATGAATTTTCGGTTACTGCACCGTCACGGTGTTGACGCTGCGCTGCGGCGGGCGTAACCCTTACTACCGTGGCGATTTGTTACCGGATTGCGGGCCACGTTAAACATTTCCGCTAAAAGGTCAGGATGAAAGCCCCCCTTTCGCTTGACCCGCGTCTGGGGGTTTTTTG
>JBCDEK010000119.1:0-6839 GCA_039179785.1 Pseudomonadota bacterium | reverse complement strand
TGCGCAGGTTGTCACTGACGCACCAGAAATTCAGACCATTGTCGATGGTCGAATCCTGCCGGATGCGGCTGATGAACGTGGCATAATCGCCTGCGCATTCGATGGGCGACACGTACCCGCCATCCTCACGCTTATCGATGACCATGATGCCGGGCGCCTCGCGCAGGATGTCGCGCGCTTCGTCCTCATCCAGGAAATCCTCGGTCTCGATATTCACCGCCTCGGAGTGGCCGACAAACACGGGCACACGCACACAGGTGGCCGTGACCTTGATCGAGGGATCGACGATCTTCTTCGTCTCCACCACCATCTTCCACTCTTCCTTGGTCGACCCGTCTTCCATGAAGACGTCGATCTGCGGGATCACGTTGAAGGCGATCTGCTTCTGGAACTTCTTGGGTTCCACCTCGGATGTGGGGTTGTAGATGGCCTTGGTCTGGTCCCACAGCTCGTCCATCCCTTCCTTGCCTGCACCCGACACGGATTGGTAGGTGCTGACCACGACGCGCTTGATCTTCGCCCGGTCGTGTAGCGGCTTCAGCGCCACAACCATCTGCGCGGTCGAGCAGTTGGGATTGGCGATGATGTTCTTCTTGGCATAGCCCTCGATCGCGTCGGCGTTCACTTCGGGCACGATCAGCGGGACGTCGGGGTCGTAGCGGTAAAGCGACGAGTTATCGATGACCACGCAACCGGCCTTGGCCGCGACGGGGGCATATTTCTTGGTCGCGTCCGATCCGATGGCGAAGAGGGCTATGTCCCAGCCCGTGAAGTCGAATGTATCGAGGTCTTTCGTCGTCAGTGTCTGATCCCCAAAGGACACTTCCGTGCCCAGCGAACGGCGGCTTGCCAGTGCGGCCAGCTCGTCCACGGGAAACTGGCGCTCGGCCAGGATGTTCAGCATTTCGCGGCCCACGTTACCGGTGGCGCCCGCGACGACGACACGATACCCCATTTTCGACTCCTTTTCGGGTAGGTGCGTGGCCCTTACACCCAATGTCTGCTGGGGGAAAGGGCGTCAGTCTGTGGAGTCACGGCTAAGTGCGTAGATGGCCACACCTATCGCGAGGGCAATGGCGAAAAAGCCGAAGATCGCAATGTAGGGGGCGGTGGGGTCGCCCCCTGCGGTGGCCGTGTGGATGCGGCCCGAGAGGGTCTGCATGACCCCGACGCCGCCGATGCCAAAGAGGTTCATCAGCGTGACGCCCCGGCCTGTCAGGTGCGGCGGAAAGAAACTGCGCGCGTGGGCGATAATGACTGGAAAAGATGCACCAAGTGCGCCAATGGCGGCAAAGAGGATGATGGACGTCCAGGGGCCTGCGTCGATCCACACGATTACGAGCGCGAGTGTGGCGACAGTGAGCGCGTTACCGGTGAAGACGATCCACTTGCGCGTGCCAAAGATGCGGTCGAGCGGGCCGTAGGCGATGGTGCCGAGGATCATGGCGAGGCTCATGAAAAGCGTGGCGATGCCGATTTGTGCCGTGGTCTGGTCGAACACATCGCGCAGGTACGGCCCAATCCACAGGCCGCGGACGGCAGCGACTGGCGCGTAATTGACCAGCATGATCGGAAAGATGAACCACAGCGCGGGCATGCGCAGGAGGTCGATGAGCGAGCCTTTGCCCGCATCTTCGGTGCGCGCCGGATCACGGACGCTGAGCAGGACACCGAGGGCTATGATGGCGGATGTCGCAGCAAGCGCCCACATGGCATTGCGCCATCCCATTGTGTCGACCGCAAAGGCCATTGGGTAGCTGGAGATCAGGTTGCCGATGGTGCCGATGCCGATCATCAATGCAGCAAGCGTGGCAAAGCGGGCCGGGTCGAACTCCCGCGCGAAGATGTAGAAGCTGGCCATCAGGACGGGCGAGCAGCCGATGCCGATCAGCGCCATGGCGGCGTGGATGTAGATCGGCCCCTGGGCCACGGCGAAAAGTGCCGCGCCACCTGCACCGCCGATCAGGAACAGCCAGCCGCCGGTGCGACGGGGGCCGAGCGTATCGAGCGCCTTTCCGACGGGCAACTGCATCAGCGCAAAGGCGAGGAACCAGTAGCCGGATGCTGTCGCCAGGACGTCGGGCGTGATGCCAAGTTCCGCCTCCAGCGGCCCGGTGAGTACCGCCAGGAAGGCGCGAAAGAACTGGCTGAGCACATACGCCAGCGCCAGCAGGATCAGTCCGGTTTGCATGGAGATCTCCGTTCCCTGCCGCTTGGGTGGCACGAGGTGGGGCTGCGCGCAAGGCGCATTGTGATGCCGCCGACCCGTGCTAGGGTCGCCGGGAAAGGGTTCGACATGTTTTACGATGACCTGCCGCGGCTTACTGCCTTTGACGATGTGGCCGATCTAGGACGCTACACGCCTTTGCCCGACGACTGGGTTGTGGGTGTGTCCGATATCGTGGGGTCCACGGATGCCGTGGCGGCGGGCAAGTACAAGACGGTCAACATGATCGGGGCGGCGGTGATCTCGGCCCAGATCAACGCAGCTGCGGGGCGGGCATTCCCCTATGTATTTGGTGGCGATGGCGCGGCCTTTGCCCATCCGCCCAACTTTGCAGAAGAGGCAGGGCGCGCTCTGGCCGCGGTACAGAACTGGGCGCGGTCCGAGTTTGATATGGGGCTGCGCGTGGGGCTATATTCCGTGGCAGACATTCGGGCGGCGGGACTAGAGGTTGCGGTCGCCCGCTATGCCGTGTCCGACGGAGTGGATTATGCCATGTTTGCGGGTGGCGGTGTGAGTTGGGCCGAGGCGCAGATGAAGGCCGGGACAGAGACAGTGCCATCTGTCCCCGCGGGGACACAGCCCGATCTGACGGGTCTGAGTTGTCGGTGGAGCCATATGAAGGCGCGGAACGGGACAATCCTGTCGCTGTTATTGTCACCGGTTGAGGGTGTCGATCAGGCCCGGTTCGGTGCGGTGGTCGAGGCTGTGCTTGCCGAGGTGGCACACTTGGATCGCGGGGGGCACCCTTCGCCGCCCGAAGGACCTGGCACCGATTGGCCGCCTGTCGGGGCGACCCTTGAGGCCCACGCGAGCCATGGCGGCAAGGGTGTGAAAGCGCGCAAGCGGCAGGTGCTGTTCGAGACGTTGATTGCGTGGGTATTGATCAAGACAGGCATCAAGCTGGGCGGGTTTGATCCCACGCATTACCGCAAGACAGTGGGCGACAATGCGGATTTTCGGAAGTTCGATGACGGGTTGAAGATGACCGTGGATTGCGACGCCAGCACGGTGTCCCGTCTGCGTGCTGTCCTGGATGAAGCGCGGACGGATGGTATTGCTCTTTACGGGATGCACACGCAGGACGAGGCGATGATGACCTGCATCGTGCCGTCGATCATGGACGATACTCATGTGCACTTCATCGACGGGGCTGCGGGTGGCTATACGCAAGCCTCTGTTGGGCTAAAGTCCGGGTAATGCGCTGGTCGTAAGGCGGAGGTGTGCTCCGCCTATTTGACCCAGCGCTGTGCAAGCTCTCGCAGGCTTTTGGCCAAGATCAGCAGGTCGAGCCCTGTGGCGACGAAGCGGGCCCCCCAGTCGAGCGCGTCCTGCGTGAATTCAGGTGTCGTCGTGAGGATGCCGGGGGCTTTGCCTGCGGCTTCGATCCGGGCAATAGCACCTTTGATCGTGGCCTGTACTTCGGGTTGGGTGAGTTGGCCCATGTGTCCCATGTCTGCGGACAGGTCGGCAGGACCAATGAACACACCGTCGATGCCGTCCACCGCGAGGATGTCGTCGAGATTGGCGATGCCTGCGCGGTTTTCGACCTGGATCAGCAGGCAGACCTGTTCATCGGCTGTGGGGCCGTAATCCGAGATGGCACCGAAACGGCTGCAGCGAGCGCCGGAATAGCCGACGCCGCGCCCGCCTGTGGGTGGGTAGCGGACATCGTGCACCAGTTGCCTGGCTTGTTCCGCTGTTTCGACCATTGGGACCAGCACGGTTTGGGCGCCTGCATCGAGGACCTGCTTGATGATCCATGTTTCGCCCACCGGTACGCGCACGGCGGCGTGGCTGTCTGACGCTTCGAGTGCCATGAGTTGCAGGCGCATTTTCGAGATGTCGTAGGGTGTGTGTTCACCGTCGATCAGAAGCCAGTCAAAGCCCGCCGTGCCTGCGATTTCCGTGGCCAGTGGGTCGCCAAGCGAGAGCCAGCAGCCGATGACGGTTTCGCCGTTTTTGATTGCGGCTTTGAACGGGTTGGTCGGGGCGGGCATGGGTGGTCTCCTTCGTTTCGGGCACCCTAGACCTGACGAGCCGCGCGTGGCTACTGCCGAAATGCGGCGCTGAAGCGCCACGCGACTTTATACATCTGCTTCCAGCAGATGGTTTTGCCTCCGGCGGTCGTATTTCGGGTCAGAAGAAGGTGTGATCAGAGAACTTTGATAACGTCTTTCTCGACCGCGAGCATGTAGCCACGTCTGGCGATGTTCTTGACCAGGAGTTCGCTGACGATCTGGTTGCCGAGCGTGTCGCGCAGGCGCTTGATGCGGGTGGCCCCGGCGGCCTCTTCGCAGTCGGCGGCGCTGCGGCCGGAGATGACACCCTCGATTTCGGAGCCGGAGAGCACATCGTCATCCATGCGGGCCTCGGCCAGCACGGACATGGTTTCCATGGCGGCATCTGTCAGCTTGAAGCCGAGGTTGTTGAGGTAGACGGTGTTTTCCTCGCGGCTGATCAAGAGGGAATTCACTTGTATGCCCGCCCGTTCAATCTGGGCCATGCGGCGGTTGAAGCCGACAAGGAGCAGGAGGAAGACCAGGGCGGCAATCATCATGCCGGTGGCAAAGACCAGCAGGACGAAGATCACCAGCCGGTAGCTGGCGAGCGTGTCGGCAAACGCGGTGCCGGATTGGGCAAGGATTTCCAGCAGTTTGATTTCGGCCTGGCTGGTGAGGTCGGCGTTTTCAATGAACATCCGTTCCACGCGGGCGTCGAAAGCGCCTGCGTCGGGAAGCGTGAAAAAGAGGAGGGCGGCCGCAAGGATCAGGAGCAGGACGATGCCCGCGATCCCAAAGGTCACGAGCCGCCCGCCGGTGCGCCGCATATCAGAAGCGGAGGTAGTATTGTCCTGCACTGGCTTTCCTTTGATCAAGACCTTCGGGACCAAACACGGACTGAACCTGGAGCAATGTCCAGCCTTGCGCGGCAAGTCGTGATCGGAGTTGTCCTGTGGCATTGCCCGCCGAACAGGCGCCCGAAACCTGGGCCACGCCGTAGTGAAGGCGCAGCGGGTTGTCCTGTTTTGCCTTGTAGTCGGCAAAGCACTGGGCCTGTGCGGCACCAGTCATGACCAACGACATGGCAAGAGATATAGCGAACTGTTTCATGGCCACAACCTGCGCTGGACGGACGAGATATTCAATAACCACAGGGGCCTGTGGCGATCGATATTCGATAACAGGGGGGCGTTATTGCCTGGCGCCCCAGGTGCGCCTCAGATTGAGGACAGCACCGCCACTCACTGGCGTGTCTTGTACATGTAACCGATTGAAAGGACGCCCCATGGCCCTTCGTATTCACCGCCAGTTCATTGGCACCATTGCAGCTGTCGCAATTGCCATCACCGGATTTACCGCCGCCCCGGCGCGCGCAGGAGATGATGAAGTGGGTGCGGCCCTTGCCGCACTTCTGGGGTTGGCCATCGTTGGGGCCGTTATCCATGACAAGAAAAAAGACAGAAAGAAGCGCCATACCGTTCATACGCCGGTTCACCCACAACCCAAACCGCTGCCCAAGCGCGTGAACCGCAAGTTGCTGCCGCAGCATTGCTTGCGCAGTTTCCACACCGATCGGGGCAACCGGCGGCTGTTTGGACAACGCTGCCTGCACAAACACTATAAATTCGTGGACAGCCTGCCCCATCGTTGCCACCGCGAAGTCTATACCCACCGAGGTTGGCGTCAGGGATACGGCGCGCGCTGTCTGAGTCGGCACGGGTTCCAATTGGCCCGTCACTAAGAGCGGGCAAAAGGACCATAGCTAGATGGTCCAACTTGCAGGGGGCGGTGTTCGGGCACCGCCCTTTTTTGTTGCGTCGCCTTGCGGCGACACGAGAAGTTTGCACTTTCCTCTTGAAAGTGCGTTTTGCCTCTGGGGATCGTATTTTGGTCAGAAGAAGCGGAGAGACTGTGCCTGACTTTGAGATGGAAATGCGTATTGGTGGCCATGTCGCCGGGGTCGATGAGGTCGGGCGTGGCCCATTGGCAGGTCCAGTGACGGCAGCGGCTGTCGTTCTAGATGTGGCCAGCATTCCAGAGGGTCTGGACGATTCCAAAAAGCTGACCGCACGCAAACGCGAGGCCGTTTGGGGTGCGATCCTGGACAGTGCCGATGTGTCGGTGGCGCATGCATCCGTCCGTGAGATCGAGGAATTGAATATTCTGCGCGCCTCGCATCTGGCGATGGAGCGCGCGGTTGCGGGGCTGCGTGTTCAGCCGGATCATCTGCTGATCGACGGTACGATGCTGCCGCGCGGTCTGGCCCTTCCGGCGACGCCAATCGTACGCGGCGATGCGCGTTCGCTGAGCATTGCGGCGGCCTCAATTGTGGCCAAAATATGTCGTGACAGGATCATGGTGGATTTGGCGCAACAGCACCCCGGCTACGGCTGGGAGACGAACATGGGATATCCGTCAAAAAGCCACAGGTTGGCGCTGGAAAATCTCGGGCTGACCCCACACCATAGACGAACCTTTCGACCAGTGCACAACATGTTGTATCAAGAAAAAATCGTAAGTGACTGATTCAAAAAAGAATTTGACGGCGAATCGTCAATGACTCATCCTGTCCTCAACCAACGAGTGCAAAATGCACCGGGGACAGAGGCAGA
>JBCDEK010000055.1:0-21241 GCA_039179785.1 Pseudomonadota bacterium | reverse complement strand
GCCTTTACATGGGGCAAGGTGTGTGACTGGTATCTGGAGTTTTCCAAGCCGATCCTGCAGGGCGACGACTTGGCGGCGAAGGCCGAGACGGAACAGACCCTGCGCTGGGTTCTGGACCAATGCCTGATCCTGCTGCACCCGATCATGCCCTTCATCACCGAAGAGCTGTGGCAGCAAAAAGAGCGCCCCAAACGCCTCATCCACGCCGACTGGCCCACCTACACCGCCGATCTGGTGGACGCAGAGGCCGACGCCGAATTGAACTGGGTGATCAAACTCATCGAAGCCATCCGCTCCGCCCGCGCGCAGATGCACGTCCCCGCCGGGGCCTACGTCCCCTGCGTCGTCAAAGCATTCGATCCACAGGCCAAAGCAACCTACGACCGCAACAAGGCCCTCATCCACCGCTTCGCCCGCCTCGAAAGCCTCTCCGAAGTCGATGACTTCCCCAAAGGCACCGTGGCCCTCGCCATCTCCGGCGGCACGTTCGGCCTGCCCTTGGCAGACGTCATCGATGTCGCCGAAGAAATCGCCCGGCTCGAAAAAACCCTCGGCAAACTTGCCAAGGAACTCGGCGGCCTGCGCGGACGGCTCAAAAACCCCAAATTTGCGACAAGCGCCCCGGCGGAAGTGGTCGAGGAAACCAAAGCCAACCTTGCACTGCGCGAAGAAGAAGAAACCAAACTCCAAGAGGCCCTCACCCGCCTCAAGGAACTCTAAGCCCGCGATGGGGGCTGCCGCCCCCGGCGCCATATGGCGCCTCCCCCGCCCGTATTTTCAAAGAGAAGAAGCACAGGCACGCAGTTCGCCCTTCTTCTCTTTTCAAATACGGCGGGGAGTTTGAGGGGGGACCCCCTCATTCCCAAAATTGAATCGCGCCGAGCACCAGCGCGTCCGTTGGGTTACCATCCGGCAAACGTATCGGCCGCCACGTTAACCCACCCAATCCGGTGCACAATCGGTGTACGGCCTGTGCACAGGTTGTGCACACATAGTGCACACGCCCTTTTGCCACTCAAACGCGGTTAACCTATTTGAACATAAGGTAAATCACGCCGCGCGCCCTAGTCCTTGAACACCGGCGCCCGCTTCTGCATCTGCGCCGCCACAACCTCCATCTGTTCCGGTGTGCCCATCAACCCGGCCTGCGCCCGGCTTTCTTCCAACAGCACCTCATCCGGCCCATGCGTCTCCGCATATCCAATCAGCGCCTTGGCCGCCCGCAGCGCGCTCGGAGACTTAAGCGTCAGTGCCTCCGCCAACGCCATCGCGGCAGCCACCGGGTCCTCCGCCAACTCCGTCACCAGCCCCCAAGTCTCTGCTTTCTCAGCAGAAATCGGCTCCGCCGTGTAGGTCAGCCTGCGCAAAACATCTGACCGCACCAAACGCGGCAACAGCACCATACCGCCCATATCCGGCACGATCCCCCACTTCATCTCCATCACGGCAAACCGCGCATCCCGCGCCGCAATCCGAATATCCGCCCCCAGCGCCAATTGCATCCCCGCGCCAAAGCACACGCCATGCACCGCCGCAATCACCGGCATCGGCACACGGGTCCAGACCATGACCACCTCCTGCCACTGGTTGGTGGTCCCGTCCCCATGGGTCCGCGGCATCAGCAAGTCCTTGGGATCCTTACCAATCATGGCCCCCAAGCCCCCCACATCAATGCCCGCGCAGAACCCCTTGCCCTCGCCCGAAATCACGCAGACCCGCGCCGTGCTGGCAGCCACCTCCTGCCCCGCCGCGATGATCGCATCAATCATCGCCTGATCGACAGCATTCATCTTGTCAGCCCGGGTCAGGCGCACATGGGCGATGTGGTTTTCGTAAGTGACGGATACGCGGTCAGACATGGGGCAGTCTCCTTTGGTCCCACCCAACCGCAAACCACCCCCGCACACCAGCAAAACGTAGGGGCATTGCCCCGCCACGCCCTGCGCGCTACCCCTGCGACATGACCGGATTTCGCTTCACCCCGCTTGCCGCCAGCCTGCCCTCCACCGTCCCCTTCGTCGGCCCCGAAGCCCAAGAACGCGCCAGAGGTGCCGCCTTCGACGCCCGCCTTGGGGCCAACGAAAGCGTCTTCGGCCCCTCGCCAAAAGTGGCCGAGGCGATGGCCCGCTGCGACATCTGGAAATACGGCGACCCGGAAAATCACGATCTGCGTCAAGCCCTTGCCGACCACCATGGCATCGCCCCACACCACATCATGGTCGGCGAAGGCATCGACGGCCTGCTCGGCTACCTTGTCCGCCTGTTCGTGGCCGGACCCGACGACCACGTGGTGACCTCCCTGGGCGCTTACCCCACTTTCAACTACCACGTGGCAGGCTACGGCGGCAGTTTGCACACCGTCCCCTACCACAACGACCACGAAGACCCCGCCGCCCTCTTTGCCAAAGCAGCCGAGGTCAACGCCAAGCTTGTCTACCTCGCCAACCCCGACAACCCCATGGGGTCATACCATGACGGAGCAACCCTCACCCGCGCCCTCGACACCTTGCCCGACGGCACACTCCTGGTCCTGGACGAGGCTTATATCGAATGTGCCCCCGCCGGCACGGCCCCGCAGATCGATCCCACAGACCCGCGCGTGATCCGCATGCGCACCTTCTCAAAAGTCTACGGCATGGCGGGGGCCCGCGTGGGCTACGCCATTGGCCCCATGCCCCTGATCGACGCGTTCAACAAGGTGCGCAACCACTTCGGCATGAACCGCGCAGCCCAGGCGGGGGCGCTTGCCGCGCTGCAGGACACCGCACACCTCAGCCAGGTCCAGGCGCAGATCGACACCGCCCGCACCCGCATCGCACAGATCGCCACCCGGAACGGCCTGACGCCCCTGCCCTCCGCCACCAACTTCGTGGCCATCGATTGCGGGCAGGACAGCACCTTTGCCAAAGCCGTGCTCGACGGCCTGATCGCGCGCGGCATATTCGTCCGCATGCCCTTCGCCGCACCGCAGAACCGCTGCATCCGTGTCAGTTGCGGCACCCAAGCGGACCTCGACGCCTTCGCCGCGGCGCTCCCGGACGCTCTCAAAGATGCGCACGGGGGCTGACAGGGCAGACTGTCGCAGTATAGTCATGGGGCCATGACCCCTGCCCGAGGCTGCCATGAACGACCGCAATATCGGAAGTGCACCCAACTATACCAATGCCTGCATCGTCATGTTCGGCGTGAACATCACGTGGATCCTTGTGGCGATCTGGGCGATCTGGGGGCTGATCGCTGCGCTGCTTCTGGGTCTGGGCGTGAACCACCTCATCGAACGGATCCAGGTCTGGGCCGCGCGACGGCAGGCCGCCTCGATCCGCCGGGGCAAGCCGATGTAACCACCTCGGCCGCACCCAAGCGGACAACGAAACGCCGACACACGCAGCACCGCTAAGACTTTGGTAACCCTGCGCAACGTATGACAGCCGCGCGCGCCCTATCAGTGCCCCCCCGACCGCACGGCAATGGGCGGTACCCCAACAAGGTGAATATGACCCGATCCGCCCGACACCCCACCCGCCGCTACATTGCGCGGCTCCTGCTGATGGCGCTCATACTTGCGCCGACCTGGCTTGGCGCACAGGACCGGCCCACGGACAAGGTGGTCGCGGCCCATTACCCCCCTCTAATGATCGACGGCGCCCCGGATCGTCCCGGCCTCGCGGTCGAGGTGCTGCAAGAGGCGGCACACCGGGCCGGACGCGAGATTGATCTTCAGTTCTATCCGTTCGAACGGGCAATCCACGCCATCATCACCGATCCGGCCACGCTGATGCCGTCGCTCTTCAAGGGCAAGGATCACGACAAGGACATCCTTTGGCTGACTGAAATCCAGCGCGCCGGCCTGCGCTTTGCCAGTGTGTCGGGCGTCATCAACGATATGGATCAGGCGCGCGCCCTGAGCGCTGTGGTGGTTGAACGTGGCACCACATCAGAAACCCTTTTGAACCGGCTGGGCTTTGACAACGTGCAAACCACGCGCTCCCCCCGGGCCAGCGCGCGTATGCTGGCAACCGGTCGGGCACAGGCCTGGCTGCTCAGCGACCAGCTGATGAACATGACCTGGCAGTCGATGGACATGCCGGACACGCTGATCATGGGCGATGTGGTGCTCGAAATCCCGGTCTTTCTGGTGGCAAGCCCCTCGTTGCCCGATGATGTGCGCCGTGCCTATCGCGCGGCGGTGCAGTCCATGCGGCAGGATGGGACGCTGGCCCGGATCATCGCGCGCTACGATACCCCCGCCGAATGAACGCCGTGGGGGCTTGACCGTCGCTCACAGCCTGTGCGCGTCCCAGACCTGGGCCGGACCTTCGGCGATCACTGCTGCCGCAGACGACAGCGCGTTTGGCCCAAACGGCACATCCAGCGCCCGCAACCCTGCCTCGATCCCACCCAGAAGCCCCATGATCATATGGCCATTCACATGCCCCATATGGCCAAGCCTGAAAAATCCGTGCCAGGCCGGATCGCCGGGCGTGGCCATGCCCAGCCCGATCCCCAGGGTCAGTCCCAGGTTCCGCTCCGTCCAGTCCCGCAAGGCAGTGGCCCGCGGTGCCTCCAGCCGCAGCGCGGTCACCGCGCAACTGCGGTCCGCGGCGTCCGCGACATTCAATTCCAGCGGCCCGCCCGCGCTCCAGGCTTCGCAGGCGGCCCAGATGGCGCGGGCAAGCATCCTGTGGCGGTCCCAAATCGCCTCGATCCCCTCATCATGGATCATGTCCAGCGCGGTGCGCAGACCATAGAGGTGATGGGTGGGCGCCGTGCCGTTCCAATACATGAAAAACTCGTCCGGGTTGGCGCGCGGGGCCCAATCCCAGTACCGGCTCACCCGCGGTAGGTCGCGCCGCGCCGTCTCCGCCCGGTCATTGAAAAAGACAAAGCTCATGCCCGGCGGCACCATCAGCCCCTTCTGGCACCCCGCCACCATCACATCGACGCCCCAGGCGTCCATCTCGAACATGTCGCACCCCAGCGACGCGATGCAATCCGCCATCAAAAGCGCCGGATGTCCAAGCTGGTCCAACATTGCCCTGAGCGCGGGTATGTCATTGCGCACCGATGTCGATGTGTCGACATGCACCGCTAGCACCGCCTTGATCTGATGCGCGGTGTCGGCGTCCAAAGCCGCCTCGATCTGGGCCATGTCCCAGGGCTTGCGCTTGCCAAAGTCCAGAATCTGCGTTTTGGCCCCTACCCCTTCGGCCATGTCAGCCCAACCATGCGCAAACCGGCCCGTCGCGGGCACCAGTACCAAATCGCCGGGCGCGACCGTGTTGGCAAGTGCCGCTTCCCATGCTGCGTGACCATTGCCGATATACATCGCCACATGGCCTTGGGTCCGTGCCGCCCGCTTGAGGTCCGGCACGATCGAGGCCGCGATGTCCACGACCTCCCCCGCATAAATGTTCGGAGCCGCCCGGTGCATCGCCTGTAAAACCGCGTCCGGCATCACCGACGGGCCGGGTATGGCAAGGTAATCCCGCCCGCGTGCAGGTCTGGGCGCGTCGGTCATGGCAAGTCTCTCCGGCTGCGTGGCTGCTCTGGCGCACCCTAGCGTGACGCGCCGCCGCGTCAATCGACGCTCCCCGCTTGCCCGTCCGTGCGCGCCGGGGTAGATGTGCGCTCCAACGTTCCCTACCGGAGCACGGCCCACGCCGTCGATATCCCACACGTGACACCCCCAGACACACCAGATACCCCCCACGCCGCCTCAGGTCCTCTCCTGCGCTGGCTCTGGAACAGCTATCTGAAAAAGCACACCGGAACGATGTCGATCGCGGTCATCTTCATGCTGATCGAAGGCTCCATGCTGGGCGCGCTCAGCTGGATGATGCAGCCCATGTTCGACGACGTGTTCGTCGCGGGCAACAGTCAGATGCTGTTCTGGGTCGGCGTCATGGTGATCGGGATCTTTCTGGTGCGGGCGGTGTCGTCCGTGGTGCAGAAACTCCTGCTGACACGCGTGGCGCTCAAGACAGCCGCCGCCCTGCGCATGGACCTGCTGAACCGGATCATGCTGCAGGACGGTGCCTTTCACCAGGTGCATCCGCCCGGCTACCTGATCCAGCGGGTGCAAGGTGACGTTGGTGCCGTCGGCAAGGTCTGGCGCGCCATCATCACCGGTGCCGGGCGCGACCTTCTCGGACTGATGGTGCTGCTGGGCGTGGCCATCAGTGTGGACCCGATCTGGGCCCTTCTCGCACTTGTCGGCATCCCCGCGCTGGTACTGCCCGCCGCCATGGCGCAGCGCTACGTGCGCAACTATGCACGGCAGTCGCGGGATCTTGGTGCGGGTCTCTCCACGCGCCTGGACGAAGTCTTTCACGGCATCGTGCAGGTCAAGCTGAACGCGCTGGAAGCCTACCAGGCCAGACAATACCGCTCACTCACCAGAAACTTTATCAGAACACAGACCAAGACCGCCCTCGGCAGTGCCGCCATCCCCGCGATGATCGATGTCATCTCGGGCATCGGGTTTATGGCCGTGATCCTGTACGGCGGGTCCGAGATCATCTCGGGTGAAAAGACCATTGGCCAGTTCATGACCTTTTTCACCGCCATGGGTTTTGCGTTTGATCCGATGCGGCGGCTCGGCGCAATCTCGGGCCTGTGGCAATCGGCGGCAGCGTCGATTGAGCGCGTCAAGGAACTGCTCGATGCCCCGCTGGCCCTGACCTCGCCCCCCAACCCCGACAAAAAGCCTCAGGGCTCACCCGATATCGTGCTCGAAAACGTCTCGCTCGCCTACGGTGACACCGCTGTCCTGCGCGACCTGTCGCTGCATGCCAAACCGGGCGAGACAACGGCCCTGGTCGGCGCATCCGGCGCGGGCAAGTCCACCGTCTTCAACGTGCTCACACGGCTGGTCGATCCGCAATCGGGCAGCGTGCGCGTGGGCGGCGTGCCCACCACCCAGCTTGACCTCGACGATCTGCGCAGCCTCTACTCCGTCGTCACCCAAGAGGCGCTGCTCTTCGACGAAAGCCTGCGCGAGAACATCCTGCTCGGCCGCACCGACGTGCCCGACGCACGGCTCAAAGAAGTGCTGGACGCCGCCCATGTCTCCGACTTCATCGACAAGCTGCCCAACGGCCTCGACACCCATGTGGGCCCGCGCGGCTCGGCCCTGTCGGGCGGCCAGCGCCAGCGCGTCGTCATCGCCCGCGCCCTCCTGCGCAACACCCCCATCCTCCTACTCGACGAAGCAACCTCCGCCCTCGACGCCCAATCCGAAACCGTGGTCCAGACCGCCCTCGACCGCCTGTCCGAAGGGCGCACCACCCTGGTCATCGCGCACCGCCTGTCGACCATCCGCGGCGCCGACAAGATCATCGTGATGGACCGGGGCGAGGTCAAAGACACCGGCACCCACGAGGAACTGCTCGCCCGCGGCGGCATCTATGCCGACCTCTACAGGCTGCAATTCCGCGACGGCAAAACCATCATCGACGCGCCCCTGTCAGATGTGCTGAGCGACCGCGACGCCTCTGACGCCTCGCGCGGCATCTTCACCCGGCTGCGCGCCCGGCTCTTCGGTTAACGGCGATAGGCCGCCGCCAGCACTGCCGGATCAGCGCCCGCAAAATAGCGCAACAGCGTCCACAGGTTGCGCGCCCCGCGGCGCACCCAGCCCTGCTGGCGGTACTTCTCGGCGCTGGTGAAGGCCACGGCGTCCAGCCTCCGCAACCGCCCCCTCAGGGCGCGCGCCATCGCCACATCCTCCATCAACGGAATATCCGCATATCCGCCCACCCGCGCATAAAGATCGCGCCGGATCAGCAGCCCCTGATCCCCATAAGGCAATCCGAACACCCGCGCCCGCAGATTGGCCCACCCAGCCACTACGCGCCCGCCCCGGTCAAAGGACAGCCTAAAATACCCGGCCTCCCCCTGCCCCAGATGCGCCGCCACAGCCTCGGTCCACCCCGGTGATAAAACGGTATCCGCATGCAGCACCAAAAACCACGCGCCCCGCGCCGCCGCACAACCCCGGCGCAACTGCCCGCCCCGCGACGGCGCACCCGTCACCAGGTGCGCGCCCCAGGCCTCGGCAAGGGTGCAGGTCTGGTCGCCCGATCCCCCATCGCTGATCACCAGTTCGGCAATCAGCCCAGCCTCGACCCCTTCCATCAGCGCCGCCAGGCAAGGGCCCAGCGCAGGTGCGGCATTCAACGTAGGTATGACGACAGAAATCGGCGCAGGCATCCCGGCCCCTTTTGTGCGGATCAGGCCCTGCTATATGACAAGGGACACATCAAAAGGGAACGCCCATGTCCAATCGCCACGTCTTTCGCCTGTCGGGCTCCGATACGCGCAGCTTCCTCCAGGGCCTCGTGACAAATGACGTGGACAAGATCGACCAGGGCCTCGTCTACGCCGCCCTGCTGACGCCACAGGGCAAGTACATCGCCGATTTCTTCCTGGCGGTAGACGGCACCGATATCCTGCTCGACGCCCATGCGGATCAGGCCGACATGCTGCGCCAGCGCCTGACCATGTACAAACTGCGCGCCGACGTGACGATCACCGACACCGATCTGCACGTGCATCGCGGGCTGGGCGAGGTGCCCGCAGATGGCGCCGCCGATCCCCGTCACCCCGACATGGGCTGGCGCGCCTACCGCGATATGCCACAAAGCGACGACACCACCGACTGGACCGCCCTGCGCGTGGCCCACCTGATCCCCGAAACGGGCGTGGAACTCACGCCCGACACCTTCATCCTCGAAGCCGGGTTCGAGGCGCTGCACGGCGTGGATTTCCGCAAGGGCTGCTATGTGGGCCAAGAGGTCACAGCCCGGATGAAACACAAGACCACGCTGCGCAAGGGTCTGGCCCGCGTGCAGGTGACCGGCGACGCTGCCCCCGGCACCCCGATCACCGCAGACGACAAGGCCGCAGGCACCCTGCTCTCCCGCGCCGGAGACGCGGCCATCGCCTATCTCCGCTTTGACCGCGCAGGCGGGCCGATGCAGGCCGGGCAGGCGGCGGTTGTGCGCAAGCCCTAAGGCACGGGGACGCACATTATGGCCGCAGACCTTCGGCCCGCCACATCGTCCTCACGCACAGTCAAAAGCCCCAATGTCGCTCAAGACGGCGTAAGCAACGTCCTTCCGCCGTGACAGATACCGCGTGTCCGGCATGTCCATGTTCAGGGCAAAGACATAGGTGTCACCCGGGCACTCCAGCCAGCCGACATACCAACCGATGTCCATGCTGTCCTTGCTGTACCGCCACCCCGTCTTGGACCGCATCACCCAAGCATCGGTCTGGTCGCTCACCATGATGTCTCTCGCCACCGCATAGGTGGCCTCGGACACCGGCAACTCTTTCAGCGCCAGCTTCGACAGAAATGCGACCTGTTCGACGGTCGATATCCGAAGCGTATCGTCCAGCCAGTAGGTTGTCAGTTGATCGGCGCTGCCCACCTCCATGTTCCCATATCCAAAGCTGGCCAGCCCTTCGGCCATCGTGCGCGCCCCGGCCCTCCGGGCGATCTCCTGATAGACCCACACCACCGAATGCTGAAAGGCCGACGCCAGCGAATGGTCCTGGTTCCACACCCGCGCGGATCGCGGAACGCCGTCCCAGCGAAACACCGTCTCCGGCGTCGCCACATCGCGGTCAAGCGCTATCAGGCTGTGCGGGATTTTTGACGTAGAGGCGGGGGAAAACCGCTGTGCCGCGCGCGCGGGATTGCTTGCCCATACCTGCCCGTCAGACTGGCGCGTGACGATGATCGTCGTCGTGCTGACCGCATTGCCAGTCGCCTGAACGCTGTGGCCGACGTCGATTGTTTCTGCCGATACCTGCGCCCCAAGGCCAAAGCCCATCAGCGCCAAAACCAACAACAGGCGCTTCACCGCTCGCGTTTCAACTCGCATGACCTCTGCTCATTCTCAATCATCGTGATATCAGGGGCGGCGTCACGCATATCACCACGCGACCCGCGCCGTTCCTGTCTTCATAGCACGACATGCGTAGACACGGGCAGCCCCCCGCGCCCCCGAATTTGCCCACACCCCAGCCATGGATCGCCGGATTTATACCCATAGAAGCTGGCATACATCGTCGCGCGTTAACCCCTTTTGCGCAGCTACGGGACGATCCCACGGCAAAATGTGCAGTTTCGGGTTCAAACTGTGCACTTCGGCGAAATCGGGCAAATTTGACAGGGTTTGGGCGGATGGAAACTGTGCAGTTCCCTCCCCAAACTGCGCAGTTTGCCGTGTGTCTGGGCTGATTGACCGGCCTCTGGCGCGCCTCAGCCCGTGGTTAACGCAGCGCACGCCCCGTTGCGGGACCGATGCAGCGCACGCTTGACCTGCGGCTTGCGCAACGCTTCGCCCCCGCGCGGTCTGCCTTGCGCGGCCATGCGTGCCCGGCAGGGCTTGGTTAACCAGCCATGAACAGATGACTTGGCGTCAAGCGCGCTCGGAATATTCCATGGTTTCGGTGTTCACCACGATGTCTTCGTCCGGTCCAACGAAAGGCGGCACCATGACCTTGACGCCGTTGTCGAGAATGGCGGGCTTGAATGAATTGGCCGCCGTCTGGCCTTTGACCACCGGCTCCGTCTCGACAATCTTGCAAGTCACCTTTTGCGGTACGGTCGCGTTCAGCGCCTCGTCTTCATAGAACTCCACGACGATGGTCATACCATCTTGCAGGAACGGGCGGCGGTCCCCCAACAGCTCTGCGGGCAACTCGATCTGCTCGTAGGTGTCGGCATCCATAAACACCAGCATCCCATCGTTTTCATAGAGAAATTGCTGATCTTTCTGCTCCAGACGCACGCGCTCGACCTTGTCGGCGCTGCGGAAGCGTTCGTTCAATTTGGAACCATTGCGCAGATTGCGAAGTTCCACTTGTGCAAACGCGCCGCCCTTGCCGGGCTTGACGTGATCGACTTTTACGGCAGCCCACAGGCCGTCGTTGTGCTCCAGAACGTTTCCGGGGCGAATCTCGTTTCCGTTGATTTTAGGCATGCGACAAAACCGTGGCGAAAGGTTGATGAAAAGTTGACGCCCCCTATATCTCGCGGATGGCGGCCCCGCAAGACAACGAAATACGGTGCTGCACGTGCAGCAAGCTATGCGCTACCCGCAAGGGTGCCATGCATTTACGGGGTATTCGAATCGGTCGCGTTCGTCCATAACGAGCGTCACGCCGAAAAGACAAGAGCAAGAATAAAGGAAGGACGACGAATGAAAGATTTCGTTGACGGCACAGCCTTTAACAACGAACAAGGCAACCGTGCACGCAAACTTTTCGCAGCCGTTGTGTTGGCTGCACTCGACGATGCCATCGCCGATGACAAAAAATATGGCAACGGGCCCGAGCAGATCGCCCGCTGGGCACGCTCGCGCGATGGGCGCGAAGTGTTGAGCTGCGCAGGCATTGACCCAAATGAACGGGTCGTCGAAGGGCTTATGGAATTTGTCGGCAAGGGCGTACGCACATCTGTCGCCCTCAGCCGCGAAGAGTCGGAGCGGCGCAATGCTGCGCAGCAGGCCGAAGCGGCCTAAACTGATCTCATAGACTTGCGGAAAGCGCGCCCCCCTGGGGCGCGTTTTCTTTTGCTAGCTGTCGGTAAAGAAAAACAGCCACTGTCGGACAACCCAGATTTCCGCCAGCAGCAACACTCCGACCATCAGGTTGGCCCACAAAGGCAGCCGCCTGACCCACAACGCAATCGCTGCGGCTGCCGCGAGGCCCGCCTCGATTGGCGCGATCCAGGCCGCGCCCTGTGCCCGGTCCCAATAGCTGACAGGGCTTTCGAACACCCAACCGCTGATCGGCCAGAAATGTGGCCGCCCGTCGTCGTGATGAAGCGGAAAATCAAAGGCGAGATGCAGCACTGCCGCAGCCGTCAAAACGATCGCCCAATCGGCGCGTTGCTGCAAAGCGATGCACAGCATCGCGCCCCAAAGAACAAAGGAATTGTCGATGGCAAACACGGTCTGCCATGCGTCCGAGAAGTAAAGCTCATTGAAAACAACAGCTGGCGGTAGCCCCAGCACAAACAGTGACACGCCTGCCATCAGGTAGAGCGAAAGATCGGGCAAAAGCGCGCCAACGAACGCAGCGCATAGCAGACGATGCGTCGCGGGTTTGCCAAAGGCGGCAGCACCCAGAAGCAGATGCGCTGGCGTATTCAAGCGCCTAACGCTCCGGTGCCAACGCACTCAGATCTGCAATTATTCCAGGTCCTGTGCTGCAAGGGCTCGGTGAATCTCTCGACGGACGAGTTTGCGCACATTCCGCGTGATGCGTTCACCCAGCGCACCTTGCAATTCCTCGCGCACAATCGCGCTGACGAGATCACGCAACGCCTCTTCGTCCAACAGGTCGTCTTCGCCGCCCAGGACCTGTGCGTGGTCATGATCGGTGTCCCGCTCCACCTTTTCCGTGGCGACATGGGCAGTCGCCATGACCCACTCGGCCTCCGGTGCGACGGGGCGCGCGCTCATCTCTTCGGTGATGGATGCGTCATCTGCCGGTTGTGATGCCTGTTGCGGTTCTTCAAACGCGTGTTCCGCGTCGCTCGGCTCGTCTGCCGGGTCGGTTGGGGCGTCTACCCCGTCCGCAGTGAGCGCCGCGCCGGTGACCGCCCCATTTTCACCTTCAGGCGCGCCCTCGTCGGCGTCAAAATCGTCAGCGTCAACAGATGGCGACATATCAGTCTCGGCCGTCTCAGCAAACTGCTCTTCGATCATCTCTGCGGCCGCATCAGTGTCTGGCAAGCCATCGGTGTCCGTCCAGTCGATGGCGGGCGCCTCGGTTCCGGCATTGGCGCCGTCCCCAGGACGTTCCGGCTCATACTCCTGCGTCTGCCCTGCAATCAGCGTTTCGAGTGCGGCGATTTTCGCGCTCAGCGACAACTCCGACGAATCTTGGCTGTCCGTGTCATGCCCCCAGTCCTGACCATCGGAAAACGCGTCTCGAACCGACAAAAGCGTGTCCTGATCCAGATCGACTGTTTCAAGCGGGATCGGATGATCCCCGGCGCCACCTGCCTCTCCCTCGGGGGTTCCAACATCTTCGTTCTGAACGGGCTCAGGTATGGGGATATGCTTGAATTCGAAATCTTCGTGAAGGTTATCGCCATCAGCCTGAGGCGCGGCGTGCCCTTCATCCTGCACATGATCTTCGCTGTCGTCCGATATATCGCCCGCATCAGCGTCCGGATCGTCGTCGCCCGCAGCATGATCTTCGGTCACCCGCAACGCTGGGGTGAGCACAAGGCGGCCCGCGCGTTCGGGCCTTTTCTCTTCCTTTTCAGGGCGATCATCATCTGACACCAGACGGCGGATGGACGCCAAGACATCCTCCACCTCGGTGTTGGTCATTGGATCAGACATGTTTGCGTACCACTCTCAACCTCGGGCAAAGCTTACCCCGAGGGCAACGGTCGCACAATAGAGTGCCGAAAACCTTAATCGAATAGATCAGCGGGCGTCAGAACTCGTCAACCTGCAATGCTTCCAGGACCCGGTCCAACGCCTTGCCCTGCTTGGACCGTTTGGCGGGACCGTTCTTGACCAAATTGTAATAGGCCGCGGGGTCGTAAATCTGTACCGGCAGCTTAAGCTGCTGCGCCGTCAAAAGACCCATGGATTCAAGAACAGCATAGGCCGCGATATACTGCGATGCCTGCGCGGCGATGCGGTTGGTCTCCGCATCCAGCAGGTCCTGCTCTGCGTCCAGAACGTCAAGCGTGGTCCGCGCACCCAGCGTCGCCTCTTCCCGGACGCCCTGAAACGCAATTCGAGCGGCGCGGATTTGCCGTTCCGACGCCGCAAGGCTTGCGCGGGCGGCGTCCAGATCGGCAATGGCATTCACAACGTCCTGCTGCACGATGTGCCGCACGTTGTGCAGGTTCCCGCGCGAGGCATCCCGGTTGGCCATGGCCTGGCGTATCAGCGCGCTGAGCGCGCCGCCCTGATAGATCGGTCCGGTCAGGTTCACCCCGACCGACCCTACTTGCGACGCATCGGGGTCACCGAAATCTTCTTCCAGCCCCAGCGATCCGTTCAGGGTCACCACGGGCAGAAGGTCCTTGTTGGCTGCTGTTACCAAAAGCTCGTTTGCCGCAACCTGGCGGCGTGCGGTTTCCATTTCGGGGTGGTTCCGAACGGCGAACGCCTGCGCCACCGGAATGCGCCTTTCAACCTGCGGCAAGGTCGGCAACGGAGACAGACGACCCGGCGGACGCCCCACGAAATTGGTATAAGCCGCCTGTGCCTGGATCAGATCAGCCTGCGAATTTGCGACATTGCTACGCGCATCAGCCACCGCTGCCTCGGCCAGCGAGACATCGGTACGCGTCACCTCGCCCACTTCAAAGCGATCATTGGCCGCCCGCAATTCCTCTTGCAACAGGCGCAGGTTGTTCTGGCTGAGCGCCACAAAGTTTTCCTGCTGGATCACGTTGACAAACGCCGTCACGGTGTTGAGCAGAAGCGTCTGCTCCACGTCCAACAGCGTTCCGCGTGTGGCAAGCACGATCTCCTTGGCGGCTTCGACCCGTGCCCGGTCCGCGCCCCCGTCAAACAACTGCAATGACGCCGTTAGTCCAATGCTGACATCGGTCGACTCTGCGCTGGTCGTCGAGAATTGGGTGCGCACGTTCCCGAATGTCTGCTCAAAGCCCGCCGTCCAGTTGATAATCGGGCGCAATGCCGCAAGCGCCAGCGGTACGTCCTCGTCCGCGGCCCGCAACAGCGCGCGGTTCTGATCCAGAAGACCGCTATGGGTGTAAGCCCCGACCAGCGCATCCGCCAACGTGTCAGCCAAGACCTGTGTCTGGCCAAACCCGAGCGTAAGCGCGCCTGCGAGCGCCGTCGTGCCGAAAAATCTGCGCGCCAATTTGCGTATCATCATTGCCTGTCCTCTGATGAATGACTTTGCCTATGCCCCCCAGGCGTCAGAGCGTGAATGCGTCTTGCCTTTCAAATCCCGGCAAAACCGGCGCCCCTGCGTTAAAAGCCCGACGCCATGATACCGCGCCGTTGGCCTTATATCCGATCCGAACCTCGCCCAAATCACCCTCCATGAACAGGCAGGCGATGCGCCCCCCGTCCTTGAGTTGCGACAGCAGCATCTCGGGCACATGCCCCACGCCCCCTTCGACGATAATGACATCGTAGGGCCCATGTTCAGCGGCACCGTCCCCGAGCGGTTCCACATGTGTGATGACATTGTCGATGCCAGCAGACATCAGCGTGTCCTGTGCCTCAGCCGCCCGCGCCTCGTCATCCTCGAGCGCGACCACAGCTTGCGCCATATGCGCAATCACGGCCGCCGAATATCCAAGCGCAGCCCCCACATCAAGCACCAGCTCGTCGGGCGAAATATCCAACGCATCCAACATCTTGGCCAACGTGCGCGGTTCAAGCACGACGCGCCCACCGCCCAGGTCGATATTCTCACCTATATAGGCGGTTTCCCGTTGTTCTGCGGGCACGAAATCCTCGCGTTTTACCGTTAGCATCGCATCGATAATTGGAAACTTGGTCACATCCGAGGGCCGGACCTGAGTGTCGACCATCATTGTGCGCCGGGTTGCGAAGTCAGGCATTGAAGCTAAACTCTTTGGTTCAGATTTGTCTATTACGATGTTGCACACTCCGCCCGCATGGGCAACGCGACACGTAAGACCTTTCGCATTATTCCCCAGACTGTTGCGCGACGGCCTTGCATGGAGGGTGTGAATGGTCTATCGCCCGACCGACCACGGACGGCGAGTTGGCGGAGTGGTGACGCAGCGGATTGCAAATCCGTGTACACCGGTTCGATTCCGGTACTCGCCTCCATTTAATTTCAAGCACTTAGCTGAACTGCGCGCACCCACAGCCGTGCAGTTTCGACCACGTTTCACGCTCCCATCCGTTGCCCACCCGCCTCTGCGCTTGAGCAGCATGCGAATTCACTCAGTTTCGAATGACGTATCTTGGGTGAAAAATCCGTCATCACGATCGCGGCACAAGGGGACGCACCCATGTCGCTCGCGAGTGGACGCACGCTGAGGCTCTACCCATAAGGCCGCGCACCGACTGCGCCACTGTGTCTCAAGGGCACATCTAGCCGTCAATAGACACCTAAGAGTTACCGCGCAGCGCCAACGCGCGCCCATGCCCGACAGCTGTCATAAAGCTGGTCCAAGGACCTCACCAAGCCGACCCTGACCCTCACACGGCGAGACAAGCAACTTTACCTTCGCCACACAAATCACAAATCAACGGAAAATGGCGGAGACGAAGGGATTCGAACCCTCGAGACGATTCCTCGCCTACTCCCTTAGCAGGGGAGCGCCTTCGACCACTCGGCCACGTCTCCGTCGACGCGTATAGCGGGTCACACAGCCGGGACACAAGCGCAATTGCACAAGTTACTTCGCTTTCTGTCTCAGTGCTCTACACTGCCAAAGACCATGCACCGCGCAGTCTCTGCCACCCAACCAAAAGGACGCTCCATTGAAAGCTCGACTGCTCATCGCCGCCGCACTCACCTTAGGTCTCGCAGCATGCGACACACCCGGCGGCTACCAGGTCGGAGAAGGTGCGGGCACACCGGTGCCCAGCCGGGCCGTCGCCAAGATTGAACGACGCTCCGCAGGCCCTTCGGCCCGCACCCTGTCGCGCAATAACCCCGACTACCGTCAGTGGGCCAACGACCGGCGCTAGGTGTTGAACAGGAAGTGCATCACGTCGCCATCCTTGACGACATAGCCTTTGCCCTCGGCGCGCATCTTGCCCGCATCCTTGGCCGCCTGCTCCCCACCCAGCGTGACAAAATCGTCATAAGCGATGGTCTCGGCGCGGATGAATCCCTTCTCGAAATCCCCGTGGATCACGCCCGCCGCTTTTGGTGCCGACGTTCCGGTCTTGATCGTCCAGGCCCGCGCTTCCTTGGGACCGACGGTAAAATACGTCTCAAGGTGCAACAGCTCATAGCCCGCACGGATCAGCCGATCCAGACCCGCCTCTGACAGCCCCATCTCTTCGAGGAACATCAGCGCTTCGTCTTCTTCAAGCTGACTGATCTCTTCCTCGATCTGGGCCGAGATCACCACATGCGCGTTGCCCTGCGATGCCGCCATCTCGGCGACCTTGGCGGAATGTGCGTTGCCGTCCGCCGCCTCCGCCTCGCCCACATTGCACACGTACAGAACGGGCTTGGTGGTCAGCAGCTGCAACATGGACCAAGCCTTGGCATCCTCGTCATCCACCTCGACCACGCGCGCGGGCTGGCCGTCTTCCAGTGCCGCCAGCGCCAGCTTCATCAGACGTTCCTGCTGCACGGCCTCCTTGTCACCACCGCGCACCTTGCGCACGATGTTCTGCAACCGCTTCTCCAGGCTCTCGATATCGGCCAGCATCAGCTCGGTCTCGATGGTTTCGGCATCCGCCACCGGATCCACGCGGCCCTCCACATGGGTCACGTCGCCGTCTTCAAAACAGCGCAACACATGCGCAATCGCATCAACCTCGCGGATATTGGCCAGAAACTGGTTGCCCAGCCCCTCGCCCTTGGACGCCCCTTTGACCAGGCCCGCGATATCCACAAAGGTCATGCGCGTCGGGATGATCTGCTTGGACGCAGCGATCGCGGCCAGCTTGTCCAGCCGCGCATCTGGCACCGCCACCTCACCCACATTGGGCTCGATCGTGCAGAATGGAAAGTTCGCGGCCTGCGCGGCAGCGGTCTTGGTCAGCGCGTTGAACAGGGTCGATTTGCCCACATTCGGCAGACCCACAATTCCCATCTTGAAACCCATCGGCACGTCCTTTCAGCGGTTGCGCCGCTTCTAGCAGGACGGCCAACAGGTGCAAGGCGGTGACATATCCAAATGAATTCACCGCGTTTTTTCGAAAGAAATTGAAAAGACACCCCCGTATGACGCACGGTGACTCGGGTGCGCCACCAGGGGCGCACGCACGGAATTTGGACGTAGGGACACCTGTATGCACCGCATTTATATTGCCATCATTTCACTTCTGCTCAGCGTCAGTGCGGCCTCGGCACAGGAACTGGCCTTTGGCCTCGGCGCCACGGATTTCTCTGACCGCGGCGATGACAGCGTCGCGCTCGATCTCGAATACCGTCACAGCCCCTTTCTGGAACGGCGCGTGATCTCGCTCGCCTTTGGCGCCAATCTGGGCCTGACCGGCGAAGGCGACGTATTCATCGGCGGCGGTCTCTGGTCACGCTGGAAGTGGCAAAGCGGCTGGTTCATCGACGCCAGCGTCATGCCCGGCCTCTACGAGGAAGGCACCGACGGCAACGACCTGGGCTCGACCTTCGAAATCCGGTCACTTCTGGGCGTGGGCTATGCGTTCGACAACGGCAACGCACTCTCAGCGGCAATCTCGCACAAGTCCAACGCGAGCCTGGCCGACGACAACCCCGGCATGAACGTCTTTTCCGTCCGCTATCACTTCAAGTTCTGATCTCGCCCTGCACGCGTCGACGCTTGCCTTTCCCGCACCGCTTTGGCAGGGGGGGACCGACGAACAGGAGAGCAGAGATGACAACCCGGATCGACGCCAAATTCGCGGCCCTGGCAGAACAGAAGCGCAAGGCGTTTGTGTCCTATATCATGGCAGGCGATCCCGACTACGACACCTCGCTTGAGGTCGTGCGGGGCCTGCCGGGCGCGGGCGTCGACATCATCGAACTTGGCCTGCCCTTCACCGACCCGATGGCCGACGGCCCGACGATCCAGCTTGCCGGTCAGCGCGCGCTCGAGGCGGGCATGACCCTCGACCGCACGCTCGATCTGGCGCGCAGCTTTCGCGAAACCGATGACACGACCCCCATTGTGCTCATGGGCTATTACAACCCGATCTATTCGCGCGGCGTCGACACGTTCCTGATCCAGGCGAAAGAGGCCGGGATCGACGGGCTGATCGTGGTCGACCTGCCCCCCGAAGAAGACAGCGAACTGTGCATCCCGGCGCAGGCGGCGGGGCTGAACTTCATCCGTCTGGCCACGCCCACAACCGACGACCAGCGCCTGCCACGGGTGCTGCAAAACACCTCGGGGTTCGTCTACTACGTCTCGATCACCGGCATCACCGGCGCGGCCGAGGCGGACGCAGGCGACGTGGGCCCCGAAGTTGCGCGGATCAAGTCCGCAACCGACCTGCCCGTGATCGTGGGCTTTGGCATCAACACGCCCGAAAAGTCCAAAGCCATTGCGACGGTCGCGGATGGTGCGGTGGTGGGCTCGGCCATTGTCAGCCGCATCGCGGCGGGTGACAGCGTCGATGACGTTCTGGCCTTCGTGAAATCCCTGTCGGACGGCGCCCACGCCGCCTGATCGGCAAACTCACGCCTAAATCATTCCCTCAATACGGGAAATACCTGAAATCATTGAGTTTTTGCGGAATCGATGCTAAAGCGCGTCAACATCCCAAACGTGCCCCGCATGACCAGCGCTCTGACATCCGCCGCCGATATCTCTGATCACCTGCTTACCCAGACCGGCGACGCATTGATGAGCGATGATTTCGACGGGTTCGCCTCCCGGTTTTGCCTGCCCTATACCCTGGAAACCCTTGAAGGACAGCGCATACTCGAAACGCGCGCGGATATGAAAACCACATTCGATGCCGTACGCGCCCATCTGGTCAAGCATCAGGTCACATTGATGGCCCGCCATTGCGTGTCTGCCAGCTTCCGCAGCCCGGACGAGGTGGCCGCCACCCATGAAACGCGGCTGATCAGCCGTAACATTCTGGTCCAGGACCCCTACCCGGCCTTCTCACTGCTCAACCGGCAAGCGGATGGCAAATGGAAGATCACCTATACGTCCTATGTGATCATCGATTCCGCGGATTTGAACAGCGCGCTCAACGCCTAGGCGCGCGCCGCCTCGACATGCGCGATGGCTGCAGCCACCGCCTCTTCTATCGACATCTCGGACGTGTCCAAGCGCTTGGCGCCCTCCGCAGGCCTCATCGGTGCTGCATCGCGTTCACTGTCGCGCGCATCCCGCATCTTCACGTCCGCCAGCACCTGTGCCCGCGTCCGGTCATCCCCCTTGGCCCGCAATTCCGCCCAACGCCGCTCGGCCCGCACCTCGGCGCTCGCCGTCACGAACAACTGCGCCTCGGCATCCGGGTAAATCACCGTGCAAATATCGCGCCCGTCCAGCACCGCGCCTCCGGGCCGCCGGGCAAAATCACGCTGAAACGCCAACAACGCCGCGCGCACCTCAGGGATCACCGCCACCTTGCTTGCGGCCTGCGCCACCTCAGTGGTGCGCAAGCGGCTGTCCTCAAGAGCACTTGGCTCCAGCGCCCGCGCCGCCTTGATCGGGTCGGCCCCGTCCAGCGCCAACGCCCCCACCGCGCGATACAGCAACCCGGTGTCCAGATGCGCAAACCCGAAATGCGCCGCAATCGCGCGCGCAATCGTGCCCTTGCCCGCCGCCGCAGGCCCGTCAATCGCCACCGTAAATGGCGCGCTCATGCGCTCTCCCGGCGCACCTGCGCGCCCAGCCCCGCCATCAGCGGCTCAAAGATCGGGAACGAGGTCGCAATTGGCCCACCATCATCCACCGCCATCGGCTTCTGCGTCGCCATCCCCATTACCAGGAACGACATTGCAATCCGGTGATCGAGATGGCTGGCACAGGTCACCCCACCCGGCACATTGCCATGGCCCAGCCCCGTGACCGTCCACCAGTCAGGCCCATCCTCAACCGCCACACCCGCAGCGCGCAATCCAGCCGCCATCGCATCAATCCGGTCGCTTTCCTTGACCCGCAATTCCTTGACCCCGGGCATATGAGTGTCCCCAGCGGCGAACGCGGCCACCACCGACAACACCGGATACTCGTCAATCATGCTCGCCGCGCGCTCCGCCGGCACCTCGATCCCTTTCAGATCGGGCGAAAACCGCGCCCGCAGATCAGCCACAGGCTCGCCCCCCTCTTCGCGCTCATTCTCGTACACCAAGTCCGCCCCCATTTCGCGCAGCGTGGTGAACAACCCCGCGCGCGTCGGGTTCAACCCAATATTGGGCACCACCACATCCGACCCCGGCACAATCAGCGCCGCACAGACCGGAAACGCCGCCGACGACGGATCGCGCGGCACATCAATATGCTGCGGCGTCAACTCCGGCTGCCCTTTCAAAGTGATGACCCGCCCCGCCTCCGTCACCTCGGTCGCAATCTCGGCGCCAAACCCCGCCAGCATCCGCTCGGTATGGTCCCGCGTCG
>JBCDEK010000065.1:0-19312 GCA_039179785.1 Pseudomonadota bacterium | reverse complement strand
CCACCTTCGCCCAGATCGCCGCCTGGACCGAAGAAGACGTCGCAGCGATGGACGAAAAGCTGTCGTTCAAGGGCCGGATCGAGCGTGAAGGCTGGATCGAACAGGCCAAAGAAAAGTCGAAGGGCTAAGGCCCGAGAATCTAGGAGACTTCCAAATGGCACATAAAAAAGCAGGTGGTTCATCCCGGAACGGGCGCGACTCAGCGGGTCGTCGTCTTGGCGTGAAGAAATATGGCGGCGAAGCTGTCATTCCCGGCAACATCATCGTGCGTCAGCGCGGCACCAAGTTCTGGCCGGGCCAAGGCGTGGGCATGGGCAAGGATCACACGATTTTTGCAACAGTCGATGGCGCCGTGACCTTCCACAAGGGCCTCAAGGGTCGCACGTTTATTTCCGTGCTGCCAGCAGCGGAGGCTGCAGAATAAGCCGTACCCAAGAGGTTTTGACAAAATCAGGGATCGGCGGAAACGCCGGTCCCTTTTTCGTTTCCGCCCCCCGCAACCAAAGCGAGGACGGTCTGATGACAGACCATATGACAACTGAACGCCTGACCCTGCGGAGGCCCCACCAGCGGGATGCCGTTGCGATCTCTGCCCTGGTTGGTGACATGGAGGTGTCGCGCTGGCTGACGCGTGTGCCGCATCCTTACGGGCTGGCCGATGCGCATGCGTTTATTGCGCGTGCGTCCGTGGATGACGGCAACACGTTCATGATCTGTGTGGGTGATCAGGTTGTCGGATGCATCGGGACCGAAAGGGAACTGGGCTATTGGCTGGGCCAGAACCATTGGGGCCGCGGCTATGCCTCGGAAGCGGCACGGGTCATGGTCGACCGTCACTTTGCACAAGGTCGTGATGAGCTTCGAAGTGGCCACTTTGTGGAAAACGCGGCGTCGCGTCATGTGCTAGATAAACTGGGATTTCAACGCACCTCGCAAGAACAGGCCCGGTGCCCGGCGACCGGCGATTGCCACGTTCTGCAGCGTATGGTTCTGACCCAGAGCAGATGGGAGGCGCGGACATGAGCACCGTAGACAAGCCTGTTCTGCAAGGCCCGCGCGTCACCTTGCGCGATGTAAAGGAGGGCGATGTGGAGGCGCGGTTCGCCCTTGGAAACACACCGGACATCATCCGCATGTTTGGCGGGGATCCGGCGCAGGTGCGCGATATCACCCGCGACGCGGCCGAGGCATGGGTGAACGCGCAGCAGACGGAGCCGTATGCCTGGATCATCGAAGCGGACGGCGTGCTGTTGGGGTCGGTCCGGCTGCACACGGTGAACCACGCCGACAAACGCGCGCAGATCGCCATCGGTATTCTGGACCCGAAGGCTTTGGGAAAAGGCTATGGCACCGAGGCGATGCAAGTGCTGGCCACCCATGCGTTCGACACGATGGGCCTGCACCGGTTGGGCTGCCGCGTGCTGGATTTCAACGATCGCGCGGTGGCGGCTTATGAAAAGGTCGGGTTCAAGGTCGAAGGGCGCGAGCGAGAGGCGGCGTTGATCGGCGCGGACTGGCATGACGATCTGATCATGGGGCTGATCGACCGTGATCTGGTGCGGTTGACATGAGCGTTGCGGCTGCATCCTTTGCCGTCTTCGCGGCCAGTCAGGTGGGCACGCCGGGGCCCGCCAACATGGCGCTTTTGGCGACGGGCGCGCGCTATGGCTTTGGTGCGGCACTGCCTTTCGTGGTGGGCGTGGCGTTGGGCAAGCAGTTTATCATCTGGCCCGTTGGCTTTGGATTGATGCAGCTTGCGGATCAGGCGCCGTGGGTGTTCGAGACGCTGAAATGGGTGTCTGCGGCTTATATCGTCTGGCTGGCCTGGAAGGTGTCGCAACTGCGTCTTGGCCCGTCGAACGACGCGCCCAAGGCACCGGGGTTCTTCGCGGGACTGATCGTGCACCCGCTCAACCCCAAGGCCTGGGCGATGATTGTGGCGGGCTTTACCGGCTTTGTGACACCCGGCACCGACCCGTTTTACGCAACTGCAATGATTGGCGGCATATTGCTGGCCACACAGGTGGTTTTGCACCCGTTGTGGACATTGGCCGGCGATCGGATCGCGCGCACCCTCGCAGGAACGCGTGCGGAACCCTATCTGATGTATACCCTTGCGGCCCTGACAGTCGCATCGGTTCTGTTTGTTCTGTTCGGAGGAGGGACATGACAATGGAGATGGAAAAAATCGTGACGCAGGACGTGATCGAGACCGAGCGCTTTGTGCTGCGCCCCTTGCGTCGGTCGGACATGGGCCTGATCGAGATGTGCGCAAGCGACAAGCGCGTGGCGTGCATGACCACGTCCATTCCCCATCCTGTCCCACCGGGCATGGTCGAGGCACTGGTGACCCGCGCCATGGCCGATGAGCGCGACGAGGACGTATGGGCGATGGATGGCCTGAAGTCCGGCGGCACCGAGGTGATGGGCCTGATTTCTCTGGCGCGCATGGACCGCAACCAGTCCGAGGTCAGCTATTGGGTGGCGCCGCATTTTTGGAACACCGGCCTGGCGTCGGACGCGGTGCAGGCGTTGGTCGAGGCGAACCCGATGGGCAACGCCAACATGTTCGCGTCGGTCTTTCAGGATAACCCGGCCTCGGCTCGCGTGCTGACGCATTGCGGGTTCGAGTATCTGGGCGACGCCGAAAGCTTCTCGGTCGCGCGGGATGCGACGGTTCCCACCTGGACCTATAGCCGCAAACTCTGATTGCGGGGGGCAGCCCCCCGCGCTAGGACCACCACATGAAATTTCTTGATCTGGCCAAGGTCTACATCCGCTCGGGTGCAGGCGGGAACGGGTGCATCTCGTTCCGGCGCGAAAAATACATTGAATATGGTGGGCCTGACGGCGGTGATGGCGGCGGTGGCGGGTCGGTTATTGCCGAAGCGGTGGACGGGCTGAACACTTTGATCGACTTCCGCTATCAGCAACATTTCTTTGCCAAGAACGGCCAGCCTGGCATGGGCCGGCAGCGCACGGGCAAGGATGGCGACGATATTGTGCTGCGTGTCCCCGCGGGGACAGAGATCCTGGATGAAGACCAAGAGACGGTGATTGCCGATCTGGTGAACGTTGGCGACACGGTTGAACTGGCCCGTGGCGGCAATGGCGGCTGGGGCAATCTGCATTTCAAATCAGCGACCAATCAGGCCCCGCGCCGCGCCAATCCGGGGCAGGAGGGTGTGGAGCGCACGCTGTGGCTGCGCCTGAAGCTGATTGCGGATGTGGGGCTGTTGGGCCTGCCCAACGCGGGCAAGTCGACCTTTCTGGCCACGACTTCAAATGCGCGGCCCAAGATCGCGGATTATCCATTCACTACGTTGCATCCCAATCTGGGCGTTGTTGGCGTGGACAACACTGAGTTTGTCGTCGCCGACATTCCCGGCCTGATCGAAGGGGCGTCCGAGGGGCGGGGCCTGGGCGATCTGTTTCTCGGTCACGTCGAGCGGTGCGCGGTCCTGCTGCATCTAGTGGATGGCACGTCAGAGACAGTTGCCGACGACTACGCTACCATCATCGGTGAGCTTGAGGCCTATGGCGGCGATCTTGCCGACAAGCCGCGCGTCACCGTGCTGAACAAGATCGACGCGTTGGATGAAGACGAACGAACAGCAGCGCGCACAGCGTTGGAAGAAGCATCCGGCGGCTCTGTCATGCTGATGTCGAGCGTCGCACGCGAAGGTGTGACCGAGGTTTTGCGTGCCCTGCGCAGCCAGATCGACGATGACCGGCTGCGCCACCGCCCCGCGGAAGAGGCCGAGCCATGGCGTCCCTGACCACGGCCAGACGGCTTGTGGTCAAGATCGGGTCGGCGCTGCTGGTCGACCGGACCACGGGCGCGTTGCGCAGCGATTGGCTGGCGGCGCTGGCGCAGGATGTGGCTTGGCTGACGGAGCAGGGTGTGCAGGTCGTGCTTGTGTCCTCGGGCTCCATCGCGCTGGGGCGTGAGGTGCTGGGTCTGCCGGGCACGGACCTTGCGCTGGAACAGTCGCAGGCGGCGGCTGCGGTGGGGCAAATTCGCCTCGCGCGCGCCTATGAGGAGGCGCTGGCCCCGCACGGGATCAAGACCGCACAGGTGCTCATGACGCTGGAAGACAGCCGCGACCGGCGCCGGTATTTGAACTCGCGGGCCACGCTGGAGCATCTGGTCAGCCTGAATGTCGTGCCCATCGTGAACGAGAATGACACCATCGCCACGGATGAAATCCGCTTTGGCGACAACGACCGGCTGGCGGCGCAAATTGCGGCCACCATCGGGGCGGATATGCTGGTGCTGCTGTCGGACGTAGATGGCTTTTACAGCGCGAACCCCGCCGAAGATGCGTCGGCCAAACGCTATGACGTGATTGACCAGATCACCCCCGAGATCGAGGCACAGGCGGGGGACGCGGGGTCGGGCCTGTCCAAAGGGGGCATGAAAACCAAGCTGATGGCCGCCAAGACGGCGACATCGGCGGGATGCGCCATGGTGATCTGCCATGGGGCGGCCCTGCGCCCGCTCACAGCGCTGGAAACGGGAGGCAATGCGACCTGGTTTACGGCCACCCTGGACCCGCAAGCGGCGCGCAAGCGGTGGATCGCGGCAATGAAGCCGCTGGGTACGGTGACGCTGGACGCAGGTGCTGCACGCGCTTTGTCAAAGGGAAACAGTCTGTTGCCCGCCGGAGTTCATGCTGTCAGCGGGACGTTCGGTCGCGGCGATCCCGTGGCGATCACCGGACCAGACGGGCATCAACTGGGCCTGGGTCTGACCCGGTATACGGCGGATGAGACGCAGAAAATCAAAGGTCACCAAAGTGCTGAAATCGAGGGCTTGCTGGGATATCCGGGCCGGGCGGCCTTGATCCACCGAGACGATATGGCGCTGTGATCTTCTTCTGACTATAAATACGACCGCCGGAGGCACGAAATCCTTTGGCGTATCGCCTGCAAAGGACGCCACATATGAAAGATTTCGCTGACATTCCGACGCTCATGGCCGATCTTGGCGCGCGGGCCAAGGTCGCTGCCGCCACGCTGGCCTTTGCCAGCGCCGAGCGGAAGCACGCCGCCCTGATCAGTGCTGCCGAGCATGTCTGGAGCAATCGCGACGCGATCATTGCGGCCAACGCCAAGGACATGGACTTTGGCCGCGACAAGGGGCTGTCGGACGCGATGATGGACCGGCTGCGGCTGGACGAAGACCGTATTCGCGGCATCGTGGACGGTCTGCGGGCGGTGGCCGAACAGGCCGATCCGGTCGGAGAGGTGCTGGCCGAGTGGACACAACCCACAGGCCTGAACATCCAGCGGGTGCGCACGCCGCTGGGGGTTGTCGGTGTCATCTATGAAAGCCGTCCGAACGTGACGGCGGATGCGGGCGCGCTGTGCCTGAAGGCGGGCAACGCCGTGATTCTGCGCGGCGGGTCAGAGAGTTTTCATTCCTCGGGTGCGATCCACGCGGCGCTGCAGGCAGGGCTGCGCGATGCGAACCTGCCCGAAGATGCGGTTCAGCTGGTGCCAACGCGCGACCGGTCTGCGGTCAGCGAGATGCTGACCATGACCGATACGATTGACGTGATCGTGCCCCGCGGCGGCAAGGGATTGGTCGGGCTGGTGCAGCGCGAGGCGCGGGTGCCCGTCTTTGCCCATCTGGAAGGGATCGTGCACGTCTATATCGACAAGCACGCGGACCCCGAGAAGGTGCTGAGCGTGGTGTTGAACGCGAAGACGCGGCGTACGGGGATTTGCGGCGCAGCCGAATGCTTGCTGATCCATGAGGACGTGGCCCGGACCATTGGTCAGGGTGTGGTGAAGGCCCTGATGGATGCGGGGGTGCGGGTGCATGCGGACGTGGCGTTGCAAACCATCGACGGGGTGATGGCCGCGACGGAGGATGACTGGGGCAAGGAATATCTGGATATGGACATCGCCGCGCGTGTGGTGCCGGACATTGACGCAGCGATTGCGCATATCCGCACCCACGGGTCCAACCATACGGACTGTATCCTGACCGAGGATAACGGTGCCGTCGCGCAATTCTTTGAACAGCTCGACAGTGCGATCCTGATGCACAACGCGTCAACCCAGTTCGCGGATGGCGGCGAGTTTGGCATGGGAGCCGAGATTGGCATCGCCACGGGCAAGATGCACGCGCGCGGGCCTGTGGGTGCTGCGCAATTGACCAGTTTCAAGTATCTCGTGCGCGGGGACGGGACGGTGCGGACCTAGAACCGGATTGATAGGCTGTCGGGCGTCAGGTCGGTGGCAAGGGTGCGGCCCGCATCTGCAGCGACCGAGGGCAACAGCGCAAACTGAACATGTGCCGGTGCGAGGTCTTCGACCTCTTCGCCGTTCAGCAGGCCCCAGAGCGTGGGGTCGACACTTTGTTTGGCGGAGTGGCCAGTGATGTCCCAACCGCCGTTTGTGCAGCCCACTTCGATCCGGCCGCCATAGGGCAGGCTGGTTTCCAGACATTGCACCGCCAAAAACGCCATGCGCACCGCCCAGCGCGGCTGCGCATCAAGCGGGCCATAAGCCACTTGCAACCGCCCCCCCTGCATGCAGTCGTTCAGAATTGCCACAACTTCGGCCCGGCCCAGCGACTGATCGCTGGCGGCCCCATAGGCGACACGGAAAAAGCGGATGCGCGCGCTGGCATTGCCCACGCTTTCCGAGATCAGTTCAAGCTCGGGGCCCTCGTGGGTGTCGGACATGCCCAGCAGTTCCAGCCCGTTGTTGATGGCGCCGATTGGCGATATGAGGTCGTGACAGATCCGGCTGCCGATCAGGGCGGCAAGATTGATGTTACTTTGGCCCATCAGCGGCCTCCGACTTAAGAGATTGTAAATAGCCGATCATGGAAGATCTGAATGCCATTCTGGCCCCCGGCATGTTCGTGCGTCACCCCCAGTACGATGACTGGGGCATTGGACAGGTTCAAAGCAACATCGCGGCCAAGGTCACCGTGAATTTTCCCAATGAGGGCAAGGTGGTGATTGATGGGACGCGGGTTGCATTGATCCCGGTCTTTGATGCCTGAACATCCTTTCTGAATTGTTAACGTAATGCAACCACAGGTCGCATTGTGCCGACGCCCTACCCATTTCCCATGTATCCCGCTACACCCGCCGCGATGAGCCTGACCCATGAGCCCGAGTTTCGCGTGAGCCTTGCCCAAGGGGCCGACGACCTGCGCGCCGCGCAAGCGTTACGCTATGATGTTTTCGTCCGCGAGCTGGGCGGGGGCGGTGATCTGGTGGATCATCAGGCGGGGCTGGAACAGGATCGGTTCGATCCGTTCTTTGACCACCTGCTGCTCTATGATGACGCCCGCTCAAAGGTCGTCGGTGTGTACCGCATGTTGCGGGCAGAACGGGCAAAGGCCGCGGGACAATACTATTCCGAGGATGAATACGATCTGTCCCCGCTGCACGCCTCCGGGCGGCGTTTGCTGGAGCTTGGCCGATCCTGCGTGCACCGCGACTATCGGGGTGGACCGGCCATGTACCATCTTTGGAATGGCCTTGCCGCCTATGTCGCCGAGCATGGGGTCGAGATCATGTTCGGGGTGGCCTCTTTTCATGGCACCGATGTTCAGGCGTTGGCGCAACTGCTGTCGCTTTTGCATCATCGGCATTTGGCGGAAGAAGCGTTGCGGGTTGTGGCGCGTCCGCCGCATGCTGCGTCCATGAACCTGCTGCCGCCAGACCAGATCAACCGCCGCGCCGCGATGGTTGAAATGCCTGCGCTGATCAAAGCCTATTTGCGGCTGGGGGGTGTCGTGGGCGAGGGGGCTTTTGTCGATCACGCCTTCAACACGACCGATGTCTGCCTGGTCATGGATACGGCGGCGATGTCACCCCGTCAGAAGCGGATTTATGGAGCAAAACCATGAGTATGACATGGGACGGGGCGCCGCCTCCTGATCATGTTGCCAAGGGGCCGGGGGCCGTTGTGCGCATGCTCTGGCGTGGTGGCGGGATCATCCTGATCATTCTTGCCGGCCTTGTTTTGCTGCTGCCCTTACGGCTGATCGAACGCCCTTTTTTCGGGTTGCGCCGCCCCTGGACACCGTGGATCACCCAAGTGGTGTGTCGCCTGTCACTTTTCTGGTTGGGTCTGTCCTACAAGCGCACGGGAGCGCCGATGAAAGGGCGCGGAGCGATTGTGGCCAACCACTCGTCTTGGCTGGATATTTTTGTGCTCAACGCCGCCGACCGCGTCTATTTCGTGTCGAAGTCCGAGGTGGCGGGGTGGCCCGGGATTGGCACACTCGCACGGGCCACCGGCACCTTGTTCATTGCGCGGGATCGGCGTGCCGCCAAGGCGCAAACGGTGCTGTTTGAAGAGCGGTTGCTGGCCGGACAACGCCTGTTGTTTTTCCCCGAGGGGACGAGCACGGATGGTCTGCGGGTGCTGCCGTTCAAGACGACGCTTTTCGAATCCTTTTTTGCCGATGATCTGCGACCGCATCTGTCGGTACAGCCGGTGAGCGTTGTGTATCATGCACCCAAGGGTCGGGATGCGCGCACCTATGGGTGGTGGGGTGATATGGAGTTCGGCACCCACCTGTTGGCCACGCTGGCACTGCCGCGCCATGGACGGGTGGAGGTGGTGTATCATGCGCCGCTGACCGTTGCAGACCATGCGGATCGCAAGGCGCTCGCGGCGGCGGCAGAGGACTTGGTGCGCGGTGGGCATGGGCTGGCGAATGCTGAAGAAGGCGTTAAGGCGGGCGCGGAAAATTAACGTTTTGTTGCGTGTACGCGGGGTTGGCCGGTTGGTGGGGCCGATGCACAACCTGTGCACAATCTGTGCACCGAACGTGCACCGTTTGTATGCCGCTCCGTTCAAACTGCGTATTTTGACGCTTTGGGTGCGGGACGTGATCCGGCGGCCCCGCTGGCGCGCGACGGCATTTTTTGAAGGGGGCATCGCCATTGTCTCTCGGACCAGTGGCGTTCCAATGGCAATCCCACGTCTTGCGGGCTCGCCCGGAGTATTGTTGGCCAGAAGACGATATCGTTCGAGGCCGAAATGGTCGGGGCAATCGGGGCTTGTCAAGCGGCGGCAAATGCCATAGGTCGCGCGCATTCCGCAGTTCGGGGCGGGCAGATGGGGGAGACATCCCCAGATGTCCACCGGTTGGCGCATCCGCGCTGATACCCCGGACGAGGCGAAAACCGGAAAAAGGATAAAGCACATGGCTCTTCCCGAGTTCTCCATGCGCCAGCTGCTCGAAGCAGGCGTTCACTTTGGTCACCAGACACAGCGTTGGAACCCGCGTATGTCGCCGTTCATCTACGGCTCGCGCAACGGTATTCACATCATGGACCTGACGCAGACCGTTCCGATGCTGGATCAGGCGCTGCAGGCGATCCGCGACACTGTCGCCAAGGGCGGCCGCGTTCTGTTCGTGGGGACCAAGCGTCAGGCCTCTGGCCCGATTGCCGAAGCCGCTGAGAAATGCGCACAGTATTACATGAATCACCGTTGGCTGGGTGGCACGCTGACCAACTGGCAGACCGTGTCGCAGTCGATCAACCGTCTGAAGTCGATTGATGAGCAGGCCGAGACAGGCTTTGAAGGTCTGACGAAGAAAGAGCGTCTGGGCATGGAACGTGACCAGGGCAAGCTGCAAGCGTCGTTGGGCGGTATCCGCGAGATGGGCGGTCGCCCTGACCTGCTGTTCGTCATCGACGTCAGGAAAGAAGCGCTGGCCGTGGCCGAAGCCAACAAGCTGGGTATCCCTGTTGTGGCCGTGGTGGACACCAACTGCTCGCCCGATGGCGTGGATTACATCATCCCCGGCAACGACGATGCGGCCCGTGCCATTTCGCTCTATTGCGATCTGGCGTCGCGTGCAGCACTTGACGGTATGAGCGCGCAGCTGGGTGCTGCGGGCGTGGACCTGGGTGCGATGGAAGAAGCACCCGTGGAAGAGGCCGTGGCTGAGGAAAGCACGGGCGTCGAAGTGGGTGCCGCGTCGGAAGAGACCGTCTCGAACGATGCGATGTCGAAGGATGCGCCGCTGGACATCGAATCCACGCAAGAAACCGTCGCCAAAGCCGAAAGCTGAGCCGCGGTTTCGAACAGATATATGCGGCGGGCAGGGGCCTGCCGCACCCCACACCTATTTGAGGAGAGCCAAGAGATGGCAATCACAGCAGCATTGGTGAAAGAACTGCGCGACAGCACCGGCGCAGGCATGATGGACGCGAAAAAAGCGCTGACCGAAACCGACGGTGACATGGAAGCCGCCGTGGACTGGCTGCGCACCAAGGGTCTGGCGAAGGCGGCCAAGAAATCGGGCCGTACCGCAGCCGAGGGTCTGGTGGCCGTTGTTGTGGACGGTGGCACGGGCGTTGCGGTCGAAGTGAACTCGGAAACCGACTTTGTCGGCAAGAACGCCGAGTTCCAGGAGATGGTGGCGGGCATCGCCAAGGCGGCATTGTCCGTGGACGATGTGGACGCACTGGTCGCAGCGGACATGGGCGGCAAGTCCGTGGCGGATGTTGTGACCGACAAGATCGCGACCATTGGCGAGAATATGTCGGTGCGCCGCATGGCGAAGCTGTCGGGCGGCACGGTTGTGTCCTATGTGCACAATGCGGCGACTGCCGGCATGGGCAAGATCGGCGTTCTGGTGGCCATGGACGGTGGCGACGAGGCGTTTGGCAAGCAGGTGGCGATGCACATCGCGGCTGTGAACCCGGCAGCCCTGTCCGAGGATGATCTGGACCCGGCTGTGGTCGAGAAGGAAAAGCAGGTTCAGATGGACATCGCCCGTGAGAGCGGCAAGCCGGAAGCCGTGATTGAGAAGATGATCGTGGGCCGGATGAAGAAGTTCATGGCTGAGGTGACCCTGCTGAACCAGCAGTTCGTGGTGAACCCGGACCTGACCGTGGAAGCGGCGGCCGAAGAAGCGGGCGCGACCATTACCGGTTTTGCGCGCCTGGAAGTGGGCGAAGGCATCGAGGTCGAGAAGGAAGATTTCGCGGCAGAGGTGGCCAAGGCCGCTCAGGGCTGATCTTGTCCTTGCATTGAGTCAAGAACGGCGCGTCCATATGGGCGCGCCGTTTTGCTTTGGGAGGGTGGGCATGCTGGATGTGGGGGACGGACACAGGCTGTGGTTCGAGCAGCGCGGGCAGGGGGTGGACGCGCTGGTCTTGCACGGTGGCCCGGGGTCGGGGTGTCGGCCGGGGCACTATGATCTGTTCGATCTGTCGCGCTACCGGGTGACCCTGCTGGACCAGCGCGGGTGCGGACGGTCACGGCCCCGTGCCAGCGACACCCTGGACGCGCTTGAGGCGAACACGACGGCGCATCTGATCGCAGATATCGAAGCGCTGCGCAGACATTTGGGCGTGGAGGCCTGGGTGCTGTTGGGAGGGTCGTGGGGGTCGACGCTCGCCATGGCCTATGCGCAGGCGCACCCGAGCCGGGTGCAGGCGATGGTGCTTGCGGGGGTGGCGACCACGGCGGCGCGGGATTTGCAGTGGCTCTATGGGGATGTGGGCGCGATGTTTCCCGAGGCCTATGCCGCGTTTTGTGCGCATGTGCCCGAGGTTGGGCAGGACCCTGCCGAGACACCTGCGCGCATTGCGGCCTATGCCGCGCGGTTGCGCGTGCCGGAGACGGCGCAGGCGGCAGCGGATGCGTGGTGTCAGTGGGAAACGGGGATTTTTGGCGGTGACATATCTGACCCCGGATCGCGATATGCGGACCCCCGATTTCGGCTGGGCTTTGCGCGGATCGTCACCCACTACTTTGCCCATAGTGCGTGGATGACCGACGGGCAACTGCTGCGCGATGTCGACCGGATTGGTCATATTCCGTGCAGGATGATCCATAGCCGGTTCGATCCATCCTGCCCCTTGCGCGCGCCCTGGGATCTGGCACAGGTCTGGCCCAATGCGGATCTGCGGATCCTGGGTGGCACGGCGCATTCGGCGCTGGACCAAGAGATGGTGGATGCGATCCGGGCCGCAACAGACGCGCTGTGATCCCGAAAGAAGTGGACGGGATTGCGTTTGGGCAAGCAATCCCGTCCGTTTTCGGCGCCCGATTGGCCACGGGGATGAGACACGTGGGCGCTGATAACACCGACCCATCCGCGGAAGAATACACAGATGGGTCGGCACCGGAAGAACCGGCAAAGACGTAGGGCCTTCGAAATCGCGAAGGGTTCGTCTCGTTGTTCCCTGGCTAAAGCCACCACTCACGGAACAGTGACAGATTGCCAAATTTACCTAGCGTTAGGGAAGTGGGGGATTCCTTACCTAACGGTCAAAAATTATAAGTGACGCTGAGTTAAGTGTTTTTTTATTTCGCGCGTGCAGCAAAATAGAGCATATCTGCCACTTTTGCGGGAATTTCAGGGATCGAACGGCGATTTGGCCGCTTTGAAGGCGCGGATTTGGGGCGGCGGTGAGTCGCTTTGGCGCTGAAATTGGCCGCGAATGGCCGCGTAAGGATGAAATTTTATTCAATTTTTTTAAAAAATGGCATGGGATCGACCCAGCCTTATTGAGACGAGTTGTCCCAACGCGCCACCGCACAGGGGAGCGGCCGTCCCCGATCTTGGTCGCGTTCGTGGGATCGTGTTGCGTCGATTGCAATTTCCGGTCGGGCGGGGTTTGCACCGCCCCCGGTCGGATCAGGCTTCGAGAATGAACATCTGGTTTGCAAAGGCCGCCTTGAGCACCGCTTGTGCGGTGGTTTCCACTGCCAGCGCCTCTCGGGCGAGGCGGAGGTGCTTTTCGACCGTGGCAGAGGTGAGGCCCATCAACACCGCAATGTCCTGCATGGTCTTGCCGTCGCCCACCCATTCAAGCGCTTCGCGCTGGCGTTTGGTCAGCGCGCGATTGGGGGCGGAATAGGGCAGTGTCAGGATCTTGAGATGGGCGACGTTGTTCATCAGGTGGATGTCGCGCCCGTGGTTTGCCCAGACGGCGTCAATCTCGTCCTGGGTCATGCCCTTGCGCGCGGTCAGGGCGATGGCCCCCTTGGACCGGGCGGAAACGGATTTGAAGCTGATCGTGTACCCGGCGGTGACACCCATGGAATAGTTGAATTCCAGCACGCGCTGTTCGGCAGGCGTGAGCGTCTTGGTCGACTGCATCTGGCCCAGAATGCCCCAGCTGCATGCACCCTCGTTGTTCAGCGCCCAGTTGACCATGGGGGCGTGGACGTAGTGCTGTTCGCCCATGAACACATCGGTATAGGTGCGGTGGTGATTGGTCAGGATGATGAAATCTTCGGGATCGCCGAGCGAATTGCCCGACCTGTAGCGGGTGAACCCGTAGATCAGCCTGTCGAACCCGTACTCTTCCATCTTGCGCGTATGGGCTTCCCACAGCTCTTCTATGGTTTGGCAGTTCGACAGCCTGTGCAAATAGCTTTTCACGTGCGTCCCCCAAGATGCGCGATCAATGCGTTTAGAGCCAGTGTATAGCCTGCAACGCCGAAGCCGCAAATCATACCGATGGCAACCGGCGCAATGTAGCTTGTGTGCCGAAATGTTTCGCGGGCGTGGACGTTGCTGAGATGCAATTCAACCACTGGCAATTGGGTGCCCAGGATCGCGTCGTGCAGGGCAATGGAGGTGTGCGTGTAGGCGCCTGCATTCAGGACGATTCCGTCATGGGTGCCCTTGGCTGCGTGGATCGCGTCAACCAGCGCGCCCTCGTGATTGGATTGGGTGCACGTCACATCAAAGTCGTTTGACGCCCCGTGGTCGCGGCACATCTGTTCGACCTCGGCCAGCGTCGTTGCGCCGTAGATTTCGGGCTGGCGTGTGCCAAGCAAGTTCAGGTTGGGCCCGTTGAGAACCAGGACAGAAGTCATTGGAAATACCTTAATGTTGGTGTGGTGTTAGCGACTTTGGCGGGCCTCTGTCCAGCGTGGCCTTACTCTGGTGGCGCAAACACTGCCAACCCAAGCCATTCTGCAACAAGTGAGGGCGTCGTGGCGCCATCAATCTCGATGGTCAGGGCCATTGTGCGCATGAGGTCGGTCGGGGACCGGCGGGTCACGTCTGTCAGGGTGAATCGGCCCCGCAGGCGGTGGCCGGGTTTAACTGGTGTCAAAAACCGCAGGCGGTTGAAGCCATAGTTTATGCCCATCGTTTGGCCCGGCATCAGCGGGAAGCAGTCGTATGCGAAACGCGAGGCGAGGCTGAGCGTCAGAAACCCGTGGGCAATGGTGCCGCCGAATGGGGTGTCGGCAGCGCGCCCGGGATCAACGTGGATCCACTGATCGTCATGGGTCGTTTCGGCAAACTGGTCGATCATGGGTTGATCCACGGTGATCCAGTTCGATACGCCGATTTCGGTGCCGATCTGTTTGCTCAGCGTGGTCAGGGCGGCGTCAATGCTCATGGATCGGGGCCCACGCGCACCATGCGCTTGCCGGTATTGTCGCCGTTCAGCAGGCCGATCAGGGCCTGGGGAGCGTTTTCGAGGCCATCGACGATGTCCTCGGTCACCTTGATCTGGCCGTGGGTCACCCAGGCTTGCAGCGCCCGTGTGGCCTTGGCGTCGTCGCGGGCGAAATCCATCACGATGAACCCTTCCATGCGCAGGCGCTTGACCACCACAACTCCGGGCAGGTTGCGTGGGCCGGTGGGCGTGGTGGTGTCGTACTGGCTGATGGCACCGCAACAGACAATGCGGCCCCGTTCGTTCATCAGGCCCAGCGTGGTTTCGAGGATCTCTCCGCCCACGTTGTCGAAATAGACGTCAACGCCATCGGGACAGGCCGCGCGCAGTGCCTTGAACACGCCGCCGGCGCGGTAGTCGATGCAGGCGTCAAAGCCGAGTTCGTCCGTGACAAAGGCGCATTTTTCCGGCCCGCCCGCGATACCGACGACACGGCATCCCAGAGCCTTGCCGATTTGACCCACATAGCCGCCCACGGACCCGGCGGCGGCGCTGACCACGATGGTTTCGCCCGCGAGCGGCTGGCCGATCTGCATTAGCCCGTGAAAAGCTGTTTTGCCCGCGATGCCATAGACGCTGAGCAGGTGGCTGAGCGGTGACACCTTGGGCAGCTTTTGGAGCTTGTGCGCGGCGCGGGTGACATGATCGGCCCAGACGCTTTCGGCGGCGACGATGTCACCGGCGGTAAGGCGGGGCGACTTGCTGATCATCACCTCGCAGATGGCATAGGTCGGCATCGGGTCCCCGGCGTTCACCGCATCACGGTAAGTGGCGCCCTGCATCCAGGACCGGTTGGCGGCGTCGATGCTCATCAGGATGGTGCGCAGCAGGACCTCGCCGTCTTGAGGTTCGGGCATGGCGGTGTCTTGCAGGTCGAAGTGCTCGGGGCCAAGCGCGCCTTTGGGCAAGGCGGCGACGACAATCTGGCGGTTGGTCATGGGAGGCTCCTGAGATATGTGGGGGCATGGCGAAAGAGTACCGACAGCCCGTTTACGCGCCGCCCGAGGGGGCGGCTGATCTGTTTTTGATAAGGCATGGAGAAAGCGCGCCTGCGCGGCCCGGTGTCAGCTTTCCGATGAAGGACGGCAGTGGTGATCCGCCGTTGCATCCGCAAGGAGAGCGGCAGGCTGCGGCGGTTGGGGATCGGCTGAAAAGCGAAATGTTTGCAGCGCTTTACGTGACGAAGTTGACGCGGACACATCAAACGGCCGCCCCGTTGGCGGCGCATCTGGGTATGACACCTATTGAGAACCCGCATCTGCATGAGGTGCATCTGGGCGGCTGGGACGGGGGGCTTTACCGCATCAAGGCCGCAGAGAGCGATCCAATCTATCGCCGTGTTGTCGAGACGCAGGACTGGTCCGCCATTCCGGGGGCCGAGACCCGCGAGGTGTTCTTTGGCCGCGTGCGTAGGGGGCTGTTCGATATTGCCCGCACGCACCCGGATCAAAGGGTGGCCGTGTTCGTGCACGGTGGAGTGATTGGCGCGGCGATGGCGATGGCGTCGGGCTCCGAACCGTTTGCCTTTCTGGGGGCGGCAAACGGGTCGATCAGCCGCCTTGTCATTCACGGCGAGCGTATGATCGTCCGAGGGTTCAACGAAACGCAACACCTTGATCACCTTTAATCGTTGGTGAGCACCACTTTGCCTTGGACCTTGCGGTCGGCAATGAGGGCCAGGGCCTTGGCCGCCTCCTGCATCGGAAAGCGGGCAGAGATGCGCGGTTTGACCTGACCTTTTGCATACATCTCAAAGAGTTCCGTGACGTTCTGCATGTGGCCCGCAGGATTGCGGTAGATGGAGGCACCCCAGAACACACCCACGATTTGGCAGGATTTGAGCAAGGTCAGGTTCAGCGGAATTGACGGAATGCCCGCCGGGAACCCGACGACGAGGAATCGCCCGCCCCAGGCCATGGACCGGATCACCGGTTCGGCATAGTCACCCCCCACAGCGTCATAGGCGACGTGTACGCCATCTGACCCGGCGGCCTTCTTGATCTCGCCCGACAGCGCCTTTTGCGCGTCGCGGTCCATCTGGCGCGGGTAGATGATGGTGTCATCCGCGCCGAGATCGCGGCAGAAATCGGCCTTGTCCTGCGAACTGACCGCGGCGATCACCTTGGCCCCGGTCGCCTTGCCCAACTCGATCGCCGCGGCCCCGACACCACCTGCCGCGCCGAGGATGAGAAGGGTCTCACCATCTTTCAGCTCTCCCCGGTTTTTCAGGGCATAGTGAGAGGTGCCGTAGGTGAAGATGAAACAGGCGGCCTCGTCAAACGGCATGTTGTCGGGGATTTGCACGCAGGCCATGGCTTGGGCGCACAGATGCGTGGTGAAGCCGCCAAAGCCGGTCATGGCCAGCACGCGGTCGCCCTTGGCCAGATGCGACACGTCTTCGCCCACCGCTTCGATGACGCCCGCCACCTCGCCACCGGGCGCAAAGGGGCGGGGCGGTTTAACCTGATAGAGATCGCGAATGATCAGGGTGTCGGGAAAGTTGACGCCTGCGGCTTTGACGGCGATCCGCACCTCGCCCTTTTTTGGTTCGGGCGTATCGCCTTCGGTCCATTCCAGTGTCTCGGGGCCACCGGGTGCGGTGCTGAGCATGGCGTGCATATCGGGTCCTCCCACCCATGACGTTACGGCAGGGGTGCAATGCACGTGCCTTTGTCTCATCCTGCAGTTGAGGATACGCTGCTGTAAAGCGGCACGCCGCGCGACGTTGCGACAGCCGCGCAAGGGAGGAAAGATCTATGGACCCCAAGACCCTGTTTTCATTGGACGGAAAGGTGGCGCTGGTCACCGGCGGTGCCACGGGCATCGGGCGGATGGCCGCCACGGGCCTGATGATGGCGGGGGCGCGTGTGTTGATCGCCAGTCGCAAGGCCGATGCCTGCGAAGCCGTTGCGGCCGAGTTGAATGCGATGGATGGGCCCGGCACCGTTGAAGGCTTTGGCGGTGATCTGGGCAGTGAAGAAGGCATTGCAGCGCTGGTTGCGGAGGTGACGGAACGCACGGACGCGCTGCATATCCTGATGAACAACTCTGGCATCACCTGGGGCGCGCCGATGGGTCAGTTCCCGCACGCGGCCTGGGAAAAGGTGATGAATGTGAACGTGGCCGCCGCGTTTCATCTCACGCAATCGCTGCTGCCGGTGCTGATAAAGACCGGAACCGCGGATGATCCGGCGCGGGTGGTCAATGTGGGGTCGGTTATGGGGGATGTGCCTTTGGGCGATGGGGCTTACTCCTATTCCGCATCAAAGGCGGCGGTGCTGCATCTGACCAAGATCATGGCCAAGGAGCTGGCACCGCACCACATCACTGTGAATGCGTTGGCACCGGGGCCGTTTGTCAGCAAGATGACCGCCTTTGCCACCGCCGATGAAGGGATGCGCGAAAAGGTTGGCGCGGATGTGCCCTTGGGGCGTGTGGGCCGGGATGAGGACATCGCGGGCTGCATGCAGTTTCTGTGCGGCAAGGGTGGCGCGTATCTGACCGGCGCGGTTTTGCCGGTGTCGGGGGGCATTCAGGTGATGTCCGGCCCGAACCTGTTCCGCGCGGCACTTGGCGGATGATCCGTTTCGACGATCAGGTCGCGCTTGTGACCGGGGCGGGCGCGGGACTGGGGCACAGCCATGCGCTCGGGCTGGCCGCACGCGGCGCACGCGTTGTCGTCAACGACATGCACGCGGCGAATGATGTCGTGGCCGAGATCGAAGAGGCGGGTGGTCAGGCCATGGCCATCGCTGCGGATGTGTCGTGTGGTGCTGATGTTAAGGAAATGGTCGCGGCGATCATGGACCGCTGGGGTCGGATCGACATCCTGATCAACAATGCGGGCATCCTGCGTGACAAGACCTTTGCCAAGATGGATATGGCCGACTTTGCCATGGTTCTGACCGTGCATCTGATGGGCACAGCGTTGTGCTGCCATACGGTCTGGCCGATCATGCGCGCGCAGGGCTATGGGCGGATTGTGCTGACATCGTCCGGGTCCGGTCTCTACGGCAATTTTGGGCAGTCGAACTATGCTGCGGCCAAGGCCGGGATGGTCGGCTTGATGAACACGCTGCACCTGGAAGGCGCCCGCGACGACATCCGCGTGAACACGCTGGCTCCGACGGCGGCCACGGCCATGACCGAGGCGTTGCTGCCAGAGGCGGCTCTGGCCCTGTTGCAGCCCGAGACGATCACCCCCGGCGTTCTGCACCTTGTCAGCCGCGATGCCCCCAGCCGCACGATCCTGGCCGCAGGGGGCGGCACCTTTGCGGCGACCCATATCGCCGAGACCCAAGGCGTGCTGATCGAAGGCGACATCACACCCGAAGATGTCGCCGCTCATTGGGCGCAAATCACTGACCCCACGAACGCAGAACTGCTTGAAAACGCTTTTGCCCAGACGCGAAAATATGCTCTGCGCGCGGCGGTCGCAAAAGGCATCGACCTTGACTGGTGAGCGACGATCCTCCTTCATCTTGCCAGGTAAACTCCGGGGTCCGGGGCAGCGCCCCGGTCCTGACCTCTCAACCACAAAGGACATTTGATCATGCGCGACGCCGTCATCGTTTCCACCGCCCGCACGCCCATTGGCAAAGCCTATCGCGGCGCGTTCAACGCCACCACGCCGCAAGCGCTGGCCGCGCATGCCATCGAACACGCGGTGGCACGCGCCGGTGTCGATGGCGGTGAAGTGCACGACGTGATCCTCGGCGCGGCCCTGCAACAGGGACACACGGCCAGCAATGTCGCACGACAGGCCGCCATCCTCGCAGGGCTGCCCGTAACCGTCGCGGGCATGAGCGTGGATCGCCAATGCGCATCGGGTATGATGGCGATTGCCACGGCCTCCAAACAGGTGGTGCATGACGGGATGGATGTTG
>JBCDEK010000012.1:0-58077 GCA_039179785.1 Pseudomonadota bacterium | reverse complement strand
CGTTGCGCTGCCCGCCGGATGATGCGGATGTCACCACGCTATCGGGCGGTGAGAAACGCCGCGTGGCGCTTTGCCAGCTCTTGCTGGATGCGCCCGATATGCTGCTCTTGGACGAACCGACCAACCACCTCGATGCCGAGACCATCGCGTGGCTGCAACAGCACCTGATTGACTACAAGGGCACGATCTTGATCGTGACCCACGACCGCTATTTCCTGGATGACATCACCGGGTGGATCCTGGAGTTGGACCGTGGGCACGGCATTCCCTACGAAGGGAACTATTCGGCGTGGCTGGAGCAGAAAGCCAAGCGGTTGGAGCAGGAAGCGCGTGAGGACAAGAGTCGTCAGAAAACGCTGGAGCGCGAGTTGGAGTGGATGCGGCAGGGCGCCAAGGCGCGGCAGGCCAAGTCCAAGGCCCGGATCAACGCCTATAACGAGATGGCCGAGCAGTCCGAGCGCGAAAAGCTGAGCCGCGCGCAGATTGTGATCCCGAACGGGCAGCGGCTTGGGTCCAAGGTGATCGACGTGTCCGGCCTGACCAAGGCGATGGGCGACAAGCTGCTAGTTGAGGGGCTGGAGTTCTCCCTGCCCCCCGGCGCGATTGTGGGCGTGATCGGCCCCAACGGCGCGGGCAAGTCGACGCTGTTCAAGATGCTGACCGGGCAGGAAACGCCGGATGCCGGGACCATTGAGTTGGGGGACACGGTGCAGCTGTCTTATGTCGACCAGTCGCGCGACGATCTGGCGGCGAATGACACGGTGTGGGAGGCGATCTCTGGCGGGGCCGAGGTGATCGAGCTGGGCGACGCACAGGTGAATTCCCGTGCCTATTGCTCGTCCTTCAACTTCAAGGGTGGTGATCAGCAAAAGAAGGTGTCGCTGCTGTCAGGCGGCGAACGCAACCGTGTCCACATGGCGCGGCTGTTGAAAGAGGGCGGCAACGTGCTGCTGCTTGACGAGCCGACCAACGACCTGGACGTGGAGACGCTGCGGGCGCTGGAAGACGCTTTGGTGGATTTCGCTGGGTGTGCCGTGGTAATCTCACACGACCGGTTTTTCCTGGACCGGATCTGCACGCATATCCTGGCGTTCGAAGGCGACGCGCATGTGGAGTGGTTCGAAGGGAATTTCGAGGACTACGAGGAAGATAAGAAGCGGCGGCTTGGGCCGGATGCCCTTGAACCCAAAAGGCTCAAGCATAAGAAGTTCGTTCGTTGAGTTTTACAAAGTAAAACTCAACGGGTGCGAGGCAGCGCCCGCACAGCGGGCGCGTTCGCACTCAGTTGAGAATGGTGTGAGCCGGGTGCGGAACGAATTTCTCGTGCAGGCTTTTGGGTTCAAGGCGTGCGCGAAAGAGTGTTTGCGCAGCAAACGCGCGTAGCGGCACTCGGTTGTAGTCTGGGAGACTGCGCCAAAGCCTAAGCGGTTGAAGCACAAGAAGTTTATAAGGTGACTGACTCCTGCGTCGCAATATTGTGCTCCGCGCGCACAACGGACCCGGAAGCGCTAATCATTTTTGGGCTATATTTTGGCATTAACTACTTATAGAAATTTTGATCGCGGCGCAGTTAAGCACGCAGGTTGGCGCGTATGCGCACAAAAGCAGGGTTTTTTGCCATTTTCCCGCATAATCGCGCAGAAACAAAGGGTATTTTTTCGAAGTAACCAAAACATAAACAAAATGTTAACCTGTCTTTGACTTGATCAAGGCTGACACTTATATTTGACGCACTGATGGAGGATAAAATGTTTCACGAAGGTGTTCGTGACTGATTTTGTCAGTCAAAATTTAACCACGGTTACGGAAGAGGCGATGCTCGTTGGTAGTGTCGCCTCTTCAACGTTCACACTACCGGTGGACACGGCAACGATCATACTCGCCTCCGCAATCCTATCTGCGATTTTTGCCTTTTTTAGCATTCGTTCGGCAAGAGAGATTGCAAGAAAAAATGCCACGATAAACATGATCGAAAAGGTAGAAGCGACAGCTCATTATCGCAAACTCTATAGCACCTTCTCTTACTACAAACGCCTCAACAGCTTTGATAGGCTTTATGACCCAGTCGAACAGAAAGATAAATCGGACAGACAAGATGTCTTGGACTTTCTCAACCACTATGAGCTGGTCGCTATAGGCATCGAGAAAAATGTTCTTGATTTTGACATTTACCGCCTGTGGATGCGGGGGCCTTTTGTCAGCCACTGGAACGCCGCTGCCGACTTCATCCAACGCATCCGCTGGAAGTACGATGATGGTAAGGACAGTTGGAGCTACTACACTGACGCGTTCTCGTCTTTTCAACGCGTCGCATTGCGGTTTAGCCCTGATGCAATCAATTTAAATGCGAACTATGCAGCGCATCCAGAACAACCGCAGGGCCCCAGTGACGAACCAATACCAGCGCCGCCAGACCTAGATAAAACCGCTATAAGTTGGTTTGGAGGACGTAACGCACGCAAATGGATATAACCAAAGCATGAAAAACCGTCACAACAGATAGCTCCAAACAAACACCACCGGCAGAGCGCAGGCAAACGCGATCATGAACAGCTTCGCCACATGGCTCACCTTGCCAAACAGCCCGTCACCCAACGACCCTTCGCCGTAGTTCATCGCCGCCGACATCACCACGTAACCGCTTTTCTCTCGCGCGATCTTCTCGCGGTTGATCGAGGCCATGGCCGCTTGGTACCGCGCGTCCTGGCGGGTTTGTTCGTCGAGGTTCGGTTGCAGATCTTCCATACGTGTCATGTGGTGCGCACTCCCTGATTTCGCAATAACATGGGGCGAAACCCGCCCACGTCCACGGACCTGCGACAAAAAAGGCCAGCCCGGAGGCTGGCCTTTGCCGATGCGGTAAAAACCGCCTTTAGTTCAGCGCTTTATCCGTGATCTGGTGCGTCCATGCGCCTTCGGGCGCGGCAGAGATCACCGGGTCCGAGCCACCCGACAGCAGCGACGCCACCGTGCGTTCGTAATCCGCAGGCACCAGCGCGCCATTGGACCCTGCAGTCAGCTTGGCGACCTCGCCCATCATCCGCTTCTGGTGCTTTTCGGTTTGGGCACCGGTTTCGTCATATTCCAGCACGATCTCGGCGGCCTCGTCCGGGTTCTCCTCGGCATATTTCCAGCCTTTCATCGAGGCGCGGACGAAGCGGACCATCTTGTCCTCGAACGCCGGGTCTTCGAGGTTCTCTTCGAGCACATAGAGACCGTCTTCGAGCGTGGCGACGCCGTTGTCTTCGTATTTGAACACGGTCAGGTCTTCGGGCGTGAGCCCTGCGTCGATGACCTGCCAGTATTCGTTGTAGGTCATTGTGGACACGCACGCCGCCTGCCCGTTCAGGATCGGATCGACATTAAAGCCTTGCTTCAGCACCTCGACCCCGTTTTCGGACCCGTCCGTGGGGATCTCAAGCTGGCTCATCCACGACAGGAACGGGAACTCGTTGCCGAAGAACCAGACACCCAGCGTCTTGCCGGGGAAATCATCAGTCGTCTCAACGCCCGCATCCTTGCGGCAGGTGAGCATCATGCCTGACGATTTGAACGGTTGCGCGATGTTGACCATCGGCAGGCCCTTTTCCCGGGCTGCGAGCGCCGCTGGCATCCACTCGACCGTCACGTCGGCACCGCCGCCTGCCAGCACCTGTGTGGGCGCGATGTCGGGCCCGCCGGGTTTGATGGTGACGTTCAGGTCTTCTTCGCCGTAGAACCCCTTTTCCAGCGCGACGTAGTAGCCTGCGAACTGGGCTTGGGTGACCCATTTCAGCTGCAAGGTGACGTCATCCGCCGCCCATGCACCTGTGGCGGTCAGCGACAGTGCTGCCAGAGTTGCTTTGATCTTCATGATACCCTCCGAGGTTGGTTTTGTTATCCGCGTTGTGACGGGTGCCAGAAGGTCACCCGCTTTTCGATCCAGGCCACGATGCCATACAGCGCCGTACCGGCCAATGCTGCGACGGCGATCTCAGCCCAAACCAGGTCGATGCTCAAGCTTCCCACGCCAGTTGAGATGCGAAACCCCATGCCGCGGGTTGGGGAGCCGAAATATTCGGCAACGATGGCCCCAATCAGGGCCAGCGTGGTGGCGATTTTGAGGCCATTGAAGATGAACGGCATGGCGGCGGGCAGGCGCAAGCGCAAAAGCGTTTGCCAGTAGCTGGCCGCATAGGTCCGCATCAGGTCGCGCTGCATGGCGCTCGCCTCGTTCAGGCCTTGCACGGTGTTCACGAGAATGGGGAAGAAGACCATGACGACGACTACGGCGGCCTTGGACTGCCAATCGAAGCCGAACCAGTTCACCATGATGGGGGCGATGCCGACGATGGGCAGGGCCGCGACGAAGTTGCCGATGGGCAAGAGGCCGCGGGTCAGGAACGCCGACCGGTCGATGGCGATTGCCGCGACAAAGGCGGCAATGGCCCCGATGGCAAACCCACGCAGCGCGCCCTTGAGCACGGTCTGCTGGAAATCGATCCACAGCACGTCTGTGGACGCGGCAAAAGTCTGTGCCACCGTTGATGGCGCAGGCAGGATCACGGGCGAGACGCCAAAGGCGCGCACCAACGCTTCCCAGATGATCAGCAGCGTCAGGCCAAAGATCACAGGCACCGCGATACGGATCGCACGGCTTTCACTTTGCCCCGCCAACCATGCGTTCAATACCCAGCCACCGAGCCAGACGGCGAGGGCAAGGACAAGCCACATCATGTCGCCATCCCCATGCGTTTCAGCGTGATGCGCTGGATGAGATCAAGCAGCGTCACCAACGCCCCCGCCAGAACAGCCGCTGCAAACAGCGCGGACCAGATCGCCAGCGGCGTGCCGAACTGGTCCCCGATCAGAATGCGCGCCCCAAGGCCCGAAATGGCCCCAGTCGGCAACTCACCCACGATGGTGCCAACCAGTGCCGCGGCAATCCCGACCTTGAGCGAAGTGAATAGATACGGCACCGACGCGGGCAGGCGCAGGCGCAGAAAGCTCTGCAAGCCGGTCGCATTGTAGGTCCTGAGCAAATCCAGTTGCGCAGGCTGCGGCGCGCGCAGCCCCTTCACCATGCCCACCAGCACCGGGAAGAAACATAAATACGCCGAAATGACCGCCTTGGGCACACCCCGCCCCTCGATCCCCACCTGAGACGACAGTACGATGATCATAGGGGCCAAGGCCACAATCGGAATGGTCTGGCTGATGATCGCCCAGGGCATCAGGCTCAGTTGTGCGGTCCGCGAGTAGACAATCGCAACCGCCCCCACAATGCCCAGAGCCGTGCCCAGAGCAAAGCCCCACAGCGTCGATTGCAAGGTGATCCACCCGTGATAGATTAGACCCCGCTTCGACCAGGGCCGTCCTTTGGCGACCATCTCTCCGGTGGTCTTCCACAACTCCTGCCCCACCTGCGCAGGTGTCGGCAACCGAGGGCGTTCCAGCGCATAACCCAGACCGACATGCTCCGCATTGTCCACCATCAACCGCCAGACGGACACCTCACGCCGCGGCACCGCCCCTTCAGGCACAATCGCTTCACCCGCCCGCTCCGCCTGATCCAATGCCACCCGCACATTCATCGGCGCGACAGCCAGATACCAGATGCCGACGATCACGGCCAAAACGGTCAGGACAGGCAAGACGGATCGCATCACAGCCCCCTGCACACTTCATTGTTCCTCAAATATGCAAACGCTTCGCCTGCCATCAGGCGTAGTTTTTTGCATATTTTAAGAACAATGAAAGGATTTTGGTCTGAATTGGAGGCGCGGTACAGGCAGGCATGCCGATGGCCGTGAACGATGAAGATGGGGGTGGCCGCGCCCTCAACATCAAGGCGGTTCGGTAGCGGGGGGTGTTTCATGAGCACCTCCCGCGCCGGTGAGAGCACCCGCTCAGTCATAAGCATGCCCCGCCCGCAGCCCGTCCCGCACCCGGTGCGCGATGTCCAGAAACTCTGGCGTCTCCCGAATATCCAAGGGCCGCTCCCGCGGCAGCGTGCTTTCAATGACGTCCGTGATCCGGCCGGGCCGCGGTGACATCACCACGATGCGCGTGCTCAGATATACGGCTTCGGGGATGGAATGCGTGACAAAGGCAATTGTTTTCTCCGTCCGCGCCCAAAGCTGCAAAAGCTGCTCGTTCAGGTGGTCGCGCACGATCTCGTCCAGTGCACCGAAGGGCTCATCCATCAGCAGAATGTCCGCATCAAAGGCCAATGCCCGCGCAATCGACGCCCGCTGCTGCATGCCACCCGACAACTGCCACGGAAACTTCTTTTCAAACCCCGACAGTTCAACCAGCTCCAACACCCGCGCCACCCGTTCGACCTGCTCGGCCCTGGAATAGCCCATGATCTCCAGCGGCAGAGAGATATTGCGACCAATCGTCCGCCACGGATAAAGCCCCGCCGCCTGAAACACGTAGCCATAGGCGCGGGCACGGCGTGCCTCTTCCGGCGTGGTGCCGTTGACAGTGATAGACCCGCCCGTAGGTTGCTCCAGATCCGCCATGCAACGCAGGAACGTGGTCTTGCCACAGCCCGACGGACCGATGAAGGACACGAAATCACCCTTGGCAATGTCTAGCGACACGCCCTTGAGCGCATGCACCGGGCCGTCATTTGTCTCAAACGTCAGGTCCAGCGATTGCGCGGACACCACCACATCACGCACGTTTCATGTCCTTCAATGTGGCCGCAAGCGCTTCGGTATTGGAATGCAAAAGCGGGTTCTTCCTGCGCTCGTTTGCGACAAACGGCTTTAGCCGCTCCCAGTCCTTCAAAAACACCGTGCCCCAATAGGAATTGATCATCTCAACCTTCAGGCCCCCATGCGCATAGGCCAGCGACACCAAGCCATAGCGGTGCAGCACCGCCTTGATCGCCGCGCGCGTCTCGTCGCTCATATTCTCGGCCGGTTGCTCGCATTTAGCTCCCAATGTCCGCCGCTCCTCGCGAAAAACGTCATTGCCGAAGACATCATAAAGGAAAATCGCACTCTCGCGCGCCAGCCGCGCCTCATCCGCGTTCACCGACCGCCGTTGCAACAGGATTTGCAGTGCAATCAGGATAATCGCAAGCGACGCAAAGGTCGTGGCATAGGGCTCAACCGCCTCGATCGGCGGCAGCCCCTCCCAGGTCATAAATCCAGCCAAAGTCAAAGCCGTCTCAACCCCGTCTTCCGAAATAGGATACCATCAAATCCCCGCCGGAATATTCAACGGATCGCGCTCGATCATCTTGGGCGCCGTCAGCGCCTTCCATTTCGACAGCGCCACAGACGCCGACGCAAACGCGGGCCGCGGCACGAATTTGCCCCTACCGGGCGACGGTTGCGAGTTCTGCCCCCAGGCCCAGATCACCTCACCCCGGCTGAGCGTATAGCGCGACTGCGCCTTGACTTCGAACCCTTCAAACACGTTGTAATCCAGCACCGAATGGTGGTTGGCAGGGCTGATCGTCTTGGTGATCTTCGGATCCCACACTACGATGTCCGCATCCGCTCCCTCAACAATCGCCCCTTTCTTCGGATAGATATTCAAAATCTTCGCCACATTGGTCGACGTGCACGCCACAAACTCGTTCGGCGTCAGCCGCCCGGTCTCCACCCCTTCGGTCCACAAGACAGCCAGCCGTTCCTCCAGCCCGTTCGACCCGTTGGGAATGATCCGGAAATCGTCTCGCCCGGCCCGCTTCTGGTCGGTGTTGAACGCCGCATGATCCGTCGCCACCACCTGCAACGACCCGGCCTGCAACCCAGCCCAGAGGCTATCCTGATGATCCTTCGATCGGAAGGGCGGCGACATGACACGCCGGGCGGCGTGGTCCCAGTCTTTGTTGAAATACTCACTCTCATCCAGCGTCAGAAACTGAATGAGTGGCTCACCATACACCCGCATCCCCTTCTGCCGCGCGCGCCGGATCGCCTCATGCGCCTGCTCACAGGACACGTGTACGATGTACAACGGCACACCCGCCGCATCCGCAATGGTGATGGCCCGGTTCGCCGCTTCGCCTTCGAACTCGGGCGGACGGCTATAGGCATGACCCTCGGGTCCCGTGATCCCCTGATCGAAATACTTTTGCTGCATCTCGGCCACCAGATCGCCGTTCTCGGCATGGACCATCGGCAGCGCGCCCAACTCGGCGCAGCGCTTGAAGGACGCGAACATCTCGTCATCCTCGATCATCAGCGCGCCCTTATACGCCATGAAATGCTTGAAGGAGTTCACGCCCATATCGACGGCATCCTTCATCTCGTTAAAGATACTCTCGTCCCAGCCCGTGATGGCCATGTGATAGCCGACATCGGAACAGATCTGCGGCGCGGACTTCCGGTGCCATTCATTGATGGCGTTCTTGATCGACCCGTCCGCTCCCGGCAGGCAGAAATCCACGATCATCGTGGTCCCGCCCACAGCCGCCGCCCAGGTGCCGGACTCAAACGTTTCCGCCGCCGTCGTCCCCATGAACGGCATCTCAAGATGCGTGTGCGGGTCGATCCCGCCAGGAATGACGTAAGCGCCCTCGGCGTCGATGTACTCGTCGCCCGTCAGGTCTTCGCCAATCTGCTTGATGGTCTCGCCCTCGACCAGCACATCGGCCTTCCAGGTCCGGTCCGCCGTGCAGACCATCCCACCCTTGATCACCTTGCTCATGTCATCTCTCCCTTTACCCGCTCTGCAACACTGACTTTGTTTCAAAGCAATCCATGCAAACCCAGACATGTATCAACCCAGCATCGGCCAGAACGATATCATCCCCAATCGAGTCCAACTGGCCATAGAAAGTCATATTTTTCGAGCAGCCGGAACAGGTCTCGGTATATGTCCCTTGCAGGAAAGTTGGTCTGCCGCCCAACTGGTGGCGCGCTCCTGTCCCTTCAGCGGCCCACTTGAAGCCCTGCATCTTCCGGGCGGCCTCATCAACCGGGTCTGCAATCAGCTTATACTCCGGGATGTGATCCAAGTGAGTTTCCTTTCCGCTCCCAGCCACTTCTTCTGGCCGAAAATACTCCGGGGGTCTGGGGGCTGGCCCCCAGTCACACGCTCGCAAAACACCCCAACGCCGGCCCATGCACGCCAATGTCCAGGGGCCCAAAATCACTCTCCACGCACAGCGAAAAATACCCCGCCCGCGGGAGGTATACCACACGGTAGGCCCCATCGCTGCGCGTCACGGTCCAGCAGCGCTGCGTCACGCCACCGCTGAAGTTCACCGTGGTCTCAAAGGGCTGCACCAGCGCGTCCTCGAACGCCTGCACAATCGCCCGCTCGGCGGCGGTGTCCCGCGGCGCATCCAGCGCTTCGGCGGCCACCAGATCGGCAATGCGATCGGCCAGGCTCAGGTCAGGGTCAATCACACCGACCTCCCACACAGCGATTTTTTCAAAAATCGCACCCAGTTTTCCTTCAAGGAAAACCTCACGCCACGATCTCCGCCGTTTCCACCACGGCATGCATCAACACATCCGCCCCGGCCGCAGCCCACTCCTTCGATATCTCCTCCGCCTCATTGTGGCTCAGCCCATCCACGCAAGGGCACATCACCATCGCCGTCGGCGCCACCTGATTGATCCAGCAGGCATCGTGCCCCGCGCCCGAGATGATATTCTGATGGCTGTACCCCAGCCGCTCGGCGGCGTCGCGCACAGCGGCGACACAGCCCTCGTCAAAAGCCACCGGGTCAAAGCCGCCGACCTTTTTAAAGCCAATGTTCAGCCCCATGTCGTCGGCGATCCGCTGCCCTTCAACGCGCAGCCGGGCCTCCATATCCTCGATCACGCTCAACTCCGGCGACCGGAAATCGACGGTAAAGACCACCTTGCCCGGGATCACGTTGCGCGAGTTCGGGTAGACATCGATATGCCCCGCCGCCCCCACCGCGTGCGGCGCATGAGACCAGGCGATCTCGTCCACCTTTGCCAGCACGCGCGCCATGCCCAGGCCCGCATTCTTGCGCATCGGCATCGGGGTCGACCCGGTATGGCTGTCCTTGCCCTCAATCGTCACTTGGGTCCAGGACAGCCCCTGCCCGTGGGTGACCACGCCGATATCCTTGCCCTCGGCTTCCAGAATGGGCCCCTGTTCAATGTGCAACTCAAAGAACGCACGCATCTTGCGCGCGCCTACTTCTTCATCGCCGCGCCAACCAATCCGCTTCAACTCATCTCCAAACGTCTTGCCATCCGCGTCGACACGATCATAGGCCCAGTCTTGCGTATGAATGCCTGCGAACACGCCCGATGACAGCATCGCGGGCGCATATCGCGTGCCTTCCTCGTTGGTGAAATTGGTCACAACGATGGGGTGCTTCGTCTTCACATCCAGATCGTTCAGCGTCCGAATGATCTCCAGCCCGCCCAACACGCCCAGCACGCCATCATATTTTCCCCCGGTGGGCTGGGTATCCAGATGCGAGCCCACATAGACCGGCAACGCCTCCGGGTCCGCCCCCTCACGCCGCGCGAACATGTTGCCCATCTGATCCAGACCCATGGTGCAGCCCGCCGCCTCGCACCACGCCTGAAACAGCGCGCGCCCCTCGGCATCCTCGTCCGTCAGCGTCTGGCGGTTGTTGCCCCCTGCCACGCCGGGGCCAATCTTGGCCATCTCCATCAGGCTGTCCCACAGCCGCTCACCGTTGATCCGCAGGTTCTCGCCCGGTGCCGCCATGTGATGTCCCCTCTTGCCTTTGGCCCGTCACTTTTTGACCAATTGGTAAATACACGATTGCCAGCCAGCCCATTTCTGTCAAGAACTGCTTTGAACAGAATTGCCCAAGCCGCCCCCCTCTGCCTAGACTTGCAGCACGCCACAGGACCGGACCATGCCCGACCCACAAGAAAAGAAACCCAGCCGCATCCAGCTGCGCAACCGCGCGCTGATCCTCGAAGCGGCGCTCGACGTGTTTTCGGTGCACGGCTTCCGCGGTGCCACCCTCGACCAGATCGCCGAGGCCGCGGGCCTGTCCAAACCCAACATCCTCTACTACTTCGCCGGCAAGGAAGAGATCCACGTCACCCTCCTCAACCAGTTGATGGAAACCTGGCTCGACCCGCTGGTCGAAATGGACGCAAACGGTGACCCGCTGCCCGAACTGCTGGCCTATGTCCAGCGCAAGCTCGACATGGCCCGCGACATGCCGCGCGAAAGCAGGCTCTTTGCCGGTGAAATCATCACCGGCGCGCCGCATATGCTGCCGCATCTCAAGGCCGATCTCAAACCCCTCTTTGACGAAAAATGCGCGGTCATCCAGGGCTGGATGGACGCGGGCAAACTTGCCCCGGTCGATCCGCGCCACCTGATCTTCTCGATCTGGTCCACCACCCAGCACTACGCCGACTTTGCCGTCCAGGTGGGGGTCCTGATGCAAAGCGACGATGCCGCCCCGGGGGCCGACGCCTACCTGCACGCCCTCTTTTCAAACCTGCTCACCCCGAAAACTTAACCTTTTGGCAACCACACTTAACGATCTGTGACGCCCGTTAAGCCTTTGTTCATCTCCGGGCCCGATGTTCCTGCGCGGGTGAGGGCGCAAGACCTATGAGTGGATCATGAGCATATTATCAATCATCGGCGGGGGCGGTGGATCGCCCACGCCACCGCCGTCGAACACCCCATCGCCCGAGGCATCGGACCCACCGCCCAACACAACCGAACCCAGCGACACGGCCCCACCTGCGCCCGCCACCGAAAGCCAGGACAGCCGCACCGACACCGGCACGGACACGACCCCATCCGACCCGCAGGCGGAAAGCGCGCGCGTCTCGCTCCTGGCCGACAGCGCAGACGGCTCAAATACCCGCGCCGCCGTCGAAGCGGCCCTCGCCCTCCCCCCCGACCAGATCGAGGCCGACGCAAGGCGCTTTGCCGAAGCCGCCCAGCAACAACAGCGCCTTGAACTACTGCTCGAAGCGGTCAGTGAACCGGTCGCACCCACTGTGCTGTCCGCGCCCACCGCTGAACAGGCGCAAGCGGGCCCGGTCGAAACCGAAGGCACGCCGGTTTAGCGCGTCACTCGGCGGCCCTGGCCGCCGGGTTGTTCGGGTGGCTGGTCCAGTTGGCATAATCCGGTTCGACCACCTTGCCCGTCCGCGGGTCGGTCGCACCCGGTGTCATCTCTTCCATGGTGATACAACTCTCCACCGGACACACGTTCACACACAGGTTGCAGGCCACGCATTCCGCGTCGATCACCTCGAACACGCGATCCTCGGACATCGAAATCGCCTGGTGCGAGGTGTCCTCGCAGGCCGCAAAACACCGCCCGCAGGAAATGCACAGATCCTGATTGATCTTGGCCTTGGCCACGTAGTTCAGGTTCAGATACTGCCAGTCGGTCACATTCGGCACCGCCGCCCCTTTAAAGGCGTCGATACTGGCATGGCCCTTCTCGTCCATCCAGTCCGACAGCCCGCTGATCATCTCCTGCACGACCTTGAACCCATAGGTCATCGCCGCCGTGCACACCTGCACATTGCCGCACCCCAAGGTGATGAACTCCGCCGCATCGCGCCACGTGGTGATGCCGCCAATCCCCGAAATGGGCAGGCCGTGCGTGTCAGGATTGCGCGCAATCTCCGAAACCATCGACATCGCAATGGGCTTCACCGCAGGCCCGCAATAGCCGCCATGCGACCCCTTCCCATCAATCGACGGCTCGGGCGACATGGTGTCCAGGTTCACGGACGTGATCGAATTGATCGTGTTGATCAGGCTCACCGCATCCGCGCCACCGGCATGCGCCGCCGCGGCAGGCTTCCGAATATCCGTAATGTTCGGCGTAAGCTTCACGATCACGGGCTTCGAATAGTACTGCTTGCACCAGCGCGTCACCATCTCGATATACTCGGGCACCTGCCCCACCGCCGATCCCATGCCGCGCTCGCTCATCCCGTGCGGGCAGCCAAAGTTCAACTCGATCCCGTCCGCGCCCGTGTCCTCGACCAGCGGCAGGATGTCTTTCCACGCCTGCTCCTCACACGGCACCATGATCGACACGATCACCGCCCGGTCCGGGTAGTCGGCCTTCACCCGCTTGATCTCTTCAAGATTGGTATAAAGGTCCCGATCCGTGATCAGTTCGATATTGTTCAGCCCCAGCAGCCGCCGGTCCGCGCCATAGATCGCCCCGTATCGCGGCCCGTTCACATTCACCACGGGCGGCCCTTCCGACCCCAGCGTCTTCCACACAACACCGCCCCAGCCGGCTTCGAACGCGCGGCGCACGTTGTATTCTTTGTCCGTGGGCGGGGCCGAGGCCAGCCAGAACGGGTTGGGGCTCTTGATGCCTACAAAGTCACTTGTCAGATCAGCCATCGTACAGGCCTCCCCTTGTTGGTGTCGCTATGCCCCGACCTGATGGCCCGGGCAGTGGTAAGAGGTGCGCCCTCCCACCGTCTTTTTCATGATCGTGCCATCGCACCGCGTGCAGCCAGCGCCCTCGCTGCGGTTGTGGATCAACCAGTCACCCGGCAGTTTGGCATAGGTGGCGCGTGTGTCCACCACCGTTTGCAGGATAGAGCGCACGGCGCCGTGCAGGTCCTGCACCTTTTCGGAAGGCAGATCGCGGGCAACCGCTTCGGGGTCAATGCCCGTCCGGTACAGCGCCTCATCCGCCCACAGGTTGCCGACACCCGCCAGTTTCTTCTGGCTCAAAAGCGCTGATTTGACAGCCCCGCGCGTGCCCCCCACCGCCTGGGCAAAGGCGTTGTCGCCGATGCTTAGCGCATCCGGCCCCAGCCCCTTGTCCGCGATGAAGGCGTCCACGTCCTCGACCACCTGCACATGGCCGAACTTGCGCGGGTCGCGGAAATGCAGTCGCGTGCCACCTTCAAAGGTCACGGTCAGACGGATGTACTTCGCCTCCGTCTCCTCGGCCTCCATCACCCGGACCGACCCCGCCATGCCAAGGTGAATATGCAGCCACGGCCCGTCCTTTGATCCCACAAAAATGTATTTGCCGTGCCGGTGCGTGCGGGTGAATTGCGTGCCGACAAACCTGTTGCGCGCGGCCTTGCCGGGCATGTCCATATGGGTCACGTCGCCCAGCGCGATGTCCTTGATCGTGCGGTGCAGCGCCCCGTCCGCGATGCGCTGCCGCGCCGCCTCGGCCTCCGGCAGCTCAGGCATCGGGGCCCGGATATGGTATCTGCACTTGGCGCGTCATCCAGATCGTGATTCCATTAACCCATTGTTAAGACTAAATGTTTCGCGCGCGAAACATTTCATTTGGTCAGGGCGGCGTGAATATCCATCGCCGCATCCCGCCCCTCGGCCACCGCCGTCACGGTCAGATCGTCGCCCCCCGCAGCACAATCCCCCCCGGCCCAGACGCCCGCCACGGATGTCCGCCCCGCGCCCGTGACCGCGATCTTGGTGCCGTCCAGATCGGGCAGGTGATCGCCTTCCAGCGTCTGTCCAATCGCCCGCAACACCTGATCCGCCGGGATGCGTACCGTCTCTCCGGTGCCGGTCATATCGTCGCCCACATATTCAAACTCGATCTCGCGCACAGCGCCGTTTCCATGCAGCGCCCGCGGCACCACATTGGTCATGATCCGCACGCCCTTTGAGGCCGCAAGGTCCTGCTCGAACACACTCGCGTTCATCCGGTCCCGCCCGCGCCGATAGGCCAGCGTGACATTCAACGCGCCCAGCAGCTTCGATTGCACAGCCGCATCCACCGCGGTCATGCCACCGCCAATCACAACCACATCGCGCCCGACAGGCAGCGCCGTCAAGTCAGACGCCTGCCGCAGGTCGGCAATGAAATCGACGGCGTTCAGAACGCCGTCTTTGTCACCTCCGTCGACCACCAGCGCATTCACGCCGCCCAACCCCATAGCTAGGAACACCGCATCGAAATCCTGCCGCAACTGGTCGAGCGTCACATCCCGCCCAAGCGCGGTTTCCTGGCGCAAGGTGATGCCCCCAATCTGCAGCAGCCAGTCCACTTCGGCCTGCGCAAACCCGTCCGGCGTCTTATAGGCCGCAATCCCGTACTCATTCAGCCCCCCCGCCTTGGGCCGCGCGTCATAGACCGTGACCTCATGCCCCAGCATCGCCAACCGGTGCGCGCAGGACAGCCCCGCCGGCCCCGCGCCCACCACGACAACCGTTTTGCCTGTGGCGACAGCGCGCGAAAACGGGTGCACGCCCTGCGCTTGCAAATGGTCGGTCGCATAGCGCTGCAACTGCCCGATGAGCACAGGCTTGCCTTCCGCCACCTCGCGCACACACACCTCTTCGCACAGCGTCTCGGTCGGGCACACACGCGCGCACATACCTCCCATGATGTTCTGGTTCAGGATCGTCTTGGCCGCCGCATCGGGCGTGCCGGTCGCGATCTGACGAATGAAGAGCGGGATGTCGATGTCGGTCGGGCAGGCCGTCACACAGGGCGCATCGTGACAAAAGTAACACCGGTCCGCCGCCACAAGCGCCTCGTGCGGATCAAGCGCCGGATGCAGGTCCGAAAAATTCTCGGCATAGGCCGCACCGTCCAATCGGCCCGCGGCCACACCGGGAGAGAAAGGAGATTGCGTCATGTCCGCTCCATCGCAACAATCGTTCGCTGAAAACGCTCTCACAGGTTTAAAATTTTATCAACTGGTAAAAAAGACTGGGGGCACCGATCAGGTCGCTTTGCACAAAGAAGCGGCAGTTCGCCGGAATGCCGAAACGCAAGGAGAAAGCCTTGCAATACAGCGAAACAGTGCCATATGTCCCCGTGCTACCTCATCTATCGACCCACTGCTCCTTTCGGCTCAGTCACTTCGATCTTATGACAACGCCAAGGCTGCCGCATGTTGCGGGCAGCACCCAAAGGAGACAAGACGATGGCAAACGGCACCGTCAAATGGTTCAACACCACCAAAGGCTACGGCTTTATCGCACCGGAATCGGGCGGCAAGGACGTTTTTGTTCATATCTCGGCTGTCGAACGTTCGGGTCTGACCGGCCTGGCCGACAACCAGAAAGTCACGTTTGATCTGGAATCCGGCCGCGACGGGCGCGAAAGCGCGATCAACATCGCACTGGCCTGAGCCATTTGCGACTGACAGTTTCGGGGCGGTGCACTTCAATGTGCGCCGCCTTTTCTTTTTGGGACCGTCGGAGCCTCCGGCGGGGATTTTTTTGAAACAGAGAAGCAAGGACCCGCAGCACCCCGATGCACTGTCCACCCTGCCTTCTTCTCTTTCCAAATACGGCGGGGTTTGGGGCAGCGCCCCAATAAAAAATGTCGTCGCGCAGCGGCATTCGGGTCACGGCCCGTCCCAGTCCACGCCGGTTACTTCCTGGATAGCAAGACGCCCTTTAGGCCAGGACACCATCAGGGCCTTGGCCGCGTCCAGATCATCGCCCATCCAGACATCGATTTCGCCCGGTTCCAGCAACACCCCCATACGGTGGTGAATGGGTTTGACGTCGGCATTCGGCGCGCAGGTGACGGCGGCCACCTGTGGCACCTCCAGCCCACCGGGCGCGGTCCACAGATCCGTGATCGCCGCGAAATAGAGAAAGCCGCCGCCCTTGGGCGCAATCCGCCACGCGGTCTTCTTGCGTTTTTCCCCGGTCCATTCGTACCAGCCATTCACCGGGATCACGGCGCGGCCCACGCCGTCAAAGGCGGTCTTGTCGAACACGGTTTCCGATCGCGCGTTGATGATCTGCTCCATCACCGGGCGCCCGCGGGCGTTCACGCGGCCCACGGGCACAATGCCCCAACGCATCCGTTTCAGCGCGCCGTCAAAAACGATGATTTCCTGACCCGGGGCGATGTTCTGGCGGGCAGGTTCGTTACCCACGGACCCCGCGGGCACGCCCAGTGCCGCGGTCAGGTCCGATATCGGATCAGTCAGAAAGAAGCGCCCCGGCATCGCTACTCGGCTCGTGCAATCAGGGCTTCGACACTGGGGCCGACCCCGTCGACAATGCGCGCCACACCCTGCGCATTGGGATGTATGCCGTCCGCTTGCATGAACGCGCGCACCTGCGCCGGGTCGGTGTCCGGCCCCCCCAGACCCGCAAAGAAACTGTCGAGGTAAAGCGTGCCATAGGCCTCCGCGATCTCGGGGTACATCGCGTCAAAGGCGGCCTTGTAGTCGGGGCCGTAGTTGCCGGGGGCCTGCATCCCGACGACGAGCACATCGACACCCGCATCGGTGGCGGCCTGCACGATTCCTTCGAGGTTGGCGCGGCTCACCTCGGGGCCGATCCCGCGCAACAGGTCATTGCCCCCGAGCGTGACGATCATCGCATCGACCTCGGGCGTCAGGGTCCAGGCCACGCGGCTGAGCCCCCCTTGGGTCGTATCCCCCGACACGCCTGCGTTGATAATGTCCACATCATGCCCGCGCGCTTCGAGCCAGGCTTCAAGCTGGGGCACGAACCCGTCATCAACCGGCAGCCCAAACCCCTGGGTCAGGCTGTCGCCCAGGGCAGCAATCGTCACCGGTTGGGCCATGGCCGTACTGGCCCACAGAGAAAAGACAATTGTGCCTGTTACCTTGCCCATGCTGATCCGATCTCCATATGACCCCGTAGACGACAATAAAGGCCGCCTTGCATGTCCGATCCAGTCCTGTCCCTCAAAAATGCAGCCCTGAGCCTCGATGGCAATGCCGGGCAGGTGGATATCCTACACGGGATCACGCTGGACGTGACCAAGGGCGAGACGGTGGGGCTGGTTGGCCCGTCTGGGTCCGGCAAGTCATCGCTGCTGATGGTCATGGGCGGCTTGGAGCGCGCCACAGGCGGCACGGTTAAGGCACTGGGTCAAGATCTTACGGCGATGTCCGAGGACGCGCTGGCGCGGTTTCGGCGTGGGCATATGGGGGTCGTGTTCCAGAGCTTTCACCTGATCCCGACGATGACCGCGCTGGAAAACGTGGCGACGCCGCTGGAACTGGCGGGGGTCCGAGATGCGTTTGACCGGGCGGAGGCGGAACTGGAGGCCGTGGGGCTGGCCCATCGCAGCGGGCATTATCCCAGCCAGATGTCCGGGGGCGAACAACAGCGGGTGGCTTTGGCGCGCGCACTGGTGACGCGGCCCGATATTTTGCTGGCGGATGAGCCGACGGGCAATCTGGACGGCGCCAATGGCGCTGCGATCATGGACTTGCTTTTTGCCCTGCGCGACCGGCACGGGGCCACGCTGGTGCTGGTGACCCACGCGCCCGATCTGGCCGCGCGCTGTGACCGGGTGATCCGGCTGGCCGATGGGCGGATTGAAGCGCCGACACGGGCCGCTGCCGAATGAGTTTGGCCACCTCTGCCCGCTTTGCCCGCCGCGAGTTGCGCGGGGGCTTGCGCGGTTTTCGCATTTTTCTGGCCTGTTTGGCCTTGGGGGTTGCCGCCATTGCGGCAGTGGGGTCTGTCCGATCCGCGATCGAAGCGGGGCTTGAGCGCGAAGGTGCAGCGCTGTTGGGCGGCGGTGCGGAGTTGGATTTCACCTACCGCTTTGCCACAGAAGAGGAGCGCGCGTGGATGGACACCGTGGCGACGGAGGTGTCGGAGATTGCCGACTTCCGGTCGATGGCGGTGGTGGAGCGGGAAGGCGCGGCCGAGCGGGGGTTGACGCAGATCAAGGCGGTTGATGCGGCGTATCCTCTGATTGGATCGGTGGAGTTGGCACCCGAGATGCCGTTGGCCGTGGCCCTGGCCGGGGCGGAGGGTTTGCCCGGTGCTGTGATGGAGCGGGCGCTGATCGACCGGCTTGGGCTGGCGGTAGGCGATACGTTCCGGTTGGGCACGCAGGATTTTGTGCTGATGGCGACGCTGGTGCGGGAACCCGACAGTGCGGCGGGCGGGTTCGGCCTGGGGCCGCGGACGATTGTGTTGCGTGAGGGTCTGGCCAATGCGCAGCTTCTGGCGCCGGGAACGTTGTTTAATTCGAAATACCGGTTGGAACTGCCCGAGGGGGTCGACCTGACAGCACTTGAGGATCAGGCGCGCGACCGGTTCGAGGCGACGGGGATGCGCTGGACCGATGCGCGCAATGGGGCACCGGGCGTGGCCGAGTTCGTGGACCGGCTTGGCGCGTTTCTGGTGCTGGTGGGTCTGTCGGGTCTGGCTGTGGGCGGCGTGGGCGTGTCGGCGGCGGTGCGGGCCTATCTGGCGGGCAAGACATCCGTGATCGCGACGCTGCGCACGCTGGGGGCCGAGCGGCGGGTGATCTTTCAGACCTATTTCATTCAGATCGGGGTACTCTCGCTGGTGGGCATTGCGCTGGGGCTGATCCTTGGAGCGCTGGTGCCGCTGGCGCTCGCCCCGGTGATCGAGGCGCGGCTGCCAATCCCGGCCAGCTTTACGCTCTATCCCGCGCCGCTGATCGAGGCGGCAATTTATGGCCTGCTCACGGCCTTTGTGTTCACGCTCTGGCCGCTGGCGCGGGCCGAGGATGTGCGGGCCGCCACCCTGTTTCGCGACGCGCTGGACAAGGTGCGGCTGTTGCCGCGAGCCGGGTATCTGCTGTGGATCGCGGCGGGGCTGGGCGCGCTTATCGGGCTGGCCGCGCTGTTTTCGGGGACATGGTGGCTGACCTTGTGGACGGCGGGGGGCATTGCCTTTGCGCTCGCGCTGCTCGCCCTTGCGGCGACGCTGATCCGGTTTCTTGCCCGCAGGATCGCGCCCCGCACCAAGGGGCGCCCCGCGCTGCGGTGGGCGCTTGGCGCGATTTCCGGCACGCGCGAGGGGGCAGCGTCGGTGGTTCTGTCGCTGGGTCTGGGCCTGTCGGTGCTGGCCGCCGTGGGTCAGATCGACGGCAATCTGCGCAACGCGATCACCGGCAACCTGCCCGAGATTGCGCCGAGCTATTTCTTTGTCGACATCCAGCGCGACCAGATGCCCGGCTATACGGAACGGCTGGAAAGCGACCCCGCCGTCAGCCGCATTGAAAGCGCGCCGATGCTGCGCGGGATCATCACCCAAATCAACGGACAGCGCGCCGCGGATGTGGCGGGCGACCACTGGGTGCTGCAGGGAGATCGCGGCATCACCTATTCCGCCGCGCCGACCGAAAACACGCGCATCACAGACGGCGCATGGTGGTCCGAGGACTACACCGGCGCGCCCCAGATCAGCTTTGCCGCGGAAGAGGCCGAAGAGATGGGTCTGTCCATCGGCGACAGTATGACCATCAACATTCTGGGCCGCGACATCACCGGCACGATCACATCCTTTCGCGAGGTCGATTTTTCGACTGCTGGCATCGGATTCATCCTGTCCATGAACCCCAGCGCGCTGGCGGGCGCACCACACACGTTCATCTCGACCGTCTATGCCGAGGACGGGGCCGAAACGCAGATCCTGCGCGACATCGCCAACGCCTATCCCAATGTGACCGCCATCCGCGTGCGTGACGCCATCGACCGGGTGAGCGAGGTGCTGGCGGGGCTGGCGGCGGCCACGTCATATGGCGCGGCGGCCACGCTGCTGACCGGCTTTCTGGTGCTGATCGGGGCCGCCGCGGCGGGCACGCAGGCGCGCACCTACGAGGCGGCGGTGCTGAAGACGCTGGGGGCCACCCGCCAGCGCATCCTGGTCAGCTTTGCCACCCGTGCGGCGCTGCTGGGCCTGGGTGCAGGGGCGGTTGCGCTGGCTGCGGGGATCGCGGGCGGCTGGGCCGTCAGCCGCTTTATCATGGACACCGATTTTACCGTGATCTGGCCATCGGCGCTGGCCATCGTGGTCGGCGGCGTGCTGGCCACATTGCTGGCCGGTCTGGCCTTTGCCTGGGGCCCGCTCGCCGCCCGGCCTGCGCAAGTGCTGCGCGGGCGCGAATAAGGCCCGTTGCGGCAGCGCAGCAAGCCATGGCACACCCGGGCCAAGCAATGGAATCAAGGACCCCACCATGACCGACCAATTGCCCATGGCAGTGACCGCGCCGCTGAGCCAGGCGCAGAAAACCCAGATCATCAACCTGATCCGCCGCGCCGCCCGGGCCGAGATCATGCCCCGCTTTCGCCGTCTGGATGCGGGCGACATCAACAGCAAACGCGACGAAGACGATCTGGTGACCGAAGCCGACATCGCCGCCGAGGCGATGATCACCCGCGGGCTGCAAATGGCCTTTCCCCATGCCTTGGTCATCGGTGAAGAAGCGGTGTCGACCAAACCCGCCCTACTGGACGGCGTGGGCGAGGCGGAACTATCTTTCATCATAGACCCGGTGGATGGCACCTGGAACTTTGCCAAGGGGATGCCGCTTTTTGGCACGATGGTGTCGGTCTGCCGGTTCGGGCAGCCGGTCTTTGGCCTGATCTATGACCCGGTGGGCGACGATCTGATCATGGCGGACACCACCAGCCCTGCAATCTGGCAGACCCGGTCGGGGCGGACGCGCGGGATTGAAACGGCAGGAGCCAAGGCGCTCGAGCAATTGGCAGGCTACGCCCATATCCGCCTGATGCCGCCCGCTGACCGTGCACTAATGTGGACACGGGTCGGCGCGCTGGCCTCTATCGGCAGTCTGCGCTGTTCGGCGCATGAGTACCGTTTGCTGGCGACGGGTGCCGTGGATTTTCTGCTGTCCGGTCATTTGAACAGCTGGGACCATGCCGCGGGTGTCCTGATCTGCCAGCAGGCGGGCGGCAAGGCGGCGATGCTGGACGGGTCGGACTACACTGCGACGGTGCGCGACGGTTACCTGCTCACCGCATCCTCGCCGGAGGTCTGGGATACGCTCGCCGCCCATTTCGCAGACCTGATGTCCGACACATGACGCCCTGGTTCTTTGGTTATGGCAGCCTGGTCAACCGGGCCACGCACAGCTACCCACAGGCGCAGCATGCAACGCTGCAAGGGTGGCGACGGCTCTGGGTGCGGACGGCGCTACGCGATGTGGTGTTTCTGTCGGTGCACGCGGCACCTGGAAACAGCATTGACGGGCTGATTGCCAGCGTGCCGGGGGCAAATTGGGGGGCCCTTGATCTGCGCGAAGCCGGGTATGACCGGATTGACGCCACCGATGCGGTCAGTCACGCCTCACAGGCGACGGACATCGCCGTCTATCAGGTGCCACCTCATGCGCACCGGCAGGGGGGCGATCACCATATCTTGCTCAGCTATCTCGACGTGGTGGTGCAGGGCTTTCTCCACGAGTTTGGTATCGCGGGGGCGGAACACTTCTTTGCCACGACCGACGGCTGGGACACCCCGGTGCACGACGACCGGGGCGCGCCGCTTTATCCCCGCGCGCAGGTGCTGACCGCTGAAGAACGGGCCGTGACCGACCGCTTACTTGCGCAGGTTCAATAGCGACAAAAGCCGCCCTTCGCGGGCAAAGCTGTCACGGGTGACCGCGCCACCTTCGCTGGCGATCACGCGGCGCGCGAGAACCCAGGCGATGCTGCCAAAGACCACCCCGGCCAGCGCCTGCCCGATCAGCACGCCGGGCGCGCCAAAAAGCTGCGCGCCGATCCAGACCAGCGGGATCATGGCAATGGTGTTGCGGCCCCAGTTCATGCCAGTCGAATAGAACGGGTGGCCCAGATTGTTGAACGCGGCATTGGTGACAAAAAGCACGCCGTTGAAGAAAAAGAGCAGCGCCAGCGGGCCGCAGAAGAGGAACACCAGATCACGCGTCAGGCCGGTGGCATCGAAGAGGTTTGCAATGGGTCCGCGCAGGAGGAACAGCGCGCCCGCGATCACGAAGATCACGGTGCCCGCAAAGATCAGCGCCGCGTTGAACCCCGCGCGCACGCGGTCGTGGCGACCCGCGCCAAAGTTCTGGCCAAGGATGGGGCCCACAGCCCCCGACAAGGCAAAGATCACGGCAAAGGACAGGGGCATGAGCCGCCCGACGATGGCCATGCCCGCCACCGCCTCAAGCCCGTATTGCGCCATGGAACGGGTGACGATGGCCTGTCCCACGGGGGTTGCGAATTGCGTCAAGATGGCCGGAAAGCCGATGGCGATCAGCGGGCGCAGGTCGCGGGCCATGCCCAGCACGTCTGGGCGCGGCAGCCCGCCGTGGTGGCGCAGGATCGGCAATAGGGCGGCTGTGGCGATGGCTACGCGCGCAGCAACGGACGCAAGCGCCGCCCCGGTGAGGTCAAGGCCCAGCCCGAAGATCAGGATCGGGTCCAGCACCGCGTTCACGCCGCCGCCCCAGATCGTCGCCATCATGGCGCGCCGCGCGTCCCCGTGGGCGCGCAGGATGCCACTGCCCATCATACCCACGACAAGAAAGGGCAGCGACGGGATGATGATCTGCAAATACCCTTCGGCAAGCGCAGCCGTTTCGCCGGTGGCGCCGATCCAGGCCACGAATGTGGGAATGTTCCACCAGACCAGGCCCGAAAAGAGCACGCCGAAGCCCACGCCATAGGCCAGCCCATGCGAGCCGCGCAGCCGCGCGCGCTCTCCGTCTCCCGATCCCAGATCGCGGGCCACAAGGGCGCCCACGGCAATGGCCATGCCGATGGAAAAGGACGTGGTGAAAAACAGGATCGACCCGGCATAGCCTACGGCAGCGGCCAGTTCGGCCTTGCCCAGCATCGAGATGAACACCATGTCGATGAAGTCCACCAGAAACACGGCCATCAGACCGATGGTCGAAGTCATCGACATCACCGTCACGTGCCGCAAAAGCGATCCGGACAGGAACTTCGCCTGCCCCTCAGCCACGGGTCCGTCTCTTCTCTGGTTTAAAAAAATCCCCCCCGGAGGGCCGCTGTGCCAAAGCGCCCCCGGCCCGCATCAGGGGCGCGCCTTCACAACCTGCAAGAGCGGCATCAGAGAGGCCATGTCCGGCCCGTGCCGCTGCCCGGTCAGCGCCAGACGCAGCGGCATGAACAACCCCCGCCCCTTGCGCCCGGTGGCCGCTTTCACAGCACCGGTCCACGCGCGCCACGTGTCTGCATCAAAGGGCGCTTCGGGCAGCATCGTCATGGCCTCGGCCACAAAGTCCTTGTCTTCGTCCTCGATCACCGGCTCAGCCCCGTCGCGGCACAGTGCCCACCACGTCGCGATATCGGCGCGGGTGTCGATGTTCTCGCGGATGACCGACCAAAACGCGTCGCGTTGACCCTCGGGCACGCCTGCCGCGTCGAGATCGGCGGCCACAGCCGGGGCGGGCAGCGATTGCAGATAGCGCGCGGTGAGCGGGTCGATATCGGCCACGTCAAACTTGGTCGGCGCCGTGCCGAAGCGACTCACATCAAAGCCCTCGATCAGACTTTCCATATCCATGCGCAACTCCACCGGGTCCGAGGAGCCCAGCCGGGCGAGGAGGCTCAGCACTGCCATCGGTTCAACACCGTTGCTGCGCAGATCGCGCAAAGACAGAGTGCCCAGACGTTTCGACAGCGCCTCGCCCTGTGGACCAGTCAGCAAGGAGTGGTGCGCAAAGGATGGCGCGGTGCCCCCAAGCGCTTCGATGATCTGGATTTGCGTGGCGGTGTTGGTCACGTGATCGGACCCGCGCACGACGTTGGTCACGCCCATCTCGGTGTCATCGACGACCGAAGCAAGCGTATAGAGCACCTGCCCATCGCCTCGGATCAGCACCGGGTCGGACACGCTGGCCGCATCGATGCTCACGTCACCGATGATCCCGTCAGTCCACTCGATCCGTTCGTGATCCAGCTTGAAGCGCCACACGCCCTGCCCACGCTCGGCGCGCATTGCCTCTTTTTCAGCATCGCTCAGCGCCAACGCCGCCCGATCATAGACGGGCGGCTTGCCCATGTTCAGTTGTTTCTTGCGCTTCAGATCCAGCTCGGTCGGCGTTTCGAACGCCTCGTAAAACCGGCCAATCTCGCGCAGCTTGTCCGCTGCATCCGCATAGCGATCCAGCCGCTCGGACTGACGCTCAACCTTGTCCCAGTGCAGGCCCAGCCACTCCATGTCCTGCTTGATGCCATCGACATATTCTTCCTTCGACCGCTCGGGGTCGGTGTCGTCGATGCGCAGGATGAAGGTGCCGCCCGCCTTGCGGGCGATCAGATAGTTCATCAGCGCCGTGCGCAGGTTGCCGATATGCAGGTAACCGGTGGGCGATGGGGCGAAACGGGTGGTGGTCATGGGTGTCTCCGACAGTTGCGCCTGCCTTGTCACAGGGGCCGCGGCTTGTCCAGTTTGGGACGCCCCTTATGCGCGGTGACGCACCGGCCAATGGGTCGCAAGATCGCGCAAACCTGCCGCGATCAATTCACCCAGTACGTCCATATCCACCCGTGCCAACCGGGTGATATAGAGACAAGACTTGCCCTTGGAATGCGGCCCCAACCGTTCCAGGATCGGCGCGAAATCAGCATAGCCCGGCATGATATAGATACTCAGCCTGGCCTTGCGCGGCGCGAACCCGGTGGCCATCCAGGTCCCCGACCGGCCCGAGGCATAGGTGTAGTCATAAGCCCCGTAACCCACGATGCCGCCGGTCCATATCTGCGGATCGAACCCCGTGACTGCACGGAACAGGTCATCCAACTGGCACGCCTCGTTACGGCGGGTGTCTGGTTCGACCCCCTTAACCCACGCGGAAAACGGGGTTTCCAGCACCTGCGTCTTCGGCTCTGCCATGGTTCCTCTCGCAAAAATGAACACACACCCGTGCATCGTGACGCGTGACATAACGCCAGGCGCGCTATGTCGTAGCTCTCTGACAGGAAGGATAGCACCCATGTCCACATCCCCCAAATTCAACCGCCGCACTGCGCTGATGGGCGCAGCTGCCATGCCCCTGGCCGCAGCAACTGCCACGCAGGCCCGCGCCGACGCACCCATGCTGGGTGCATCAAACGCTCAGTTCAAGCGCGTGAAAGTGGGCGGGTTCGAAGTAACGAACCTACTGGCGGGCACCGCCGTACGCGAAGACCCGCAGTCCATATTTGGCATGAATGTGGATGCCGCCACGTTCGAGGACGTGTCCAAGGCCAACAACCTGCCCCTGAACGCCGCGCAGTTCTTCTTTACCCCCGTGGTCGTCAACACCGGGTCCGAGCTTATCCTCTTTGACACCGGTCTGAACCCCGCGGGCACCACCGCGGCGCTGGAGGCGGCGGGCTACACCGCCGATCAGGTGGACAAGGTGATCATCACCCACATGCACGGCGACCATATCGGTGGCCTGCAGACGGACGGCACGCCCACCTACGGCAACGCGCAGCACTACGCCGGATCGGTCGAAATGAACCACTGGGCCACCGCGGGCAACGAACGCTTTGACGGCATCGTCAAGCCGCTGATGGAACAGTTCACCATGATCGACCCGGGCGCGGCCCCTGCATCAGGAATCACTGCGATGGAGGCATACGGCCACACGCCCGGCCACATGATGTACATGGTGGAGAGTGACGGCGCGCAACTGGTGCTGGGTGCAGACTTTGCCAACCACTATGTCTGGTCTCTGGGTTATCCCGATTGGGAAGTGCTGTTTGACATGGACAAGGCTGCTGCCGCTGCCACGCGCCGCAAGATGCTGGACATGATGGCGACCGACGGCGTGCCCTTCACCAGCTACCACATGCCGTGGCCAGCGCTGGGCTATGTCGAGAAGAACGGCGACGGGTTCCGCTATGTGCCGCACAGCTATCAGCTGACACTGTAGAGGCGGCGCACTGATACCGTGCGATTGAAAAAGGCGGGCTTTCGGGTCCGCCTTATACTTTTCCGACCGCGCTCAACCGGTCCCACGCGTAGCTGAGAAAGCTGCGCCGGAACGTATGACCACCCGGAAAGGTACAAAATTCAAGCAGGTCACCCGCATCATTGCTCTGGCGCTGGCACGCGACATCTTCGAGCGGGCCGACGCGGTCGATGGCCCCAAAGCCGCCTTGCGCGCGGTACATCGCCAAAACCTGCGCCATGTCACCCTGCTTTGTCTCCCCGATAGGGCGTCCGGCCAGCGGCACGATCCGGTCGGCGGTGCCGTGGAAGTGGATGATGCTGGTCGGCGCGGCGCAGGCCTCGGGCGGGCCTTGCCAGAACGTGCCGGAAAACGGGGCAAAGCCCGCAAAAAGGTCGGGGCGCTGGCAGGCCACTTCCCACGTCACCATGCCGCCCGCCGAAAAGCCCGCCATCATGATCCGGTCCGGGTCGATGTTGAAACGGGCCGTTACATCGGTCACCACCGCCTCGAAATAGGCCATCTCGGCCGCGCCGGTGCTGTCCATATCGCTGGGCGCGCCGGGCAAATCCCAATCATCGCCCGCCGATTTCACCGCCACAAGCGCGAGGCCCATATCGGCCACCGCAGCACGCAGGTTCGCGTTGCGCATCGTGCCGCGCGCGGACCCGCGATAGCCATGGGCAAAGACGATGGCCCCGATAGGTGCGGCACCGTCCTGCCCGTCGGGCAGCGCGATGCGGTAGTGCCGGTCGCCAAGTTGGCAATCGGTGTCCGGCCCGCAGGCCAGCGCCGGTATGGCCAAAAACGCAGCCGCACACAGGGCTGTAAAGGCGCGGATCATCGGTCTCTCCGGTCGTGTCAATGAATGCTGCAAGCGTGGCCGAAGCGTCGCGCGTGCTCAAGTCACAAAGCCGTTTGCGAACCGCATGACGGACAAGGGGATGCCGCACCCCTACTTGCTGCGGTAGTCCTGCGCGGCCTGCGCGATCTGCGCGGCAATGTCGTCTGCTGGCGCGGGCAACAGGCGGTTGCTCACAAAGATATGCCCATCGGCCAGTGCGGTATTGGCGCGCGCCAGCAGTCGCGACACAACCGGCATCCCGGCAAGAAAGGCATCCGGGTCCCGCACGACGATGCGCACAAATCCTTCGTCCAGAAAGCCGGTCACGTCGACCCGCTCAAAGTTCTCCCATGGCAGGTGCGGATGGCGAAAGACCGCGACGCCCTTGGCATCCATCGCAATCAGCGGCTTGCGTCCAAGCCACATCGTCACCCCGATCCACGTACACCAGCCGAAAAAGACGGCCCCGATTGCACCGATACCGATCAGCAAAGGCGCGCCGCTGTCGATCCCGGTCACCAAAAGGAACAGCGACACCGCCACAAACCCGACCCCAAGGGCCAGCACCCGATTCATCTTGCGCCGATCAGCGTGGATGAGGGTCAAAGGCCGGCTCATCCGCCTATCAAGACGGATCGCGCCAGCGGTTGACGATGGGATAGCGGCGGTCCAGCCAGAACGCGCGCTTGGTCAGACGCGCACCTGGCGCGGACTGGAAGCGTTTGTATTCACTCAGGTAAATCAACCGCTCCACCTTGCGGGCCACATCGGCGTCAAACCCCGCAGCCACGCAATCGGCAATCGACCCGTCCTGATCAACCAGAATGTCGAGCAGCGCATCCAACGCGGGATAATCGGGCAAGCTGTCGCTGTCCTTCTGATCCTCGCGCAATTCGGCGCTGGGGGGCTTTGAGATGATCCGCTCCGGGATAACCTCGCCCGCATTGCCCCTCATCCAGTCGCGATGGTTGGCGTTGCGCCAGCGGCAGGTTTCGAACACGCGGGTCTTGTACAGATCCTTGATCGGATTATAGCCACCGGCCATGTCGCCATAGATCGTCGCATAGCCCACCGCCACCTCGGACTTGTTGCCCGTGGTCAACAGCATCTCGCCAAACTTGTTGGACAGCGCCATGAGCAGCAAGCCGCGGATGCGGCTCTGGATGTTCTCTTCGGTCAGACCCTCGTCCAGCCCCTCGAACAGCGGCGCAAGCGTCGACGTTACCGCCGCCCGCGTCTCGGCAATGGGGACGTAGTCATAGTGGCAGCCCAACGCGTTGGCGCAGGCCTCGGCGTCCTCCAGCGAATGGGGTGACGTATATTCCGACGGCAGCATCACACAGCGCACGTTCTCCGGGCCCAGTGCGTCCGCAGCAATGGTCGCCACCAGCGCCGAATCGACGCCGCCAGACATACCCAGCAGCACCTTGCCGAACCCGGTCTTGCCACAATAGTCACGCAAGGCGGTGACCATCACGCGGTAATCCTGCTCCCACGCGTCGGGATGATGCACCCGGTCCCCTTCAACCACGCGCCAGCCCTCGGGACCGCGCTCCAGGTCCACATGGGCCACCATCTCGTCAAAGACCGGCAATTGCACGGCCAAGGCACCGCCCGGGTTCAGCGCAAAACTGCCCCCGTCAAAGACCTGATCGTCCTGGCCGCCCACCATGTTCAGATAAATCAGCGGCAACCCCGTCTCGACGACACGGGCCACCATGTGGTTCAAACGTGTCTCGTACTTGCCGCGGTAATAGGGCGATCCGTTGGGCACCAGCAGGAACTCTGCCCCGGTTTCTTCCAGCGTCTCTGCCACATCCCCATGCCAGGCATCCTCGCAAATCGGACTGCCCACACGGGTGTTGCCGACCGAATACGGCCCTCCCAATGGCCCGGCATCAAAGATGCGCACCTCATCAAACACGGTCTCGTTCGGCAAATGATGCTTCAGCACCCGGCTGACAATCTGGCCGCCCCGACAAACCAGATACGCGTTGTAGAGCTCCACCCCCTCAGTCCACGGACAGCCAATGGCCAGCGCCGGACCGTCCGCGCATTCGGCAGCAAGTGCCTCCACCGCCCGCATCGCCGCCGTATGAAAGGCGGGCTTCATGACCAGATCCTGTGCGTTGTAACCGGTAATGAACATCTCGGGCAGCGCCACCATGTCCGCTCCCGCCTCACGTCCGGCCTCCCACGCGGCACGGGCCTTGGCAGCATTGCCCGGAATGTCACCGACAATCGGGTTCAGCTGCCCCAGAGTGATGCGGAATGTCTCGGCCATGAGGGCCCTCCTTCAACGTTCCGCGTGATGTAGCAGAATGCAGCGCGGAGAAAACCCACCCGCGACAAAGGCGCCATGTCCTTCATTGTTCCAGAAATATGTCGGGGAGTTTGAGGGGTGGAACCCCTCATTCCAAAATAAATCGCGTCGCGCGTCAGCGCGCCCTTTTTGGTAAACCGCGTCAGCGCGCCCTTTGGATCACGTCCCCCTGAACCCCATTGCCCCCCGCGCGCCCCTGTCTTACCTTTCCCACGCCTGCGCCGGGGTGCACAGGCCAACGAATCTGAGAGGTGAGCCATGTCCGTCCGCGGAGTGATCTTCTGCCTGTGCCTTCTGCCCGGGGCCGCCCTGGCCCAATCCGGCAATGTGCTGACCAAGCAATATGACGATGGTGGCGTCTACGAGGGCACCTTCCGCGGCGGGCTCCAGCACGGGGAAGGCACCTACCGGCTGCCCAATGGCTATGAGTATTCCGGCGAATGGGTGGACGGAGAGATTAAGGGCGAAGGCACCGCACGCTTTCCCAACGGTTCAGTCTACGAAGGCACGTTTGCCAAGGGCAAACCCGACGGGTTCGGCAAGATCACCTTTGCCGATGGCGGCACCTATGAAGGCGAATGGGAGGCAGGGGCGATTCTGGGCGACGGTGTTGCCCTTTACGCAAACGGCGTCCGCTACGAGGGCCAGTTCCGCAATGCCAAGCATCACGGCAAGGGCGTCATGCAATCCCCCGGCGGCTACGAATACAAGGGCGACTGGATCGACGGCATCAAACAGGGCATCGGTGTGATCACCTATCCCGACGGGTCGGTCTATGACGGCCAGATCGAGGCGGGCAAACGTCAGGGCGAGGGCAAGCTGACCACGCCCGACGGTCTGGTCTATGTGGGTCTCTGGGCCGACGGTCAGATTGACGGCACCGGCACGCTGACCCAACCCAATGGCGATGTCTACGAAGGCGATCTCGTGTCCGGCAAGCGCGAGGGCAAAGGCCGCGTCACCTACGCCAATGGCGATGTCTACGAGGGTCAGTTCACCGACGACCGCCGCCACGGTCAGGGCACGTTCATCGGCAATGACGGCTACACCTATATCGGCCAGTGGGCCGAGGGCCAGATCGAGGGGACGGGCCGCGTCACCTATCCCGACGGATCGGTCTACGAGGGCGAGTTCGTCGACGACCTGCCGCAAGGCACGGGCAAGATCACCTATACCGATGGTTCCGTCTACGAAGGCGCGTGGATCGCGGGCGTGATCGAGGGCCAGGGCAAGATCACCTATCCCAACGGCATCATCTACGAAGGCGGGTTCAAGAACGCGCGCAATCACGGCAAGGGTGTGATGACCTATGCCGACGGCTACCGCTACGACGGCGATTGGGTCGATGGCAAACGCGCGGGCACGGGCACGGCCACCTACCCTGACGGGACGGTCTATACCGGCGAATTCCTCAACGGGCAGCGCCACGGCACGGGCAAGATCGTGATGGCGTCGGGCTTTACCTACGAAGGCGCGTGGCAAAACGGCGAGATCAACGGCGAAGGCATTGCCACCTATGCCAGCGGCGACGTCTACGAGGGCATGTTCAAGAACGGCAAACGTCAGGGCGTGGGCACCATGCGCTATGCCACCGGCGAAGAGGCCACGGGCGAATGGGAAAGCGGTGCATTGAATGAAGACAGCTAAGGCTGTTTTTGGCGTGACACTGGCCCTGCTCGCCGCGACGGCAGCACGGGCAGACTGGCAGTTTGTCGAGGATTGGACCGACCCGATCAACGGCTTCGACACCAGTGCCGCGATGACCACCGCCGACGATGGCACCACGCTGCACCTCTACCGCAACCCGATCGGGCGGGTCTACGCGCTCTTTACCTTGCCCGACGGGACAGGCACGCTTGATCGCGAGGGGCCGGTTGCCTCCCTGACACCCGAAGGGTTTGACACCAAGGTGATCGAAGCCCGGGCCGAACAGGGCCGGGTCATAGAATTTGCCACCAGCACGGGCCGCAGCCTGCGCGACCGTCTCTGGCATGGCCAGGGCTCGGCCCCCGTGGGCACCTTGCAGGACCTGATCAACGCCCCCACGGTGTCGGCCACATTCACCCTGTCCGAAGGGCGCGAACACCGCGCCACCTGGTCCATGCAGGGGGCGGGCACGCCTATCGCCCAGGCCATCGGCATCACCATCGAAGGCGCCGCCGCCGGAGACGTCTGGGACGACACCGCCGCCCAGGCTCTGCTGGCTGCGATGACCGCCTGCCAGTTCCCGAAACTTGATGTCACCTGCGTCCAGCAGGTCACCACCTGCAGTGACAAGATCAGCGTGGACAGGGACATTGAGGGTTTTGAAACCTGTATTGCTGTAAACGCGGCTGACCCCTGACAGGGACGGGACCTATGCATTATCTCCAGCGCGAACTCTACGACCTGATCAAGGCGGACGACGCGATCTTTGACTTTCTCCAGACCAGTTCGCTGGACGGGCTCTGGTATTGGGACCTTGAAAAACCTGACCACGAATGGATGAGCGAAGGGTTCTGGCGCCTGTTCGGCGTGGACCCGGCCACCAAAGAGCACCTTGCCGCGGAATGGCAGGACCTGATCCATCCCGATGACCTGCAAAGCGCGCTCGACAATTTCAACCGGCACCTTGCTGACCCGAACCATCCCTATGACCAGATCGTGCGCTACCGCCACGCCGATGGGCACATGGTCACCGTGCGCTGCCGTGGCCTTGCCATCCGGGACGAGACCGGCAAACCCATCCGCCTGCTGGGCGCGCATAACGACCTGACAGCACTCAAGCAACACGAGGAGGAACTGGCCGCCTCCAACGCCAGCCTCGCAGAAGAGGTCAAACGCGCCAATGCCGCGGTTGAGGCGCGCGGCGTCTTTCTGGCCACGATGAGCCACGAGATTCGCACCCCCCTGAACGCCATCCTGGGCCTGCTGGATCTGATCAAGTCCGACCCCGACGCGTCGGAAAACACCCGCCAGCGCGCCGATGTGGGCCACCGCGCGGCCGAGCAATTGTTGATGCAACTGGTCAATGTGATCGAAGCGACCCGGCTTGACGCCGATGTGCTGAACGTGCGCGTGCAACAGGTCGAAAGCGGCAAACTTGTCGGGCAATGGGCCGAACTGCTGCACGGCAGCGTGACCCGTTACCGTAAGCCGCTTGAAACCCGGGTCGTGGCCGCGCCCGACCTGCCTGAGATTCTGCATTTCGACGGCAACAAGGTCACCCAGATCGTCGGCAACCTGATCGACAATGCCGCCAAGTTCACCGATCAGGGGCGGATCGAAATCCACCTCGACCATGATGCGGGCCGGGATCGCCCCACCCGCATCACCGTCTACGACACGGGCCCCGGCATCGCGCAGGCTGACCGGGCCCATGTCTTTGACCGCTTCACCCGTCTGGAAACCGCGCGGTCACAGCAAAGGGGCGGCTCGGGGCTGGGCCTGTCCATCTGCCACGAACTCGCAACGCTCTTGGGCGGCGACCTCTCGATCACTGACGACCTGCCCGACGGCTTCACCCTGGGCTTCCAACTGTCGTTACCAGACCCGCGCTAAACCACATCGCCCGCCGACATCCGATCCAGAAAATCCTCTGCCTCGCGCAGCACGGTCGCCCGTCGATCCTCATCCATCCGGTCCCAAGTGCGGTACATGTTCCCCATCCGCGCATTGTTCGAAAACCGATCCCGGTGCCGATCCAGAAAATGCCAGTACAGCAGGTTGAACGGGCACGCCCCCTCGCCCGTCTTGACGCTCACCTTGTAGTGGCACCCCTTGCAGTAATCCGACATCCGGTTGATGTAGGCCCCCGACGACACATAGGGCTTCGACGCAATCACACCCCCATCCGCAAACAGCGACATGCCCACCACATTGGGCGCCTCGACCCACTCAAACGCGTCCGCATAAACTGCCAGATACCACTCCGACACCTCTGCCGGGTCCAGCCCCGCGAGCAGCGCAAAATTCCCCGTCACCATCAACCGCTGAATATGGTGGGCATAGGCCTCGGCGCCCGTCTGCTCCACTGCCTTGGACACACAGCGCATCCGCGTCTCGCCCCCCCAGTAAAACTCCGGCAACTTCCGCTGGTGGTTCAGCCCGTTGCGGCGCGGATAGTCCGGCCCTTCAAGGAAATAGATACCCCGCACATATTCCCGCCACCCGATGATCTGCCGAATAAACCCCTCGGCAGCATTGATCGGCGCATGTCCCTCTTTCCACGCGTCTTCCACCGCCTGACAGACCTCCAGCGGGTCCAAGAGACCAATGTTGATATAGGGCGACACCAGCGCATGATAGAGAAACCGGTTGTCCGCCAGCATCGCGTCCTGAAAGTCGCCAAACCGCGGTAACGCATAGGTCACGAAATGCGCCAGCGCCCGCCGCGCCTGCCCCTGATCGGTCGCAAACCAGAACGGGCGCACATCGCCAAAGTGGTTGCCAAAGCGCCGTTCGACCAGGTCTAGCACCGCCTCGACCGTTTCATCCGGCGTGAACTGCATCGGCCCGGAAAACGCCACATCATCCGGCGCGGGCTTGCGGTTATCGTGATCGTAATTCCACTTGTCCCCGGCAGGTTTGTCGCCCTCCATCAACAGCCCGGTCTTGCGCCGCATCTCGCGATAGAAATACTCCATCCGCAGCGCCTTGCGCCCCTCGGCCCACGCCTCGAACTCGGCATGAGAGGCAATGAACCGGTCATCCTCCAGCAGCGTCACTTTCAGCGGGCAATTTTCCAGCGCCTCGATCAACCGAAACTCCCCGGGCCGCGTCGCCACCACCTCAGACGCCCCATGCTGCTCGGCCCGACGCAACAGCTCACCACAGATGGACTGGCTGTTCTCGGTATCATCCAGTTCGGAATAGGCAACGGTCCACCCATCCTCCCGCAGCCGGGCCGCAAACTTGCGCATGGCCGCCAGGATCAGCGCGATCTTCTTGGGATGATGGGGCACATAAGACCCCTCCTCCGCCACCTCGGCCATGACCACGACATCGTTGTCCTTGTCCGCTGCCTTCAACGCCGCAACGCCTTCGGTCAACTGATCCCCCAACACCAAAATCAAACGGCTCACCACGGCACCTCCGCACCCGAATAGTCAAAAAATCGGCCCGTCTGCTCCGGCCCCAGCCCCTCCATGACAGAAATCAACTCATCTGCCGCCTGCGCGGGCTCGACCGCCGGATGCCGCCCCAGATACTTCTCGGTAAAGGCGGTCGCGACCGTCCCCGGATGCAATGCCACCACCGCCGCCTGCTTATGCGTCCGCGCCAATTCCACGGATGCCGTTCGCACCACCTGATTTACCGCCGCCTTCGCCGACCGATAGGAAATCCACCCGCCAATCCGATTGTCCCCGATGGATCCAACCCGCGCCGACAGCACCGCAAACACCCCTGACGCATCCCGGTCCAATAGGTCATGCGCATGGCTCAACACCAACGCAGGCCCCACCGCATTGAGCGCAAACTGATCCATCATCGCAGCAGGATCGAGCCCCTTGATTGTCTTCTCCGGCGCCGCCCCGTCAATCTCCAAGGCTCCCGTGGCCACCATCACGCAATCATAAGGCCCACGCCCAGCCAAACACCTCTCAACCGACCCCGCGTCGGTCACATCGAACCCGTCCACCGACCGCGACAGCCGATCCACGGCAGCCCCCCGCGCCGCAAATCCATCCGCGAGCGCCGACCCGATCCCACCCGACGCACCCAAAATCAAAACCTTATCCATGAGCGCCGACCTAGATCACGGCGCGCACCCTTCCACCTTCATTGTTCCCCAAATATGCACTCCACCGCTGCCGGAATTCCCCACTTCCCATTTCAAATGCAGCGCGTATAACTATGCTCATGACCAACGCTACGCATATCGCCAACGCACGCCGTCCCGGCGCGCTCCTGCGTGGCCTCCTGCTCCTAATCCGCCTCTGAGCGTGCCCATCGGCGCGACCGCTCAGAGGTAGCCAACCGCGCCAAGGCTTTAGGACAGAAAAAGAGACTTCAAATGACCCAAGACAAGACCTCTCAGGACCGCGTTGTCATCTTCGACACCACCCTGCGCGACGGCGAACAATCCCCCGGCGCCACCATGACCCACGCCGAAAAACTGGAAATCGCCGGGCTTCTCGACGACATGGGCGTCGACATCATCGAAGCGGGCTTTCCCATCGCGTCCGAGGGCGATTTCAACGCCGTCTCCGAGATCGCCAGGAACGCACAAAACTCGGTGATCTGCGGCCTCGCCCGCGCGCAACTGCCCGACATCGACCGCTGTTGGGAGGCTGTGAAACACGCGCGTCAACCGCGCATCCACACCTTCATCGGCACCTCGCCCCTGCACCGCGCCATCCCGAACCTGACGATGGACGAAATGGCCGACCGGATCGAACAGACCGTGACCCACGCCCGCAACCTTTGCGACAACGTGCAATGGTCCCCCATGGACGCCACGCGCACGGAACTCGACTACCTCTACCGCGTCGTCGAAATCGCCATCAAATCCGGGGCCACCACGATCAACATCCCCGACACGGTCGGCTACACCGCCCCGCGCGAAAGCGCCGACCTGATCCGCAAACTGATCGAAAACGTGCCCGGCGCGGACACGATCACCTTCGCCACCCACTGCCACAACGATCTGGGCATGGCGACGGCCAACAGCCTCGCCGCGGTCGAGGCAGGCGCACGCCAGATCGAATGCACGATCAACGGTCTGGGCGAACGGGCCGGCAACACGGCACTCGAAGAAGTGGTCATGGCTCTCAAGGTCCGCAACGACATCATGCCGTTCCAGACAGGCATCGAGACAACCAAGATCATGAACATCTCGCGCCGCGTGGCCGCCGTCTCTGGCTTTCCCGTCCAGTTCAACAAGGCCATCGTCGGCAAAAACGCCTTCGCCCACGAGTCCGGCATCCACCAGGACGGGATGCTCAAGAACGCCGAAACGTTCGAGATCATGCGCCCCGAAGACGTGGGCCTGAGCGAGACAAACCTCGTCATGGGCAAGCACTCCGGTCGTGCCGCCCTGCGCGACAAGCTCGAACAACTGGGGTTCGAGGTCGGCGACAACCAACTCAAGGACGTCTTTGTCCGGTTCAAGGCGCTGGCCGACCGCAAAAAGGAAATCTTCGACGACGACCTGATCGCGCTCATGCGCACGTCCTCCGACCCCGAAGACGAACGCCTGAAGATCGAAAAACTGGCCGTCCGCTGCGGCACCGAAGGGCCCCAGGTCGCTGACCTCGTCATGTCCATCGACGGCGAAAGCAAAATGACCACCCAAACCGGCGACGGCCCGGTGGATGCGACCTTCAACGCGGTCAAGGCACTCTTTCCGCACGACGCGCGCCTGCAACTCTATCAGGTCCACGCCGTGACCGAAGGCACCGACGCCCAGGCCACGGTCAGCGTCCGCATGGAGGAAGCGGGCCGCATCGTCACAGGTCAGTCGGCAGACACCGACACGGTAGTCGCCAGCGCCAAGGCTTACGTGCACGCGCTCAACCGCCTGCTGGTCCGCCGCGAAAAATCCGGCACCGACAAGGCCGAGATCAGCTACAAGGACGTCAGCTAAAATGTAGGGTGGGCAAATTGCCCACCTCCCACACCGCCGATAGGCGCCCCATGCAATACCACCTCAACGGCTTCCGCCCCGGCGACCCGACGCACCATCCGCAGGCCGACACCACCAAAACCGACACCGATGTCCTGATCGTGGGCACCGGCCCCGCGGGCCTCACGCTGGCGGCCTACCTCGCCCAATTCCCCCACATACGGACGCGCATCATCGAACGCAGGAGCGGCCCGCTGATCATGGGTCAGGCCGACGGCATCGCCTGCCGCACGATGGAGATGTTCCAGGCCTTCGGCTTTGCCCATCTGGTGGACCGCGAAGCCTACCACGTCGTTGAGACCACCTTCTGGAACCCCGGCTCAGACGGCCAGATCACCCGCACGGGGCGCATCGACGATGTCGAAGAAGGGCTCAGCGAACAGCCCCACACCATCCTCAGCCAGGCCCGCGTGCACGACTTCTACCTCGACCTCATGCGCACATCGCCAACGCGACTGGAACCCGACTACGCCACCGAACTCACCGGGCTGCAGATCCCCGAAACCGGCCCCGTCCGCGTCACGCTTCAACGCGATGAGCGCAGCGAAGAGCACACCGCCCGATACGTCATCGGCTGCGACGGCGCCCGCAGCGCCGTGCGCCGCGCATTGCAAATCCCGCTCAAGGGTGAAGCCGAAAACGCCGCCTGGGGCGTCATGGACATCCTCGCCACCACCGACTTCCCCGACATCCGCCTCAAATCCGCCATCCAGTCCAAGGACCAAGGCAGCCTCCTCATCATCCCGCGTGAGGGCGGCTACATTGTCCGCTTCTACATCGAACTGGCCAAGCTCAACCCCAACGAACGCGTGGCCGACCGCGCCCTGACCGCCGACGACCTGATCGCCGCCGCAAAACGCATCCTCGCCCCCTATACGCTCGACGTGCACGACATCGTCTGGTGGTCCGTCTACGAAATCGGCCAGCGCGTCACGGACCAGTTCGCCAACACAGCGCCCGACGACGCGACAGCACCCCAGGTCTTTATCGCAGGGGACGCCTGCCACACCCACAGCCCCAAGGCGGGCCAGGGCATGAACGTGTCGATGCAGGACGCCTTCAACCTCGGCTGGAAGCTGCAAACCGTGCTCGAAGGGCGCGCCGACCCGGCGCTCCTGCACAGCTACTCCGCCGAGCGCCAGACCATCGCGCAGGACCTGATCGACTTCGACCGCGACTTTGCCCGCGCCTTCGCCGCCCGCAGCAAAGACCCCAAAGCCTTCCAAAGCCACTTCCAGAAACACGCCCGCTACACCGCGGGCGTCGAAACCTGCTACCAGCCGGGGCCACTCACCGGGCCTCACACGCACCAGCACCTCGCCACCGGCTTTCCCATCGGCAAACGCTTCCACTCCGCCCCGGTGATCCGCTGGGCCGATGCCTATCCCATGCAGCTTGGCCACACGATCACCGCAGACGGACGCTGGCGGCTGTTCCACTTCATGGGCGACACCGACCACACCGAAACACTCGCCAGCATCATCGCACAGCGAACACCAAAGGGCGCAGACCCCGACGCCATCATCGACCTACGCACCATCGTGCAAACCCCGCACCGCGAGACCCGGGCCGACATCTCCCGCTTCCCGGCCAAGGGCCGCTTTGGCCTGCGCGATATGGAAAAACTCTTTTGCCCCGATCCGCGCACCGACATCTTCGATGCGCGCGGGATCGACAGACGGGCCGGGGCGCTGATCCTCGTGCGCCCCGATCAATACGTGTCGCATGTCCTGCCGCCGGACGAAACCGAAACGCTCACAGACTGGCTTGATCAGGCCCTCGCGTAGGGTGCGCATTCACTGTGCACCGCACCCCTCACCCGCTGGCCCCATCCGCATCAAACATCAGGCGCAGTGTCACCGGCACCGCCCGCACGATGTTGGGCAGGCTCGCCAACTCCATCAGCTTGTCCACGCCCGGATCAATCCCCGCATCCGCCGTCGACAGGAACATCATGCTGTCGGTGGTGACCATCACCTTATCCTCGGTTAGGCGCATCACGAACATGTCGCCGTAAAGCGGCACTTGCGTGCCCAGCAACTCAAGCGTGCCCTCAACCTCCATCACGGTGCTGTCGCCCACGCTCATCGCCTCCATCGCGCCCATGTCGATCTGCGCCGAAATCGACGCCCGTGGCGCGTTCTTGAACACATGTTCGACCATGCGCTCGTTGCGAATGTCGATATGCGTCTCGACCGATGACAGATCGACGCCCAGCGTGACGGTGCCATCTTTGGCCACGGTGCCGTCGATGCCACCAAAACTGTGCACCTCGCCCGTGTCGTTGAACTTGATGGACCCAAAGGCCAGGTTCGACGCGGCGCCATCCAGCGTCCAACTGTCGGCCTGTGCCATGCCCGCGGCCAAGGCCAGGGCTGCACCAAAGGCTGCCATTCGAAATGCCATGAAATATCCTCCCGGTTCATAAGTGTTTCACCGGGCAAACGCGACCCAGCCGATGTGACAACACCGTTCAGGCACATTTTATGCGATCCGATCGGAAAAAAATTTCAAATCCTCGTCAAAGGTTGGCGATACATTGCCGACCCTGCCGTGTTTTCGGGCCTTTCGTCATGGCCTGCGCGCCCGTATAAAGCGCTCGGCCCGCGTATTATTTTGAGTCGTGGGCCCAACATCATTGGGGCCATACATACGGCAAGGGGCACGGGGCATGTCAGTATTCGGAAATCTGGGCGGGCTATTTTCGTCCGACATGGCGATTGACTTGGGAACCGCCAACACGCTGGTCTACGTCAAGGGGCGCGGCGTGATCCTGTCGGAACCTTCCGTGGTGGCCTATCACGTCAAGGACGGCGTCAAAAAGGTGCTTGCCGTGGGCGAAGATGCCAAGCTGATGCTGGGCCGCACCCCCGGCAGCATCGAAGCCATCCGCCCCATGCGCGAAGGGGTCATCGCCGACTTCGACACCGCCGAAGAGATGATCAAGCACTTCATCCGCAAGGTGCACAAACGCTCGACCTTCTCGAAACCCAAAATCATCGTCTGCGTCCCGCACGGCGCAACCCCCGTTGAAAAACGCGCGATCCGCCAATCCGTTCTCAGCGCCGGTGCCCGCCGCGCGGGCCTGATTGCCGAGCCTATTGCTGCCGCCATCGGTGCAGGCATGCCCATCACCGACCCCACCGGCAACATGGTCGTGGACATCGGCGGCGGCACGACCGAAGTGGCCGTGCTGTCGCTGGGCGACATTGTCTACGCCCGCTCGGTCCGCGTGGGCGGCGACCGCATGGACGAGGCGATCATCTCGTACCTGCGTCGCCAACAGAACCTGCTTGTGGGTGAAACCACCGCCGAACGGATCAAGACCTCCATCGGCACCGCGCGGATGCCCGACGATGGCCGTGGCGCGTCGATGCAGATCCGGGGCCGCGACCTTTTGAACGGCGTCCCGAAAGAGATCGAAGTCACCCAGGCCCAGATTGCCGAGGCGCTGGCCGAACCCGTCCAGCAGATATGCGAGGCGGTGATGACCGCGCTGGAAACCACCCCGCCGGATCTTGCCGCGGACATCGTGGACCGCGGCGTGATGCTGACCGGCGGCGGCGCGCTTCTGGGCGATCTGGACCTCGCCCTGCGCGAACAGACCGGGCTTGCCGTGTCCATCGCGGATGAAAGCCTGAACTGCGTGGCGCTTGGCACCGGCAAGGCGCTGGAATACGAAAAACAGCTCCGCCACGCCATCGATTACGATAGTTAACAGAAATTAACTTTTGCTCAAACCTAAGTATCTGATAAGGTTGAGCAAAAGGGAAGTGTCCCCGCGGGGACAAAAAATGGGTCTCTTGCCAGGTGCTGGCAAATGTCGGACCATTCGAGCAACGGACCAAACTTGAGGTGACTTAAGCCTTGGCCAAGGACCGCGCACAGATCGACTACGGGGGCCCGCTGCGGCGGCTTGTGCTGGCTGTGCTGGTGCTGGCGCTGACGGGCACGTTCCTGCTGTGGCGCATCGACAGCCCCCGCGTGGAACGGTTCCGCGCGCAGGTCACCGACCGCATCGTGCCCAACATGGACTGGGCCATGGCCCCGGTGACGGGCACCATCAACCTCTTCCGCGATTTCCAAAGCTACCGCCGCATCGCCGAACAGAACACCGAACTGCGGCGCGAGTTGCGGCAGATGCAGGCGTGGAAAGAGGCGGCACTGCAACTCGAACAGGAAAACGCCCGGCTGCTCGATCTCAACAACGTCCGCCTCGACCCGCGCCTCACTTACATCACCGGCGTGGTGCTGGCAGACTCCGGCTCGCCCTTCCGGCAGTCGGTGCTGCTGAACGTCGGCGCGCGCGACGGCATTGTCGAAGGCTGGGCCACCATGGACGGCATCGGCCTCGTGGGCCGCATCTCGGGCGTCGCCCAGAACACCGCGCGCGTGATCATGGTCACCGACGCCTCAAGCCGCGTGCCCGCGATCATCCAGCCGTCGGGCCAGCAGGCGATTGTGGCAGGCGACAACTCCGCCGCACCGCCCATCGACTTTCTGGAAAACCCCGACCTCGTGCGCCCCGGTGACCGGGTGATTTCGTCGGGCGATGGCGGTGTGTTCCCCGCGGGGCTCCTGATTGGGCAGGTCGCCGCCGACCCCAGCGGGCGGCTGCGCGTCCGGCTGGCGGCAGACTACGAACGGCTCGAATTCCTGCGGGTGCTGCGCCACTACGGCAACGAGCCCGTCACCGACGACAACAACGTGCTGGCCCCCGGTGGCGCCGCACTCTTGGAGACGGAGGTCGCGGAATGATCGACACCGCTCCCTCCTCCCGCCTCTGGACCATGCGCATCGCTTTTTCTGCGCTCACCCTGCTGATCCTGTTCCTGCACCTTCTGCCCCTGCAAACTGCGACCGGTGGGCTGATCTGGCCCGACACCCTGCTGCTGTTCGCCATCGCGTGGTCGGTGCGCCGTCCCGACTTTGTGCCTGCCCCGCTGCTGGCCACCCTGTTCCTGCTGGCCGACCTATTGCTGCAACGCCCCCCGGGTCTGTGGGCGGCCATGGCGCTGATCGCCTGCGAGCAGATGAAAAAGCAGTCCCGCACCCTGCGCGACGCCAGCCTCGCCTCTGAACTTATCTCGGCGGTGCTGTGGATCGTGGGCATCGGCATCGCCTACCGTCTGGTTCTCGCCATCACACTTGTGGATGTCCCCCCGCTCGGCCCCGCGCTGATCCAGATCGTTGTCACGGCCCTGACATACCCGCTGATTGTCGGCATCACCCATGCGTTCATGGCCGTGCGCAAACCCACCCCCGGCGATATTGACGGCAAGGGAGTGCGGTCATGAAAAAACCCCGCGTTGATGTCGAGGCCAACCACCGCCTGCTCACCCGCAGGGCGGCGGTTCTGGGCGGGTTGCAACTGGCCTTTGTCGGCGCGCTTGGGGCGCGGATGCAGTTCCTGCAGGTCGATCAGGCCGACCAGTTCCGCCTGCTGGCCGAGGAAAACCGGATCAACATCCGCCTCATCCCGCCGTCACGCGGTGAAATCTTTGACCGCAACGGCGTGCCGCTGGCGCGCAACGTGCCCAGCTACCGCATCGTCATCGTGCGCGAAGACGCGGGCGATATCGAAGAGACGGTCGCCAAGCTGGGCCAGCTTGTGTCGCTGGACCCCGACGAGGTCGAACGCGCCCTGACCGAGATGAAGCGTTCGGCCCCGTTCCTGCCGATCACCTTTGCCGACGAAGTGTCGTGGGACGATTTAAGCCGCGTGTCGGTGAACGCCCCCGCCCTGCCCGGCGTCACGCCCGAGGTGGGGCTGAGCCGCGTCTATCCCTTTGGATCCGACTATGCCCACGTGCTGGGCTATGTCGGCCCGGTCAGCGACTACGATCTGGAACGGATCGAAGACCCGGACCAATTGCTGCGCATCCCGCGCTTCCAGATTGGCAAGGTCGGGGTCGAGACCAAGCTTGAAGAAAACCTGCGCGGCAAGGCGGGCGCGCGCCGGGTCGAGGTGAACGCCGCAGGCCGTATCATGCGCGAGCTGGACCGCAAGGACGGCATCGCCGGGTCGGACATGCAGCTGACCATAGACAGCAAACTGCAAAGCTATGTGCAGGCGCGGCTGAACGGGGAAAGCGCCAGCGCCGTGGTGATGGACACGCAGTCGGGCGACATCCTGTCGATTGCCTCGGCCCCCAGCTTTGATCCCAACCTGTTCGTGCGCGGCATATCGAGCCGCGATTATCGCAGCCTGACCGAAAACAAGTACCGCCCGCTGGCGTCGAAATCCGTGCAGGGCACTTATCCGCCCGGATCGACCTTCAAGATGATCACCGCCATGGCCGCGCTTGAGGAAGGGCTGATCGGGCCGGATGAAACCGTCTATTGCCCCGGCCATATGACGGTCAGCGGACGGCGCTTTCACTGCTGGAAGCGCGGCGGGCACGGTTGGGTGGATCTTGAGACCTCGCTCAAACGGTCCTGCGATGTCTATTACTATGATCTGGCCGTGAAGGTCGGGATCGAAAAGATCACCGCCATGGCAAACCGCTTTGGGCTGGGCGAACGCCACGATGTCCCGATGTCTGCGGTCGCCAAAGGGTTGACGCCGACCAAGGATTGGAAGCGGCGCACCCATGACCAAAGCTGGGTGGTGGGCGACACGGTCAACGCGTCCATCGGTCAGGGCTTTATGCTCGCCTCGCCCCTGCAACTGGCGGTGATGACGGCGCGGCTCGCCTCGGGCACCGCCGTGACGCCGCGCCTGATCAAGACCATCGACGGGATCGAGCAGCCCTCGGGCGCGGGGGAAAGCCTGGGCATGAACGAAAACAACCTGCGCAAAATGCGGCGGGCGATGTACGCCGTGGTCAATGACCGGCGCGGCACGGCCTATGGCAGCCGCATCATCGAGGACGCGGTGCGCATGGCGGGCAAGACCGGCACCAGCCAGGTGCGCAACATCACCGCCGCCGAACGGGCACGCGGGGTCACGCGAAACGAGGACCTGCCCTGGGAACGCCGCGACCACGCGCTGTTCGTGAACTTCGCGCCCTATGAGGACCCCAGGATCGCGGTCGCCGTCATCGTCGAGCACGGCGGCGGTGGCTCCAAGGCCGCAGCCCCCATCGCGCGCGACATCACGCTGCAGGCGCTTTACAACGGTGATCCGCCGCTCGAGGCCTATCCGACCAAGGACCGTGACCGGATCGAGACGCAGCAAGAGGTGCTGCGCGGCATCCGGCCCGAGGCCAATATCGCAGGGCGCGATCAGGCATGAGTTATCTTGAGTACACAGTCAAACATGTCCCCTCGGGGCCAAAGAAGATTTTCTATCTGAACTGGCCGCTGGCCGTGCTGCTGGCGGCTGTGGCCGGTGTCGGGTTCCTGATGCTCTATTCCGTGGCGGGCGGGTCGTTTTCGCCCTGGGCCGAGCCGCAGATGAAGCGCTTTGCCATGGGCTTTGTGCTGATGGTGATCGTCGCCATGGTGCCGATCTGGTTCTGGCGCAATATGGCCGGGGTCGCGTTTGCGGGCACGCTCTTGTTGCTGCTGGGGGTCGAGTTCTTTGGCACCGTGGGCAAGGGCGCGCAGCGCTGGATTGATCTGGGGTTCATGCGCTTGCAGCCCTCGGAACTGGCCAAGGTCACGCTGGTGATGATCCTGGCCGCCTATTACGACTGGTTGCCCAGTCACAAGAAGTCGCGCCCGTTCTGGGTGCTGATCCCAGTTCTCTTGATCCTGATCCCCGTGGCAATGGTGTTGCGTCAACCCGATCTGGGCACCTCGATCCTGCTGTTGGCAGCGGGGGGTGGCATCATGTTTATCGCCGGGGTGCACTGGGCCTATTTCGCCACGGTGATCGGCGCGGGCGTCGGTCTGGTCGCGGCTGTGTTCCAGTCGCGCGGGACCGAGTGGCAGTTGCTCAAGGACTATCAGTTCCGCCGGATCGATACGTTTCTGGACCCCGCGTCGGACCCGCTGGGGGCGGGCTATCACATCACGCAGTCGAAGATCGCGCTGGGGTCCGGGGGCTGGACAGGCCGCGGGTTCATGCAGGGTACGCAGTCGCGGCTGAACTTCCTGCCTGAAAAGCACACCGACTTTATCTTTACCACGCTGGCCGAAGAGTTCGGCTTTGTCGGGGCGTTTTCGCTGCTGGCGCTCTATGCGCTGATCATCCTGTTTTGTGTGGTGTCGGCGCTGTCGAACAAGGACCGGTTCGCATCGCTGTTGACGCTGGGGATTGCGCTGAACTTTTTCCTGTTCTTTGCGGTGAACATGTCGATGGTGATGGGCCTTGCGCCCGTTGTGGGTGTGCCGCTGCCGCTGGTCAGCTATGGCGGGTCGGCGATGCTGGTTTTGATGCTGGCTTTTGGTCTGGCGCAAAGCGCGCATGTGCATCGCCCAAGGCAGAGCTACTGATCGCATTCCCTGACGGACGGTATCACAGATCGCCGTTTTGCATTTGCGCGCCGGGGCGATACACCACGGGCATGCAATGACCGGAGGTGCCCCATGGCCTTGTTTCACCTTGCTTTTAATGTGACCGATCTGGATGCAACGCGTGCGTTCTATGGCGGGCTTTTGGGCTGTGCCGAGGGGCGCAGCACAGAGACATGGGTCGATTTCGATTTCTTTGGCCATCAGTTGAGTTGTCATCTGGGCAAGCCCTTTGACAGCGCGCCGACAGGTAAGGTGGGCAATTGCGATGTGCCGATGCCGCATTTCGGGGCGGTGCTACCTATGCCTGCATGGCGGACGCTGGCGGATCGGTTGGTGGCCGAAGGGATCGATTTCGTGCTGGAGCCGCAGGTGCGGTTCGAGGGGGAGCCGGGCGAGCAATCGACGATGTTCTTCATGGATCCGGCGGGCAATCCGATCGAGATCAAGGGCATGGCCGATCTGGACGGAGCGTTTGCCACATGAGCGTCAACGTGCTCTTTGCCGCGACCGAGGATCGGTGGGCGGAATATGAAACGCCCTTGCGCACCGAAATTGCAGCCGTTGGGGTTGAGGCGCGGATCGCGACGGATATTCCGGCGGATCAGGTCGACTACATCGTCTATGCACCCAATTCCGAGGTGACGAATTTTACGCCCTTTACCCGCGCCAAGGCGGTGCTGAACCTGTGGGCGGGGGTTGAGGCCATTGTCGGCAATCCGACCTTACACCTGCCGCTGGCGCGTATGGTTGACCCGGCGTTGACCCAAGGGATGGTCGAGTGGGTGACGGGCCACATCCTGCGGCTGCATCTGGGCATGGACGCGCATATCGGTGTCCCCCCGGGGACATGGGCGCCTGTCGCGCCGCCGCTGTCCTTTGACACGCGGGTAACGGTGTTGGGGTTGGGGGAACTTGGAACAGCCTGTGCGCGGGCGCTTGCAGGTCTGGGGTTTCCCGTGACGGGCTGGAGCCGGTCGGAGAAGGACATCGACGGAATCACCTGCTTGTCGGGCGAGGATGGGTTGGATCAGGCATTGCGCGTGGCCGACTATTGCGTGTTGCTGTTGCCCAAGACACCCGCCACCGAGAACACGTTGAACGCCCGGACGCTGGCGCTGATGCCTAAGGGCGCGCGCGTTCTGAACCCCGGGCGCGGGCCGCTGATTGACGATGACGCGTTGCTGGCGGCACTTGATACGGGGCATATCGATCACGCGACGCTGGATGTGTTCCGGATCGAGCCGTTGCCCGCCGAGCACCCCTATTGGGCGCATCCGCGCGTGACGGTGACGCCACATGTCGCGTCAGAGACGCGGGCGGCCTATTCCAGCAAGACCATTGCCGAGAACATCCGGCGGGGCGAGGCGGGGGAGCCGTTCCTTTACCTTGTCGATCCGACAGCTGGATACTGAAACCGAATGTTTCATATCCATAACGGCCAGTTGTTTTGAACCAATCGGTTCCTATCCCTATCTGAGTGTCAATCGAACGCTGCCACCAGACAGCCTGACCCTTAGGAGGAACCGCTGTGCCCCAATTCGTAACGCGCAAGCTACACGCGCTGATAGACTATCCCGTCGCCCTTGGCCTGATCGCCGCCCCCTTTGCCTTTGGCGTTGGCATGGACAATGCCATTGCCTTTACCATGTCGATCGCAGCCGGCATTGCCGCCCTGCTGCTGACCGCCATGACCGACCATGAAACTGGCCTGCTGCCGGTGCTGAGCTACCGCGCGCATCTGGCGGTGGACGGGCTGGTGGGCGCCAGTTTCCTGATGGCCCCGCTTGTCTTTGGCTTCACCGGGATCGAGATGGCCTATTACCTGATCGTCGGCGCGACAGTGCTGGCCGTGGTCGCCCTGCACAAGGACGACGAGGTGCCTGTCGCCCATCCCGCAGAATAATAACCGAGCAGGACAGCGGGGGCCGCCGTTTATGCGGCCAACCCCCGTCCCTTAAGCAGCGCTTCAACACCCGGCAGACGGCCCCGGAACGCTGTATAAAGATCGGCCGCATCACCACTGCCGCCCGTGCTGAGGATATGCTCCTCAAGTGCGGCGGCCTTTTCGGCGTCAAAGGGCCCGTCCGCTTCCTCAAACGCGGCGAAGGCGTCGGCGTCCATCACTTCGGACCACATGTAGCTGTAATAGCCGGATGAATATCCGTCGCCCGCAAACACATGGGCAAAATGCGGTGTGGCGTGGCGCATGCCGATGGCGCGGGGCATGCCAAGGCTTTCCAGCACTTCGGCCTGTTTCTGCATCGGATCGGCGGGCGCGGGGCCGTCGTGGAATTCCAGATCGACAAGGGCCGAGGCCACGTATTCCACCGTCTGGAAGCCCATGTCGTAGGTCGCCGCCGCCAGCACGTTGTCGAGCATGGCTTGGGGGATCGCCTCGCCCGTTTCGGCATGCAGGGCGAAATGATGCAGAACCTGCGGCACTTCGAGCCAGTGTTCATAAAGCTGGCTCGGCAGTTCGACAAAGTCGCGGGCCACAGAGGTGCCACTGATCGACTCGTAGGTCACGTTGGACAGCATCTGGTGCAGGGCGTGGCCAAATTCGTGGAAGAGCGTGCGCGCATCGTCGTAGGACAGAAGCGCCGGATCGCCCTTGGCGAAGTTGCAGACGTTGATGACGATGGGCGTTTGCGGTTCGGGAAACTTGGCCTGCGCCCGCATGGCCGAGCACCACGCGCCCGAGCGTTTCGAGCCGCGGGCGAAATAGTCGCCGATGAACACGGCCACATGCGCGCCGCCCCGCGTGACCTCCCACGCGCGGCAGTCGGGGTGGTAGAGGGGGATGTCGAGCGGTTTGAAATCGAGCCCGAAGAGTTTTGAGGCGCAGTCAAACGAGGCTTCGATCATGCGGTCGAGTTGGAAATATGGCTTCACCTCGGCCTCGTCCAGATCGTGCAATTCCTTGCGTCGCCGTTCTGCGTAGAAGCGCCAATCCCAGGGTTCGAGCGGGCCGTCGATGCCGTCCGCCTTGAGCATCTGTTCCAGCACCCAGGCGTCGGCGTTGGCCTGGGATTTCGCGGGTTCCCACACGGCCATGAGCAGGTCGCGCACGGCTTCGGGCGTCTTGGCCATTTCGGTTTCCAGCTTGAAGTTGGCGAAGGTGTCATAGCCCAAGAGCTTGGCCCGTTCCTCGCGCAGCTTGAGGATTTCAGCGGCGATGGCGCGGTTGTCTGTGTCGCCGCCATTGGCGCCACGGGCCGTCCATGCGCGATAGGCCTTTTCGCGCAGATCGCGGCGTGTGGAGAATTGAAGAAACGGCACGATGATCGAGCGCGACAGGGTGACGACGGGGCCATCTGCATCCTTTTCCTCACCCGCGGCGCGGGCGGTGTCGACGACGAAGGCGGGCAGACCGGCCAGATCGCCCTCGGACAGCGGCATGAACCAGGTGCGTTCGTCGGCGAGCAGGTTCTGGGTGAAGGCGGTGCCCAATTCGGCGAGCCGTCCCTTGATCTCTTTCATCCGCGTCTCGTCTGCGCCGGTCAAGGCGGCACCGGAGCGCACATAGCCGCGGTGGGTCAGCATCAGCACGCGCTGCTGTTCGTCGGTCAGGTCGAGATCGTCGCGCGCGTCCCAGATGGCTTTGATCCGGGCAAAAAGCGCCTTGTTGCTCGAAATCTCGGCAAAATGGGCAGCGAGTTTGGGGGAAAAGTCGCGTTGCAGCGCCTCGCGGGCTGGATTGCTGTCGGCGCCTGCGACGGTGAAGAAGGTGCCAAGGACCTTGTCGAGCCCCTCGCCCGCGGCTTCGAGTGCTTCGATGGTGTTGGCGAAGGTCGGGGCCTCGTCAGACCCGGCAATGGCGTCGATTTCGGCCTTATGTGTTTCGAGCGCGGTGTCGAGGGCCGGGGCGAAATCATCGTCCGAGATGGCGTCAAAGGGGGCGATCTGGAACGGGGTGTCCCAGTCTTGCAGCAGCACGTTGGTCATGGGCGGTCTCCTTTGATACGCATGTAGGGCGGGGTTCACCCCCCCGCTATGTCTTTGCAAATCTCACAGTCTTTTCGGCGGGCAATCGCGATCTTGCGGCTTTCACCATAGAGCGCGTCGTAGATCACCATTTCACCGCGCAAGGGGGTGCCCGCGCCGGTGATCAGCTTGATCGCTTCGACTGCCATCATGGAACCGACGACGCCGGGCAGCGGGCCGATCACGCCTGCCTCGGCACAGTTTGGCGCAAGTTCGGGCGCGGGGGCTTGCGGGAAAATGCATTTGTAGCAAGGGGCGTTCTGGGCGGGGTCGAAGACGCTCACCTGCCCTTCCCATTGCGTGAGCGCGCCCGAGATGAGGGGGATACCCGCGCGCACGGCAGCGGTATTGACGCGGTAGCGGGTGTCGAAATTGTCGGTGCCGTCGATCACCAGATCGTAGTCGGCCACCAGGTCATCCGCGATGTCGTCGGTGAGGCGGCGGTGGTAGGGGCGCACGGTGACAAAGGGGTTCTGCGCCTCCATCGCGGCCTGGGCCGAGAACACCTTGGGCATGCCAATGCGGGCGTCGGTGTGGATAATCTGGCGTTGGAGATTGGCGTTTTCGACCACGTCGTCGTCGATCACTCCGATGGTGCCAACGCCTGCGGCTGCCAGATATTGCAGGACCGGAGCGCCCAGACCGCCGGCGCCGATCACGAGGAGTTTGGCTTCCTTGAGGCGCTTCTGGCCGACGCCGCCAACCTCGCGCAGTACGATGTGGCGGGCGTAGCGATTGAGTTCGGTGTCGGTAAACGGCCCGTCCTGCGGCGGTGCGGTCCGCGCCTCTTTGACTTCTACGCGGCCTCGCAGCTTGCGCAGCACGGTGCGGTAGCCCAGCGCGAGTGCCACGGCGCCGCCCAGGATCAGCCAGAGGGCTGGGCTTTCTCCGGTGGCCAGGCGCAGGGGGTGCATGTCGGGCAAGGCCACCTGAATGGCGAGGACCAGCACGTAGAGCAGTCCGATCATCAGCCAGCGCGCGTTGCGGGGCGTACCCATCATCGCGCCGATGCCCCAAAGCGCGCCCGCCATCACCAGAACCAGCAGCATCAGCCGCGCCCCGTGGAGCCGAAGCCGCCCGTGCCGCGGGTTGTTTGATCAAGGCTGGTGACCTCTTCGATGGCGGCCTGCACAACGGGGGCTAGCACCATCTGGGCGATGCGCATGCCGTGGGTGACCTCGAACGGCTGTTGGGAGGTGTTCAGCACGATCACCCCCACCTCGCCGCGGTAGTCGCTGTCGATTGTGCCGGGGCTGTTGACCAGCGCGATGCCATGCTTAAGCGCAAGGCCCGAGCGGGGGCGCACCTGCACTTCGAAGCCGTGCGGGATCGCCATGGCAAGGCCCGTGGGGATCAGCGCGCGTTCACCGGGGGCGAGCTTGACGTCCTGCCTGTCCGGGAAGTTCGCACGCAGGTCGGCCCCTGCCGCGCCAGAGGTTTCGTAAGCGGGCAAGGCAATCCCGGGGTCGGACCCGGCGATACGCATGATTTTGAGGACTGGTCTGCTCATCTTCATCTTGCCAAATAAACTCAAACGCGCGGGCGGCCAGAGGCAATCACGTCAGGGCATCCGCGATCCGCTGCGCCAAACGGGCGGCCACATCGGTTTTCGACATGCGTGGCCACGGCTCGGCCCCGGCATCGGTGATCAGGATCACGGCGTTTTCCGTTCCGCCCATGATGCCGGTCCCCGGCGACACGTCATTGGCGACAATCCAGTCGCACCCCTTGCGCGTGCGTTTGGCGGTGGCGTGCGCCTCGACATCGTTGGTTTCAGCGGCGAAGCCAATGACCAACGCTGGGCGGGTATCGGTCGTTTGGGCAACACTGGCCAGGATGTCCGGGTTTTCGGTAAATTCAAGTGTGGGCAGACCGTCCTTTGATTTCTTGAGCTTGCGGTCGCTGGCGGTCGCCACGCGCCAATCCGCCACGGCTGCCGCAAAGACCGCCGCATCGGCCGGAAGGGCGGCGTGCACGGCATCATGCATGTCCCGCGCGGTTTGCACATGCACGACATCCGCGCCCGATGGCGGCGCAACATCCGCCGGACCGGTGACAAAGGTCACCCGCGCGCCCATCGCGATAAGGGCGTGACCCAAGGCTGTGCCTTGGGCGCCCGAAGAGCGGTTGGCGATGTAGCGAACCGGGTCGATGGGTTCATGGGTGGGGCCAGAGGTGATCAGGATATGTTTGCCCGTAAGGGGCTTGGGGCCGAAATGCGCCGCGGCCGCGGCCACGATTTCGAGCGGTTCGGACATGCGGCCCGGCCCAAACTCGCCACAGGCCATGTCACCGTCATTGGGGCCAACGACCGTCACGCCGTCGTCCGCGATCTGTGTTAGATTGCGTTGCGTCGCGGGATGGTTCCACATGCGCACATTCATGGCGGGCGCGATCATCACCGGCGTGTCGGTCGCCAAAAGCAGGGTGGACGCCAGATCATCCGCCCGCCCCTGCGCCATCTTGGCGATGATGTCCGCCGTCGCGGGGGCGACAAGGATCAGGTCGGCAGAGCGGGAGAGTTGGATATGTCCCATCTCGGCCTCGTCCGTCAGATCAAAGAGATCGCGGTAGACCTTTTCCCCCGCCAGCGCCGACACCGACAGAGGTGTCACGAACTGTTCTGCCGCGCGGGTCAGGACCGGGGTGACTGCGGCCCCGCGTTCGCGCAGGCGGCGGATCAGGTCGAGCGCTTTGTAGGCCGCTATGCCCCCGGTCAGGATCAGCAGAATACGTTTGTCTTGCAGCATGTTGGCGCGTCCGGCTGGCTGGTGTCGGAGTGACCATAGGCCCACGTGGCGGCAAGGACCAGAGGCAGGAGGGGGCCAGCCCCCTCGGCGCGGCGCGCCTCACCCCCGGGATTTTTCGGAACCAGAGAAGGGGGACGGTGGCGCGTTATTGGGTGAAGACGGCGCAGGGATCGCTGCGGTCGGGGCTTGGTGCGCCGTTCAGGGTCCAGGAAAAGACGCCGTCTGGTGGTTCCTGTCGTTCGCCCTGGCCCACGCTCGTGACCTCCAGGTCAGGTCGCGCGCGCCTCAGGTAGAGGGGTACGCCCCAGTCCATGCGGGCGTGCCCGTTCCCGGTGATCAGGATCACGGGGCTGCCATAGGTTTCGATGGTGTCGATCACCGTGCGGGCAAAGCTGGCGTCGCGCAGGCGCTGCGCTTCGACCATGCCGCCCATCATCTTGAGCGGCATGGCCTCGCAATGCGCGTCGAACTGGCCCAGTTCACGAATTGTCTGTTCATCTTCGGGCAGCGGATCCGTCAGGCCGAACGCATCGGCCCCGGGACCGAAAACGTCCGCCGCGCCCTTGGCAAAGGCGGCGCGCATGTCGTCGCGGGACAAAGCGGCGCCAACGATGACCGGGCTGGCCGCCAGAACATCCGCGTAGTCAGCAATATTGGTCCAGTGAACGCCTTCGGTCGCGGTGATCATGCTATCGGGGTCGCGCGGCGTGTCAGCCAGCGCTGCAGCCTCGTCCGGGGTCAACATTTCGAACACCACGGCTTTGGGGGCGACGAGCCGCGTTGCCTTGGCCTGTTCGGCATGATGGGTGGGGTTGTCGTGAAATTCACCCAGGATCAGCACGTCGCCAGAGAAATCGGACCAGTCCGTCGCCGCAGATGCAAGCGCCGCCATCGACAGGGTGGCGACGGCGGCGAGCATTGTGCGGGGCACACGGGGCGTCATACCAGGAAGTGGTGCACTTCCCGGCTTTGGGTTTCAAGCGCCTTGCGCATCTTGAGGAATGCAGCCGCTTCGAGCTGACGCACGCGTTCCTTGGACAGGCTGAGTTCCTGGCCCAGACTTTCGAGCGTGCGGGGGTCTTCGCGCAGCTTCCGCTCGCGGACGATAAAGCGTTCGCGGTCATTGAGGCCGTTGAGCGCCGTGAGCAGCCATTCGCGCAGCTGTTCCGTGTCGTGGCTGTGTTCAACGGTTTCGGCGGCTTGGGCGCTGTCGTCTTCGAGCGCGTCGATCCATTCGCGGCCTTCGTCATCGACCGACTGCGTGGCGTTCAGCGAATAATCCGAGCCGCTCAGGCGCCCCTCCATCATCTCGACATCGTGCAGAGGCACGCCAATCTCGGTCGAGATCATCTGGCGCAGCTGGTGTTTGTCGAGGGTTTCACCCGCGGCCGCACTTTCGCGCTCGAGGCGGGCTTGCACCCGGCGCATGTTGAAGAACAGCGATTTCTGAGAGGATGTGGAGCCTGTGCGCACCATCGACCAGTTGCGCATCACATAATCCTGGATCGACGCCTTGATCCACCATACGGCGTAGGTCGAAAACCGCACGCCGCGGTCCGGGTCGAACTTGTCTGCGGCCTTCATCAGGCCAAGACCGGCTTCCTGGATCAGGTCGTTCATCGGTGCGCCGTAGCGTTTGAACTTGGACGCCATGGAGATCGCCAGCCGCATGTAGGCGGTGATCAGTCGGTGCAACGCCGCCTCGTCACGGTCGTCTCGCCACGCGTAGGCCAGGCGCAGTTCTGTCTCTGCATCAAGCAGTTCGGCCTTCATCGCTGTGCGCGACAGCGACATGTCTCGGACATTATCCAACGCCATGGAACATCCCCCTGGATGGTTATGCTTGTTTTGCGCACTTGATCTCTTTACGCCTGAGGATCGCGATTGGTTCACTCTTGAGATGAAAAAATGTTGCCAGACCTGACACTCGTGCTAGGAGGCGCGGCCTCGGGGAAGTCGCAGTGGGCAGAAACCTTGATACTTAACAGTGGGTTAAAGCCGGTCTATCTGGCGACTTCACGCATTTGGGATCAAGAGATGCAAGCCAAGGTTGATCTGCATCAGGCGCGGCGGGGCCTGGAATGGGTGACGGTGGATGCCGCCCAAGGGGTCGAGGACGCGCTGGACGTCGCCAAGGCGGACCAATGTGTGCTGCTGGAGTGCGCCACGATGTGGTTGACCAACCTCATGATGGACGACGCGGACCTGACCGATGCGCAGACGCTTCTGTTCGAAGCGCTCGGGGCATGTGCAGCACCGGTTGTCGTGGTGTCGAATGAAGTGGGACAGGGCATCGTGCCCGAAAACGCACTTGCCCGCCGCTTTCGCGAAGCGCAGGGGCGGTTGAACATCGCCCTCGCGGCACAGGCAGATACGGTCTGGCACGTGCTGGCAGGCTTGCCGCAACTGCGCAAGGGCGTAGCCCCATGACCACCTGGCATTGGGTGCGGCACGGGCCAACGCACCAAAAGGCGTTCACCGGGTGGCGGGATGTCGATGCGGATCTGACGGACACAAGCGCCGTCGCGCGACTTGCAGCCCATCTGCCCAACGACGCGCTGGTGGTGTCCTCTGACCTGACCCGCTCCGTCGATACGGCCACGGCAATCCAGAAGGGCCGCACCCGCCTGCCCCACGACCCGGCACTGCGCGAGTTTCACTTTGGCGTCTGGGACGGTGTGCATTTTTCAACTGTAAGCGACTGGCACCCTGACCTAAGCCGGGCCTATTGGGAGCAGCCCGGTGACGTGCACCCGCCGGGCGGCGAAAGCTGGAATGCCTCGGCCGCTCGGGTTGCGATGGCCGTGCGGCGGATCGAGGCGGCGTATCCGGGCCGTCACATCATCGCGGTAGCCCATTTCGGCGTTATCCTGACCCAAGTGCAGGCGGTTCTGGGGATCACCGCACAAGAGGTGCTCGCTCACAAGATCGACCCGCTGTCCGTGACCACCCTGAACCGGGCCACGGGTCAGGCCGAGACAATCAATCACTGCCCGTGATGTACCTTCCCACAAATCTGCGTTGGGCAAAGGGCCGCCACTGCGCCTAGCCTGCACCCCATGACTTACGACCTGTATATCGGCGACCGCACCTTTTCGAGCTGGTCGCTGCGCGGCTGGCTGATGCTGGACAAGTTCGGCCTGCCCCATCGCACCCATATGATCGGCCTTTATGCGGGCACGATGGCGGATGACATGACAGCGCTGGCCCCGGCGCGGCTGGTGCCAGCGCTGAAATTGCCCGACGGCACCGTCGTGGGCGAAAGCCTTGCCATGGCAGAAACACTGGCCGAACGGCACCCGGATGCGGGGCTTTGGCCAAAAGACGCTGCCGCCCGCGCCACCGCCCGGTGGCTTTGTGCCGAGATGGTGGCAGGCTTTACCGCCTTGCGCAGCGCCTGCCCGATGCAACTGCAACACGTGAACGAGGGCTTTGTCGTCGCCCCCGAGGTGCAGGCTGATCTGGACCGGATCGAAACGCTCTGGGGACATGCCGCGAAGTTCAAAACCGATGGCCCCTGGCTTTTTGGCGTCTACTCGTTGGTCGATGTATTCTATGCCCCGGTTTGCGCACGCATGGTCGGCTATGACCTGCCGGTGCCCGATGCCAGCCGCGCCTATTGCCATGAGACGCTGACAGACCCCGCATTTCAGACCTGGCGCGCCGAGGGGCAAAAGGTCACCTATGACCCCTTCCCCTACGACATGGGTCTGCCCACCCGACCCTGGCCGGTCTAGCGACACGGTCCGGCTTCATTGTTCACAAAATATGCAGAACACGCGGCCCCATTAACCAATCATAAACCACGTGAGACTAGCCATTAACCACCTTTGAAAGGGTGAGACATGGTGGCACGCGCCTATACGGTGGCATTTCAGGGCGTCGACGCGCGCGAGGTCGAGGTGCAATGCGCCATGACCCCGGGCCTGCCCGCCTTTTCCATCGTGGGCCTGCCGGACAAGGCCGTGTCCGAGGCCCGCGACCGCGTGCGCGCGGCGCTGACGGCCATGTCCATTGCGTTGCCGTCCAAACGGATCACGATCAACCTGTCGCCCGCTGACCTGCCCAAGGAGGGATCGCATTTCGACCTGCCCATCGCGCTGTCACTGCTCGCCGCCCTTGGCATCCTGCCCGAAGACACGGTCGAAGGGACCGTGGCGTTGGGTGAGCTGTCACTGGACGGCACGCTTGTGCCCGTCGTTGGCGCGCTGCCCGCCGCCATGGCCGCCGCGGAACAGGATCGCGGGCTGCTCTGTCCGGCGGGGTCGGGGGCCGAAGCGGCCTGGGTTGATGCGACCAAGGTGATTGCCGCCGCCTCGCTGGGCGACGTGGTGCGGCACTATACGGGCCAGGTGCCGCTGGAGCCCGCCAAGGCAGGCAAGGTCGCCGGTGGTTCTGGCGTGCCGGACCTGCGCGACGTAAAGGGACAGGAACGGGCCAAACGCGCACTGGAAGTCGCCGCAGCCGGGCGGCATCACTTTCTTATGGTCGGCACGCCGGGGTCAGGCAAGTCGATGCTGGCTGCCCGCTTGCCGGGTATCTTGCCGCCGTTGTCGGCGATGGAAGCGCTGGAGACCTCGATGATCCATTCGCTCGCCGGGCTGTTGGACGCAGGCGGCATTTCGATGGATCGCCCCTTTCGCGAGCCGCACCACACCGCGTCGATGGCTGCGATCATCGGTGGGGGACGCGGCGCCAAACCGGGGGAAGCGTCGCTGGCTCACAACGGTGTCTTGTTCATGGACGAGTTTCCCGAGTTTCCGCGCACTGTGCTTGAGACCCTGCGCCAACCCATCGAGACGGGCGAGGTCATGGTCGCCCGCGCCAACAATCACGTAAAATATCCGTGCCGGTTCATGCTGGTGGCGGCGGCGAACCCGTGCAAATGCGGCTATCTTTCGGATCCATCGCGCGCCTGCGGCCGTGCGCCTGCCTGTGGCGAGGACTATATGGGTCGCATCTCGGGGCCTTTGATGGATCGGTTCGACTTGCGCGTGGATGTCCCGCCCGTGACCTATTCGGACCTTGATCTGCCTGCCTCTGGCGACAGTTCTGCCACGGTCGCGGCGCGTGTGGAGGCCGCCCGCAAGGTTCAGTCCGCGCGGCTCGACGGATCGGGCATGCGCAGCAACGCGGACCTGTCAGGCGGTGCCCTGGACAGTTTTGCGGCACCCGATACGGAAGGTCGCGCCCTGCTGACCAAGGTCGCTGACCGGTTTGGCCTGTCCGCGCGCGGCTTTCACCGGGTTTTGCGCGTGGCGCGCACCATCGCCGATCTGGATGGGTCAAAGACCGTGCGCAAACCCCATGTGGCAGAGGCGGTCAGCTACCGCGTCGGCACGCTTGTTCCTGTTTGAGCCCCGATCCAGCTGGCAAGGGCCTGCAGCGTGGCGCGCGCCTCGGGCAAGGTGTTGTGAAAGATGGGCCAGACATGGGGCACATCGCGTTCTTCGACATATGTGACATCCACGCCATGCGCCCCTAGCCGCGCCGCCATCCGGCGGCTGGCATCCAGCAAGATTTCGGTTTAGCCGGGGGTGATCCACACCGGGGGGGCGCCTTTGAAGTCCGCCAAGAGCGGACTGGCCCGAGGATCGG